>JALSVQ010000164.1 GCA_027073495.1 Flavobacteriaceae bacterium | reverse complement strand
CAGATTTCAGGTATATATAACCCGTTTTGTCATATTTGTCTATATAATTAATATTTACAATATAGGATTGATGTGTTCTAAAGAATGTCTCATTAGGTAATTGAGATTCAAATTCTTTAATAGGTTTAGAAACCAGATACGATTTTCCATTAGCTAAATTAAAAGTGGTATAGCCTTTATCAGAATTGCAATAGATAAGGTCTTCTAGCCTAATCACTTGAAACCCTTCTTGAATTCGTATAACTATTTTGTCTTTTTTATTATTAATCAATTGATTTTTTACAATTTTCAAATGCTCTTTTTCTGTGCTACTGTTCAAAACAATTGCTTTGTCTATTGCCGCTTCTAACTCTTCAATATCTACAGGTTTTAGAATATAATCTACAGCGCCATTTTTGAGAGCTAGTAGTGCATATTGCTCATAAGCTGTTATAAAAATAACTTTAAAATCAAGTTCGTTGGTTTGTTCTAAAAAATCAAAGGCATTTCCATCGGTTAAATTGATATCAAGAAAAATCAAATCTGGTTTTGTAGATTTAGCAACAACGATAGATTCTTTAACTGTTCCGCATTCTCCTAGTATAACTATATTTTTTTCGAGACTATCAATCATTGTTCGAAGTCCTTTTCTAATATATATTTCGTCTTCAATTATTAATGTTTTAAGCATTTTATAAAATTTTATATGGTAATGTTAAATTAATCTGTGTTCCTTTTTCATTAAACGCCCCCCTATCTTGAATGGTTAATCCTGTCTCAACCTTAAATTCTTTTGCCATAAGTTTCAAGCGCTCTTTAGTGATTTGGGTAGATAGTGATTTTTTAGTAGTATTTGGAGTGCTCTTTTTAGCATTTAGACCAACACCGTTGTCTTTTATAATGCAAATAAGCTTATTATCTTTCAATGAAATGTGAATTGTTATTTTAGCCCCTTCATACTTTTTTTGAAAGCCGTGCTCAATAGCATTTTCAATAAATGGTTGTATAAGCATTGGTGGAATATAGATATCTAAATCATCTAGATTTTCATCTAAAATAAGTGCATACTCAAAGGTGATATCACTTCGCATATTATGCAAATCAATATAATTCTTTATAGCTTCTAATTCCTCTCTTATTGGAACTACTTTTTCTCTCGAATTTTCTAAAATAAGTCGTAATAATTTTGAGAATTTTGAAAGATATGAAATTGATTTCTTATTTTCATTATTTAAAATCATACCTTGTAAAACCGATAATGAATTGAAAATGAAATGAGGCGTCATCTGAGATCGTAGTAGTTTCTGCTCTGTAACAACATTTTTATGGGCATCTTTAATATTTCTGTATTTTAAATAGAATAGAATGGAAACTAAAATGAGAATAATAAGTAATAAAATAATAGTTCCATACAGTTTTTGCTTTTTATAAGATTCTATTTCTTCATTTAGTCTGCGCTTACTCTCATAAGAAATTTTTAAAGCCTCCAACTCTGTATCGAGTTTTTTGTTATAAATTTTGTTATTTGTGTCTTCTATAAATGACAAATAAATACTTGCGTAAAAAGTATTTTTAGTACCTTGGTAGTAGTCATAATAGTATTTATAAATAATTTTTTGAGTACGCAACGGTGTTTTTTTTGTAATACTATTTTCTGCTAAATCTAAATATTTTTGTGCTTCTTTTAATCGACCTATACTCATTAATATATGGGCAATATTTGAGTATGTAAGACCTACATCTTTATGATTTTTTAGATCAATTTCTACTGCTTTTTTATAATATTCAATAGCTTCATCAGACCTCCCTAATCCTTCTAATATTGTTGCATAATTATTAGTAAACAGTGTTAATTCCCTATATTTCTTATGTGTTATTTTATCGTATACTTCAAGTGCTTTATTATAATCTTTTTTTAGTTTATATAGTATTCCCCATTTAAAACAAAGATTTTGAAATTGAATAGAATCCTTTACTCTAAAGGTTGGCTCTATAGTTTCACAGAGTTTAAGTGCCTCTTTTAAACGTTCCAAATCAAGAAGATTTTCTACCTTACGATTATAGGCTATAACTAAGTTTGTGGTATCATTTTTCTCTTTGCACTTTTCTATCATTTTATTAGAAGACACCAAACCATTGGCATACTGTTGGATACGTGCATAAGATATCGTTAACAAATTATATTCACGCATTGAGAGTTTATCGTTATTCTTTTTTAACAGTTCAACAATTTCACTATATGCATTATTCTCATATAACTGTTCCAGTTCTTTATTATTTTCCTTGTCATCTGCATTTTTTTGAGCAAATAACAAAGAACTAAATAATAGTATTATAAAAAAAATTAGTTGTTTCATTTTATAGTTTTAATGAGATTAGAGACTTTCAAAGATACATCAATTATTTATTCTTATTCTTAGTGTAGGGTATTATTATTCTAATGATTACAACAATAAGATATAGAGTTAGTGCAGTAATATTGGCAATCGCACCATAGTCTAACTGAAGTATTAGTATGAACACACTAAAAAGAACAATAGTATATATTAATGTTTTTTCGATATAAGTTAATTCTCTCATTTATAAATTTTAAACACAAAAATAGTGTGGCATTAGCATAAAGTAAAGTTTCAATGTATATTCGTAGTGTTTGAATGTATATTCGTAGGTTTTAAATGAATAATTACTAACAATAACAAACAACTATGAACAAAATAAAACAAATATCTAAACGATGATTTTTACCATTATTGGTATTTAATTAATTTGTTTTAGTTATATTCAAATTACTTTCTCAATTCCTTCACTTTTTTCATAAAATCTGTAACTCGTGCTATGTCTATTTCATTCTCCCAATAGCCTGATTTTTTGAAATAGGAACCTACAATCATAGCATCACTGATAGGAAAATAAGTTGCCACATTATCAATCGTGATTCCTGAACCTACAAGTACAGGGAAATCTAATGCTGCTTTAAGTGTTTGTAATTCTGCAGTGCTTGCAGCAGTTCCTGTATGATTTCCTGTAACAATGACACCATTGGTCAAGAAAAAGCGTGCTGCTTTTGCGGTGTCCAACAACGATACATCTTGCGTTAGCGCATGCGCACTGTGTTTCTTTTTAATATCTGTAAAAACAAGTACATCTTCAGCTTCAATTGCCTTGCGATAGCGCAGTATTTCTGCTGCTTGAGCTTCTATAATACCTTCGTCTGCCGTATGTGCAAAAACAAAGCCTTCTACACGTACAAAATCAAGATTTGCGGCTTTTGCTACTGCCAATGCAGCTTTATTGGCTCCTGCTAATATCTGAATGCCCAAAGGTAAATCATAGCGTTTTTTGATTTCGTAAGCTATAATAGCCATTACTGTACTGATTTCATGACCAACATCATTTTTGAGATACGGCACATCGTGCATATTTTCTATTAATAAGGCATCTACACCTGCTTGATGATAAATTTCAGCTTCTTTTAAAGCTTCAGATACTATAGTTTCTACTGTTAACTGGTGTTTTGGAGTTCCTGGAAGCGCCTTGATATGGATCATTGCGATAACAGGTTTTGATATTTTAAAAATTGCTTTAAATTTATGCATAAAATTTATTTTTATCTTGTAAATTTACCAAAAATATAACAATAACAAATTATTAATTTTCATTTTTTTAATGACACCACACAAAATTCTTGTCCTAGGCGCTGCAAACATTGATTTAATAGCCTATCCAAAGGATAAATTAATTTACAAAGATGCTAATATCGGTACTATGGAAACTGTTTTTGGAGGTGTTGGTCGTAATATAGCAGAAAACCTTGCTCGTTTGGGATCTGATACCCATTTTCTAACTGTTTTTGCTCAAGATGAATTTGCAAAACAGCTCATGGCTTCTTGTGAAGCATTACAAATACAAACAACAGGTAGTTTAGTACTTAAAAATGCTAATAGTGCTACGTTTATGGCTATAATGGATGAACAAAATGATCTGGCTTTAGGTATTTCTGCCATGGCTATTTATGATACTGTCCCGATTTCATTAATTGATGCTAACAAAGCATTAATAACCAAGGCTTCCTATTGTGTTTTAGACACCAATATGCCTGAACAAATTTTGCAGCATATCACACAGCAATATCCAAATAAAAAATTTGCTTTAGACGCAGTGTCAGGTGTAAAAGCATTAAAAGCAAAAATAATATTAAAACAACTCCATATCTTAAAAGTGAATTTACTCGAAGCAGAGTTACTCAGTTCATTACAAGCTACTGATGGTAATTATAATTCATTATTAGCCTATTTCATTGAATAAGGTGTTCAAAATGTATTTATTACATTAGGAAGTAACGGTGTAGCTTACGCCGATGCCAATGGACATTATCAAAAAGAGGCTAAGGTTGTACAAGCTACTAACACCAGTGGTGCTGGAGATGCTTTTATGGCAGGATTGGTTTATGGTACCAATCACAATTTTGACATTCATAAAACTGTTTCGTTTGCACAATCTTGTGCAGCTATGACAGTGCAACATAAATATACCGTTCATCCTGAGCTCAATGCACAACAATTACTAAAAAATATATAATGCATAATTACCTATCAATAAGCCCCGAAGTGCAAGAAGCACTTAAAAACAACAAAGCAATAGTAGCTCTAGAATCTACTATTATTTCTCATGGAATGCCTTATCCTAAAAATAAAGAAACCGCTTTAGAGGTTGAAAAAATAGTTCGTGATAATGGAGCAATACCTGCAACTATAGCATTGCTCAATGGAAAAATAAAAATTGGACTAAGTATTAATGAAATTGACTATTTAGCACAATCAGGCGAAAAAATAATAAAAGCAAGTCGTAGAGACATTCCCTATTTATTAGCACAAAAAATAGATGGCGCAACTACTGTAGCAGCTACTATGATTGCTGCAGATTTAGCAGGAATAAGACTCTTTGCTACGGGAGGTATCGGAGGTGTACATCGTGGAGCAAGTCAAACTTTTGACATTTCTGCTGATCTTCAAGAACTAGCCAATACCAATGTAGCTGTTGTATGCGCAGGAATAAAGGCCATATTAGACCTTGAACTAACCCTTGAATACTTAGAAACCTTTGGTGTTCCTGTTTTAGGCTATAAAACAAAAGAATTGCCTGCTTTTTACACACAAAAAAGTGGTTTTGAAGTGAATTTTAAAATGGAATCGGCGGCTGAAATAGCACAATTGCTCCAAACCAAATGGACGCTTAATCTCAAAGGAGGTGTTATAGTAGCAAATCCAGTACCTAAAGCAGAAGAATTGGATTATGACACAATGCAAAAAGCCATTGATGAAGCCTTAATAGCAGAAAAAAAAATGGGCATCAAAGGCAAAGCAAGTACTCCTTTTTTATTAGCTAAAGTAAAAGAAATAACCCATGGAATGAGCTTAGATTCAAATATTGCTCTAGTTTATAATAATGCAAAACTAGCTGCACAGATTGCAGTAGCAATGCAAAAAGAAGAATAAAAACACTACATTTGCATAATGCTAACAAAAGAAGAAACAAAACGTATTGACAAAGGCGAAATGCTGCCATTGATGGAGGCATTTTATACCATACAAGGCGAAGGATATCATACAGGAAAAGCAGCTTATTTTATCCGTATTGGAGGCTGTGATGTTGGTTGCCATTGGTGTGACGTAAAAGAAAGCTGGAATGCAGATTTACATCCGCCTACTGACACCGATAAAATTGTAACTGATGCCAAAAAATATGCGCAAACAGTAGTCATAACTGGTGGCGAACCATTGATGTGGCACTTAGATTATATTACAAAATCATTGCATAAAATAAATATCAAAACACATATAGAAACTTCTGGGGCTTACCCATTTAGTGGTGTTTTTGATTGGGTTTGTTTATCACCAAAAAAAACAAAATTACCACTTGAAGCTAACTATAAAAAAGCAGATGAACTAAAGATGATTATCTTTAATAAAGATGATTTTAAATTTGCTGAAAATCAAGTAAAAAATGTAAGAAAAGACTGTGAATTATACTTGCAACCCGAATGGAGTAACCGCGAAAAAATGCTGCCATTAATCATTGATTATGTCATGAAAAATCCGCAATGGAAAATATCATTGCAAACCCATAAATATTTGAATATACCATAATAATCATAAATAATACCAAAATGAAAGATTTTAAACCCGCAAATAATATACAAGACTTGCAATACTTTGGTGAATTTGGAGGTGTAAACCCATCAATATCAGATTCTTCTACCTATACTTTTTTGACTGCAAAATCAATGCATGATACCTTTGAAGGCACTTCAGAAGGTTGCTATTTATACTCGAGACATACTTCGCCTAGCAATCTTTATTTGAGCCAAGCACTTGCCGCACTTGAAGGTTCAGAGGGTGCCAATGTAGCGAGTTCAGGTATGGGTGCCATTACACCAGTTATATTGCAACTTTGTGGTGCTGGAGATCATATTGTTTCGAGTAGAACTATTTATGGTGGAACACACGCTTTTATGGCTAATTTCTTACCAAAATTAAACATTAAAACCGCATTTGTAAATATCACCGATTTAAAAGAAGTTGAAGCAAGTATTACACCTCAAACAAAACTTATCTATTGTGAGAGTGTAAGCAATCCATTACTAGAAATAGCCAATATTCCTGAGCTTGCAAAAATTGCAAAAAAACACAATATACCATTGGTTGTAGACAATACATTTATGCCAATGATTCTCTCTCCTATTCAGTTAGGCGCTGATATTGTAGTACATAGTTTAACAAAATTCATCAATGGTTCTAGTGATACTATGGGTGGCGCTATCTGTAGTTCACAAGCGTTTATTGATGCCTTAAAAGATGTTAATGATGGTGCAAGTATGCTCCTTGGACCTGCATTAGATAGTCTACGTGCAGCAAGTATCTTGAAAAATATGAGAACACTGCATATACGTATGCGCCAGCATAGTGAAAATGCAGCTTATATTGCCAAAAAGTTTCAAGATGATAGTTTAAAAGTAGTTTATCCAGGATTAGAAAGTCATCCTGACCACGCGCTTTTTAAAAGTATGATTAACAATAATTACGGTTTTGGAGGTATGCTAACGGTAGATGTTGGTTCTTTAGAAAAAGCCAATGCTTTTATGGAAGAAATGCAACATCAAAAATTGGGGTATCTCGCAGTAAGTCTTGGATTTTATAAAACTTTATTTAGTGCTCCTGGAACAAGTACATCTTCAGAAATATCTGAAGAAGAACAAAAAAGTATGGGACTTTCTCAAGGTTTGATACGCATGTCATTAGGTTTGGATTGCGATATCAGTAGAACGTATGACACGATGCGTAAAATTATGCTACAAATGAATATTATATAATTTTATGGAATGAGTGATTATAAAAAAACCGACTTAAATAAAGTTATTCGTGGTTCAAAACGAGCTACCTATGACAAAGTTGCTATAGCAGCAATTCTAAAACAAAATTTTATTGCTCACGTTAGTTATATTTATGAAAATCAAGCCATAAGCATTCCAATGTCTTATGGTTTTAATACTGATGAAATCTATTTACACGGTTCTTTAAAAAATCGAATGCTTACATCCATTTTAAAAGCTGAAAAAGCAAGCATTACGGTAATGCAATTGGACGGACTTATTTTAGCACGTTCTGCCTTTCATCATTCAGTGAATTATCATGCAGCAACGTTATTTTGTAGTGTATCTGAAATAACAACAAGACAAGAAAAATATAATGCGCTTCAAAATATCATCGAACAGATGATACCAAACCGATGGGGAAGTTTACGTCCTATTAGCGATAAAGAATTGGATAGTACCTTGGTACTGAAACTAAAGATAGAAACAGCTTCTGCCAAGGTACGTGATGTTGGAGTTGTAGATAATAAAGAAGATTTAGATTTCCCTGTTTGGGCTGGCGTTATTCCTATTAAACAAGTTGCACAAGATCCAGAAACTGATACTTTATTGGCTAAAAATATTGAAGTTCCTAAGCATGTTTTGGATTATGTTGAGAAGAATAAATAATCAACTAGCTGATTTGATTTCAAGCAAATAGTAATTTAGATAAATTATTCTACTTAAACCTCACTCGTAAAATACAATTTAACACTAGGAAATTTGCTTTGTGTCATTTGAATGGTAAAAGCAGAGTCAGCTAAAAACACCAATTGTCCGTGTTTATCGTGGGCTAAATAACGCTGTTTTACACGTTTAAACTCTTTAAATTCTTCATTTTTTTCATCGTCAGGTTTTACCCAACATGCTTTATGCATATTCAGAGGTTCATACGAGCATTTAGCACCGTATTCGTGTTCCAAACGATGTTGAATCACTTCATACTGCAAGGCACCAACGGTTCCGATAACTTTTCTACCATTTAATGATAATGTAAAAAGTTGCGCAACACCTTCATCCATCAATTGATCAAGACCTTTAGCTAGCTGCTTAGATTTCATTGGGTCGGCATTGTTAACATAGCGAAAATGCTCTGGAGAAAACGATGGAATTCCTTTAAAATTAAGTAACTCACCTTCGGTGAGAGTGTCTCCAATTTTAAAATTACCCGTATCATGAAGTCCCACTATATCACCTGCAAAAGACTCTTCTACTATTTCTTTCTTTTCTGCAAAAAAGGTATTTGGACTAGAGAATTTCATTTTTTTACCCAAACGCATATGCATATAATTCGCATTTCGTTTGAATGTACCTGAAACTATTTTTAAGAAAGCCAATCTATCACGGTGCTTAGGATCCATATTGGCATGGATTTTAAACACAAAACCTGTCATTTTTTCTTCTTTAGAATCGACAAGGCGGATATCTGCTTGTTTAGGCTGTGGCTGTGGTGCTATTTCTACAAAACAATCTAATAATTCTTTGACACCAAAATTATTTAAAGCAGAACCAAAAAATACAGGTTGTAATTCGCCTTTTAAATACGAATCAACATCAAATTTAGGGTAAATTTCGCTAACCAATTCCAATTCCTCTCGTAATGTATCGGCTGCTTTATTTCCTATTAGTTCATCAAGTTCTGGTGTATCAATAGCAGTAAATTCAATACCTTCAGATACTTTTTGTTTATTATCTGCCGAAAAAAGATTAATTTTCTTTTCCCAAATATTGTATATTCCTTTAAAATCATAACCCATTCCAACAGGAAAGCTTAGCGGAATAGTTTTAAGCCCTAGTTTTTGTTCACACTCATCTAATAAGTCAAAAGCATCTTTTCCCTCACGATCCATTTTATTGATAAAAACAATCATAGGAATATTGCGCATACGACACACTTCAACGAGTTTTTGTGTCATTTCTTCTACTCCTTTTGCTACATCTATAACAACGATTACAGAGTCTACAGCAGTAAGCGTACGAAACGTATCTTCGGCAAAATCTTTATGCCCTGGCGTATCGAGTATATTTATTTTTTTGCCTTGATAATTGAATGCTAAAACAGAAGTGGCAACAGAAATACCACGTTGGCGTTCGATCTCCATAAAATCTGAAGTAGCCGATTTTTTAATTTTATTGTTTTTTACGGCACCTGCTTCTTGAATAGCACCACCAAAAAGCAATAACTTTTCTGTTAACGTAGTTTTTCCCGCATCGGGATGTGATATAATACCGAACGTTCTTCTACGTTTGATCTCTTCTATTAAAGCCATAACTATTCAATTTTGGTCTGCAAAGATATACTTATTTAGCGTTTGTTTGCAAAAAGAATCAAAGAAAAAAACGTAAAAAAGTATTACTTTTTATTAAGAAAACGATATCCAACGATACCTAAAGTAAGAAACACAAGTCCTAAAACGACAGTACCAATTACACCCATAAGATAATCATATAAAAATAAGGTATTAAAAAAAGCTAACATTTTTATTTATTTTAAGTTAATATAATACAAAATTATATTTTTATATTGAATTTACCTAATAAAAAGGGGGTCTATTTTTTCATAATAAATAGTACATTTGTAAAATCTACAAAAAAATAATTATGAAACTCTTATATCTCAATTTTATTCGTATTTATCTTAATATATTAGGAACTATAATTCCTAAATTAGCTGGAAAAACAGCCTTCAATATTTTTCAAAAAGTACGTTTAAAAACACCTAAAAAAAGAGAAAAACCTTTCTATGAATTGTCAAAACACTTTACTATAGCAGTAAAAGATGATACTTTAGATTGCTATGAAATAGGAAATCCAAAAGGAAACCTCTTGTTTATGGTACATGGTTGGGATAGCAATGCTGGTAGCTTGCTACTTTTTGCAAAAGCATTTGCTGCTGCTGGCTATCGTGTTATTACTTTTGATCTTTTAGCACACCATAAGTCAACTAAAAAATATACAAACCTTTATGAAACTAAAGCGGCATTTGCATTGTTGCTTGCATCCATAAATCCGCAAGAGCCTTTTAGTATTATTGGACATTCTTTTGGTGCGTCTGCTCTGGCTTATACCTTGGCTGAAACGAATTACAAAGTGGATAAAATAGTACTACTGTCTAGTAATGATTATATTATTGATGTATTCCGTGATTTTCAAAAATTCATTGGTTTTAACGAACGTGTTTTTCAGTATTGCAAATATTATATAGATGATTTAATTCAAGATGATTTTGCTAAAATGAGTACGAGTTCAAATCTTAAAAATATAGATTTCAATCAATTACTTATTATTCACGATAAAAAAGATAAAGTAATTCCTTTTAAAAATGCTACTCAAATACACGCGGCTATTCCTAACAGTAAATTAATTGCTTTTGAACGTATTGGGCATTATAGAATGCTTTGGAATAAAGAAGTTGTAGCTAAAACCTTGCAATTTGTTGAAAATAATGAAAAGTAAAAAAGTTTAAGTAATCTTTAGTTAGAAAAAAATAAATCTTAATGTCCTACCTCACTCAAAAACTTAATACGCATTAGTCGTAAATCTTCTTCTTCATAGTCTCCATCAAATTCTTCCACAGCTTCTGCAATGCTATCCGTATCTGCTTCCATAAAATAATCAAAAATTTCTTCTTGCTGGTCTTCGTCAAGTATTTCATTAATAGCATAACAAATATTAAGTTTAGTACCTGAATAAACAATAAGCTCCATTTCGTCAATAAGCTCTTCCAAGCTTATACCTTTAGAACTTCGTATATCTTCTAATGATAATTTTCTATCGGTAGAAGTGATAATATATACTTTTAAAGCTGATTTTTCTCCAGTACTTTTGACTATTAAATCATCTGGTCTAACAATATCATTGTCTTCAACATATTTAGCAATCAACGCTATGAATGCTTTACCATATTTTCGGGCTTTCCCCTCTCCTACGCCATATATTTGACTCAACTCACTTATTGATACAGGATATTTCAATGCCATATCTTCTAATGAAGGCTCTTGAAAAACAGCAAAAGGAGGAACACCGTGTTTCTTTGCGGTAGTTTTTTGTAAATCTTTAAGCATTTTTATCAGTACTTTATCAGTAGCTGAAGCAGCTTTTGATATACCAATAATATCTTTTATTTCACTTTCTTCATACTTATGATCCTCACTCATCATAAATGAAACTGGATTATCAATAAATGATAGTCCTTCTTTAGTCATTTTTAATACACCATAAGTTTCAATTTCTTTTTTAAGTAAACTGTTAACCAAAGCTTGACGAATTGCAGCCATCCAAAATGAAGCTGTTTTATGGTTTCCACTACCAAAAAAAGCTTGTTCATTGGTTTTATGTGAGTTCAATAAAGCATTTTCTTTTCCCATCAAAACATTAACCGTTTCTTTAGCTTTGTAGCGCTGATTGGTATCACGTACTACTTCTAACATCAATTTGATATCATCTTTGGCTTCAAAACGTTTTTTTGGATTTCGAACATTATCATCCATATCTGCTCCTGCTCCGTTTACTGCATCAAATTCTTCGCCAAAATAATGCAGCAAAAATTTACGTCGTGAAACTGATGTTTCACAATAACCTACAACTTCTTGTAACAAAGCATGCCCTATTTCTTGTTCAGCAACAGGCTTACCAACCATAAATTTTTCGAGTTTTTCGATATCTTTATATGCATAGAACGCCAAGCAATACCCTTCGCCATCATCACGTCCTGCACGCCCCGTTTCTTGATAATAACTTTCTAAACTTTTAGGGATATCATGATGAATTACAAAACGCACATCTGGCTTGTCAATTCCCATTCCAAAGGCAATGGTAGCTACTACTACATCAACTTCTTCATTGAGAAACATATCTTGGTGTCGTGCACGTTTTTTTGAATCTAATCCGGCATGATAAGGTATGGCCTTAATACCATTAACTTGGAGTATTTGAGCCAATTCTTCAACTTTTTTACGACTAAGACAATATACAATACCCGATTTTCCTTCATATTGTTTTACAAAACGGATAATATCAGCATTAACATTGGCTGTTTTTGGGCGTATTTCATAAAAAAGATTCGGTCTATTAAATGATGCTTTATACGTATCTGCTTCTGTAATTTGTAGGTTTTTTAAAATATCATCTTGCACTTTTGGAGTTGCTGTTGCTGTAAGACCAATGATAGACAAATTTCCAATAGCACGAATCGTATCTCTAAGATTGCGATACTCAGGTCTAAAATCGTGTCCCCATTCTGAAATACAATGTGCTTCATCTATTGCTACAAAAGAGATTGTTTGACTTTTTAGAAACTCTAAATACTCTTCTTTAGCTAATGATTCTGGAGCTACATAAACAAGTTTACAAACACCATTTTCTATATCTTGTTTAACTTGATTAATTTCCCCTCGATTCAATGAAGAATTCAGAACATGAGCAATTCCGTGTTCTGATGAAATACCTCGTATAGCATCTACTTGGTTTTTCATAAGCGCAATCAAAGGAGAAACTACTATAGCAGTCCCATCTTTTAATAAAGCAGGAAGTTGATAACACAATGATTTTCCTCCTCCTGTTGGCATAATAGCAAACACATTATGATTGTTCATTACGCTAGTAATAACAAGTTCTTGCAAGCCTTTGAAGTTATCAAAACCAAAATATTTTTTTAATGCTTTATGTATATCCATAATATAATTTGTAATTTAACAGTACTTCTATTAAACTATATGTGTTTTTTTTAGCTAATCGAATTCAAATATAATCTTTTTTTTTGAATTATAACAAATGAATATCAAAATCAGTTAAAAAGATACTGAGTTTTTATTTTTATTTGATATTCATATTATCTGAATTGATTTCTATTTGAAATAAAATTAAAAATTGTAAGTTTGCACTAATATCATTAATTATATATTTTAACTCTAATTTTTATTTAAAATAATCGATTCCTTTTGAAAGAAAATATTCTCAAAATAGCAAAACAAACCATAATAACGGAGTATAATGCCATTGGAAATCTCGTTAATTTTATTGATAATGAGTTTGCCTCCATCGTCACCTTAATATATCAAGCAAAAGGACGCGTTGTGGTTTCTGGTATTGGAAAAAGTGCCAATGTAGCGACCAAAATAGTTGCCACACTTAATTCTACAGGAACTCCTGCTATTTTTATGCACGCAGCTGATGCTATTCATGGTGATTTAGGTATGGTTCTCAAAGATGATATTGTTATTTGTATTTCAAAAAGTGGTAACACTCCAGAAATCAAAGCACTAGTACCACTTATTAAACAAGCAGGAAACAAACTTATAGCATTGACATCTAATAAAGCATCTTATCTTGGTAAAAATGCACATTTTGTACTCAATGCATATATAGAAAAGGAAGCCTGTCCAAATAACCTCGCTCCTACTACAAGCACAACAGCGCAAATGGTAATGGGAGATGCACTTGCGGTAGCTCTACTTGAATTACGTGGTTTTACTGCTAATGATTTTGCAAAATACCATCCTGGTGGTTCATTAGGAAAACGTTTATATCTTCAAGTTGATGATTTATTAATCAATAATGAAGTTCCTCTTGTGGCAGAAACAGCTCCTATCAAAGAGGTCATTGTAGAAATTTCTAAAAAACGTTTAGGTGTAACTGCTGTTGCTCCAGTAGGAAACAAGCAAATTTCGGGTATCATTACAGATGGAGATATTCGTAGGATGCTTAGTACTTCAGATAATTTTCTCAGTCTTAAAGCCGCTGATATAATGACTAAAAACCCTAAAACAGTAGCTTCAGGAACTTTGGCAATACAAGCATTGGAATTGATGGAAAAATACAATATTACACAGCTCATCGTTTTAGCCGAAGACAAAAGCTATCTTGGTGTTGTACATTTACACGATTTAATTAAAGAAGGAATACTATAATATGGGAAAACAAATGTCTTTTCTAGATCATTTAGAAGAATTACGCAAACACCTTATACGTATTTTTGCGTATGTTATTGTGATGGCGCTTATTGCCTTTATATTTAGTCGTTCTATTTTTGACAAAATAATATTTGCAGTAACAAAACCAGATTTTATTACCTATCGTGCATTAACAAAATTATCCAGTTTATTTGGCACAAATAACACACTCCATTTTGATACTATGGATTATAAATTTCAATCACTGGAAATGGGTGAACAATTTTCTACAGATATATGGATTGCCTTTACTTTTGGAGTTATTATTGCTTTTCCATTAATACTACGAGAATTATGGAAATTTATTAGTCCTGCATTATATCAAAATGAAAAGAAACATGCCATTTCATTTTTGGTGATAGCTTCGCTATTATTTTTTACAGGAGTTTTATTTGGTTATTATATAATAGCTCCTTTGTCTATTAACTTTTTTGGAAACTACAAAGTAAGTGAAGCAGTAAGCAATGATTTTAAACTATCTTCTTTTATTGGTTTAATCAAAACTTCAGTATTGGCTAGTGGTTTAATGTTTGAACTTCCTGTTATTATCTTTTTCCTGACTAAATTAGGATTAGTTGATGCAGCTGCCTTAAAAAAATACAGAAAAGTAATGCTGATAGTTATATTATCGGTATCAGCTATCATCACACCTCCAGATATTTTAAGTCAGATTATTGTTTCTATACCAGTTTTAGGACTCTACGAAATCAGTATTCTTATTGCCAAAATGATGGAACCTAAAGAAACCGCACTAATAAAGAAATAATATGATACTACGCGCAGAAAATGTACAAAAAACCTACGGAAGCAATCAAGTAGTAAAAGGCGTTACTATTGAGGTAAATCAAGGTGAAATAGTAGGACTTTTAGGTCCTAATGGAGCGGGAAAAACCACTACATTTTATACTGTTGTAGGACTCGTAAAACCAACAGGAGGAAAAATAACACTTGATGGCGAAGATATCACTGGTTTAGCGATGTATGAACGCGCTCAGCGAGGTATAGGTTATCTTGCTCAAGAAGAATCTGTTTTTAGAAAACTCAGCGTAGAAGACAATATTTTAAGTGTGCTTCAATTCACAAAGCTTTCTAAAAAAGAACAAAAAGACAAACTCGAACTCCTAATCAAAGAATTTGGTTTAGAACGTTTTAGAAAAAGACGTGGTGACTTGCTCTCTGGAGGAGAACGTCGTAGAACAGAAATAGCACGCGCATTGGCTACAGACCCAAAATTTATCTTACTTGATGAACCCTTTGCAGGTGTTGACCCAATAGCTGTTGAAGATATTCAACGCATTGTAGCACAGCTTAAATACCGTAATATTGGTATTCTAATTACCGATCACAACGTACAAGAAACCCTTGCCATTACGGATAGAACATACTTAATGTTCCAAGGCGCTATACTTAAATCTGGTAAACCTAAAGATTTAGCTGCTGATGAAATGGTACGCAAAGTATATCTTGGACAAAATTTTGAATACCGTGACAAAAAACTGGCTTTTGAAGCTGATTTAAATAACGATTAATTATGAAAATAACCTATCTCGGACACGCTAGTTTAAGTATTGAAACAGCTGGAAAAACACTACTTGTTGACCCTTTTATTTCAGCTAATGAATTAGCTAAACACATTGATATCAATAGTCTTAAAGCAGATTATATTTTAATAACTCACGCCCATCAAGATCATATCCTTGATGTCGCAACACTAGCAAAAAACACAGGTGCTTTAATCGTGTCTAACTATGAAATTGTTACGCACTTTGAAAAACAGGGTTTTACTGGACATCCTATGAACCACGGAGGAACTTGGCAGTTTGATTTTGGAAAGCTCACCTATACCAATGCCGTACATTCTAGCTCATTTCCTGATGGTAGCTACGGTGGCGAACCTGGAGGTTTTGTGATAGAAAGTAATGGCAAAGTCATCTACATTGCTGGAGATACAGCGCTTACTATGGATATGCAACTCATCCCAATGCAAACAAAACTAGATTTGGCAGTACTTCCCGTAGGCGATAATTTTACTATGGGCATAAAAAGTGCTGTAATAGCAGCAGATTTCTTAGCTTGTAATCAAATATTAGCTTACCATTTTGATACTTTTGGTTTTATTAAAATTGATCATCAAGAAGCTATCACATATTTTAAAAATAAAGGTAAAAATCTAACCATACTTCCTATTGGAGAAAGCAAAACAATATAATTATGAAATCAAAAGGTTTAGGATTAAAAATAGTAGTTGGTTTAATGCTTTTATTTCTCGTGCTTTTTATAAGTTCGTCACTACTTGCAAGAGAATCTTCATATAGTAATGAAATTATCATCAACAAGCCTATAAACGAGGTATTTGAGAAACTAAGTGATAGTAACTTTCTACCCAAATGGAATCCTTTAGCAGAAAATGTAACTGCTGAAAAAGCGACAGCCAATAAAGTGGGAAGCATCTATTTAATTAAGGCAAAACAACAAAATAAAGCTTTTCAGGTCAAACAGACTATTACAAAATACAACAAAAACAATGCTTTTGGAGATATATTAGATGTTGAAAATATGATTTCGGTCAATGACTACATACTAAGTGATGAAAATGGAAAAACAAAACTAATTAAACATACTACTATCAAGGGTAAAGGACATTTCATCCGTTGGGTTACTAAGATTTATAAAGGTAATTTTAAAGCAGCAGAACAAAAATCATTAACCTTGTTCAAACAGGCATTAGAACAGTAGTATGCAAGCCAGTTATACTAAATATTTATTAGACTTTAAAAAACCAAGTGGTACATCTCGAGGTGTTTTGCGTCAGAAAGAAACGTATTTTTTAAAAATTAGTGATGGAAATAGCTATGGTATTGGAGAATGTGCTGTTTTTAGAGGATTGAGTGCTGATGATAAACCCAATTATGAAGAAAAATTGCAATGGACTTGCAATGCTATAGCAAATGGTATGTCTTACACCGCTATTTTGTCAGATTTAAAGGCTTATCCTTCCATTCAGTTTGGTGTAGAGCAAGCCTATTTAAGCTTACAAAACAAAATAGAAACCTTACTCTTTCCTTCTGATTTCACTGCAGGAAAAGCAACTATTCCTATTAATGGTCTTATTTGGATGGACGATGAATATTTTATGCAGGAGCAAATAAAAGCAAAACTAAAAGCTGGTTTTAAAACTATAAAATTAAAAATTGGCGCTATCGATTTTGATAATGAACTAGCATTAATACAAGGCATTCGAAAGCACTATGATAAATCTAAAATAACCATTCGCGTAGATGCTAATGGCGCTTTTGACCCAAGTGATGCCTTAGAAAAACTACAAGCATTAGCCAATCTTGATGTACATTCTATAGAACAACCCATCAAAGCAGGGCAACACGAAGCTATGGCAAAATTATGCTACCTCGCTCCTATTCCTATTGCTTTAGATGAAGAATTAATTGGTGTTTTTAATATGACAGAAAAAGAAAAAGTACTTCAAAATATTTTTCCACATTATATTATTCTCAAACCTAGTTTGGTTGGAGGCATACAAGGAACAAATGAATGGATTTATCTAGCTAAAAAGCATAAAATTGGCTGGTGGATTACATCGGCATTAGAGAGTAATATCGGCTTGAATGCTATTGCGCAATACACCTATTCGCTAGGTGTGGAAATACCACAAGGACTTGGAACTGGCGGCTTATTTACTAATAACATAGCCAGTCCATTAGAGATAAAAAAAGGCTCTTTGCACTATAATACAGCCAAAAAATGGGCTATAAACATATAAAAAATGGATTTTATAAAATTAGGATTTTTAGGAAAAAATGATTGGTGGCGCTACCTTATCGGGAGTCTATTGGTTTTTATTTTTTGGCAACTAATTGGTGTTATTCCGCTAATTACAGTTGCATATAACAATAGTGCTTCATTCAAAGAATTTATATATGCTGCTGATGGCGGTTTTTCATATCTCATTAAAAATAAAAATTATTTACTCGCTTTAATGCTTGTTTCTGGAGTTTTTGGCGTTTTAGGCTTGTATTTTGTAGTTAAAAAATTACATAGTAGAGCCTTTAAAACCGTTTTAACAGCACGTACTGATTTTGATTGGAAACGTGTATTTATGGGCTTTAGCATTACATTTATCATTGCATTAATTGGCTTTTACATTACTATACAAAGTGCTGATGAAAATCTAGTGTGGAATTTTGATCCTAATAAATTTTATCTTTTACTGCTCATCTCTTTTGTGCTTTTCCCATTTCAAACAGGAATAGAAGAGTTTTTCTTTAGAGGCTATTTAATGCAATGGTTTGGAACTACGCTCAATAGTCGATTAGCAGCATTATTAATGACTGGAATTTTGTTTGGTATAATGCACGGTGCCAATCCAGAAGTTGATAAACTCGGTCCTTTGGTTATGATTTTTTATATAGGAACAGGGTTGTTTTATGGTGTCACTACATTGATGGATGATGGTTTAGAACTCAGTTTTGGCATGCATACTGCTAATAACATAAGTGCAGCAATACTTATTAGCACCAATTGGACTATTATAAATACCAATGCCTTATATATTGATTATTCAGAACCTGAGGCTTTATCATTTGAATTTTTATTGCCTGTTTTACTCGGTTATCCATTAATAACGCTCTTTTTTGCTAAGCTATATAATTGGACAGCTTGGAAAGAAAAATTAACAGGAAAAGTATATAATAATGCAGCTAATTAACACGTCTCTTATCCATCCTGATTTTAAACTTAATGGTAAATATTATCTCGGAATAAATGATTTATTAACTACTATAAAAACTTTAGATAATGATAGCTATTTGTTTTTATGTCAGTGGTTTAATAACAATAATTATGTAACTATTAATACTTCAGGATCTACAGGAAAACCAAAGCAAATTCAACTGCAAAAAAAAGCTATGGTAGCCAGTGCGATTGCCACAGCAAAACACTTCAAATTATCCAATAAAACCAAAGCATTTCTATGCCTTTCTACTACTTTTATAGCAGGAAAAATGATGTTACTGCGTGCCTTGATAAATGGTTGGGAATTGGATATTTTGCCTACAAACAGCAGTCCATTATCAGGGAATACAAAAAAATATGATTTTGGAGCTATGGTGCCTCTTCAAGTGCAACATTCATTAAAAGATTTAGGTTTAGTATCAAAAATAATTATTGGTGGCGGTGCTATAAATAATACTTTATTAGCACAAATTTATACTTTAAAAACACAATGCTTCGCTACTTATGGCATGACGGAAACCATTACACATATTGCCGCAAAGGAATTAATAAAGAATATTAAATATTACACTGTTTTACCCGATATTAGTATTAGTAGTGACAGCAGCAATCGCCTAGTGATTAAAGCGCCACATTTAAGCGAAAATACTATTACAACTAATGATATTGTCAATATCATAAATACAAAACAATTTGAATGGCTTGGACGCTATGATAACATCATTAATAGTGGTAGCTACAAAATTGTACCAGAGCAAGTAGAAGCAGCACTTTCAAAGCATATTTGTGTTCCTTTTTTTGTAGCAAGCATCCCCGATGAGCTATTAGAAAACAAACTTATTATTGTTATAGAAAGCAAACCATATAATCTTGAAATTGATACAACTAATACCGAACTACATAAATATCAAACTCCTAAAAGTTTTTATTTTTTAGATCAATTTATTTATACCGAAACAAAAAAAATCCAACGCCAAAAGACGCTGGATTTATTAAAATTTTAAGCTAAAAAACAACATTATTCCTGTTTTTTTTTGTACTTTGTCAATCTGAAAAAATAAAAACTATGAACTACACAAAACCAATGCTTAGAGACAACGCATTACAAGGAAAAACATATATTGTAACAGGCGGAGGGTCGGGCTTAGGAAAAGCAATGACTAAATATTTTTTGGAATTGGGTGCCAATGTAGTCATTACTTCGCGAAATTTAGAAAAACTCCAAAATACAGCTCAAGAACTACGAATAACTGCTCAAGGTGAAGTTTTAGCTTTAGCTTGTGATGTGCGTTATTATGAACAAGTAGTGACTATGCGCGATGCAGCTATTGCTCACTTTGGTCAAATTGATGGCTTGTTAAACAATGCTGCTGGAAATTTCATAAGTCCAACAGAGCGCCTTTCTGCTAATGCATTTGACACCATCATTGACATTGTGCTTAAAGGAACAAAAAACTGTACCCTTGCATTGGGTAAGCATTGGATTGATAAGAAACAAGATGCAGCTACTGTACTCAATATAGTAACCACTTACGCTTGGACAGGTTCATCTTATGTTGTCCCATCTGCTACTGCAAAAGCTGGCGTATTGGCTATGACACGTTCGCTTGCTGTAGAATGGGCAAAATATGGCATCCGTTTTAATGCTATTGCTCCTGGTCCTTTCCCTACAAAAGGTGCTTGGGATAGGTTATTACCTGGAGACCTCAAAGACAAATTTGATTTAGCCAAAAGAAACCCTTTAAAACGTGTTGGTGTTCATCAAGAGTTAGCTAATCTTGCTGCATATCTCATGAGTGATTTCTCTGCTTATGTCAATGGTGAAGTCATAACCATAGATGGTGGTGAGTGGCTTAAAGGGGCTGGGCAATTCAATCTTTTGGAAGCTATTCCAGAAGATATGTGGGATGCTCTAGAAGCTATGATAAAAAGCAAAAAACGAAAATAGTGTTGATATAATAATGTTAGTTTGAGAGTAATTCCCAAGACTTGAGTGAAAAATTATTAAACGAATTTTTTTTTGTTTTTGGAATTTATCTAATTAGAATAAATATCAAAACTTACGAGTACAAGTAAGTAAATAAATCAGCTTTTTTTTCAATCAGTAAAGCAGTCTAATGTCATTTATTCATATTAACTTTTTTTTATCAGCTTTGTATTTTAAATTCTCATAAAAAAATGTAATTTTACAAATTCAAAAAACAGTAGTATCAATATGGGGAAAATAATAGCAATAGCCAATCAAAAAGGTGGTGTAGGAAAGACAACAACATCTGTCAATCTTGCAGCTTCACTAGGTGTTCTAGAAAAAAAAGTGCTTTTAATTGATGCTGACCCACAAGCAAATGCTACTTCTGGTTTAGGTATTGATGTAGAAACTGTAGAACTAGGAACTTATGAATTGCTCGAGCATTCTGCCAAAGCTAAAAAGGTAATAGTAACTACAAACTCACCTAATGTAGATCTGATTCCTGCTCATATTGACCTTGTCGCTATTGAAATAGAACTGGTGGACAAAGAACGAAGAGAATATATGCTTAGAGAAGCTATTGCTCCTATTAAAGATGACTATGATTATATCATCATTGATTGTGCGCCTTCACTTGGTTTATTGACTTTAAATGCATTAACAGCTTCAGATTCTGTAGTTATTCCTATACAATGTGAATATTATGCCTTAGAAGGTTTAGGAAAGCTCCTCAATACTGTAAAAAGTATTCAAAAAATTCATAATCCAGATTTGGATATCGAAGGATTGTTACTCACCATGTATGACAGTAGATTACGTCTTTCAAATCAAGTTGTAGATGAAGTAAACAAACATTTTGGTGATATGGTTTTCAAAACTATTATACAACGAAATATCCGATTGAGTGAAGCGCCTAGCTTTGGAGAAAGTATTATTGCTTATGATGCAAGTAGCAAAGGTGCAGTGAATTATTTAAATTTAGCAAACGAAATAGTAAAAAATAACGCGTAATTATGGCAAAAGTAACCAAAAAACAACGTCTGGGACGTGGCTTAAATGCCATTTTAAATGATCCTACAAAAGCAATTGCCAAAGCTAGTGACAAAGGTGCTAATGAAGTGGTAGGAAATATTCTTGAAATTCCTATTGGTCTCATAGAAGTAAACCCTTTTCAGCCACGAAAGAAATTTGATGCAATGCAGCTTCAAGAATTGGCTACTTCTATAGAATCATTAGGTGTTATTCAACCTATTACAGTGCGCAAACTTGCAGAAAACAAATACCAATTGGTTTCTGGAGAACGTCGTTTTAGAGCTTCTAAGCTCAACGGCATGCAAACCATACCAGCTTATATTCGTCTAGCAAATGACCAAGAAATGCTTGAAATGGCATTGGTAGAAAATATACAACGTGCTGAACTAGACCCAATAGAAGTGGCACTTTCGTATAAACAGCTTATTGAACAAGTAGATCTGACACAAGAAGAAATGAGCAAACGTGTAGGAAAAAAACGTTCTACCATTACTAACTATCTCCGTTTGTTAAAGTTACATCCTATTGTACAAACAGGCATGCGCGATGGCTTTTTATCTATGGGACACGGTAGAGCATTAATAAACTGTACCAATGAAGATGAACAACTTGATGTTTATGAAAAAATATTAAAAGATAAACTCTCTGTTCGACAAACAGAAGAATTGGTTAAAGCATTAAAAAATAAAGACACTTCTGATAAAAAAGAAGTAGCTGAAATTCCGCAACATATCATTGCTGCCAAAGAAGCATTAACGGAGTTTTTTGGTTCTAATATCAGCATTAAGCGTGATAAAAAAGGAAAAGGAAGTATTAGTATTCCTTTTTATTCTGATGCCGATTTCAACCGAATTAAAAAATTAATTCAATAAATAACAATGGTGAACAGGTTTCTTTTTTTATTACTTTTTATGACTACTTTTTGGGGATATTCTCAAAAAACGTCAACTAAAGAAACCGAACCAAAGCTCAATCCTTTAGCGCCATCTACTGCTGCTTTTTACTCAGCTATTTTGCCAGGTTTAGGGCAAGCATACAATAAAAAATATTGGAAAGTTCCGATTGTTTACGCAGCAATTGGCACAAGTGTGTATTTTTATGTACAACGTAATAACCAATATACTAATTTTCGTGATGCCTACAAACTACGTTTACAAGGCTCTAGTGATAATTATCCATTTTTTAGCGACTCACAGCTTATTAATGCGATGAAAACAGTTAAAAAAGATCGTGATTTATTACTTATGGTTTCCATTGGTATTTATGCGCTAAACATTGTTGATGCTGTAGTAGATGCACATCTCAAAAGCTTCAATGTCAATGAAAAATTAACATTTAGCCCAACACTTATTCAAGATATTAATACTGTTAATACAATGGCTTTAACAGTGACTTATAAATTTTAAAAAAATAATATATTATGACACTAATACAATGGTTTATATTTTTTCTAATCCTTCAAGTGATTCATTTTTTAGGTACTTGGAAACTGTATGAAAAAGCTGGAAAAAATAAATGGTTAGCCTTGATACCTATTTACAACGCAGTGGTATTTATGGATATCATAAAGCGCCCAAAATGGTGGGTTATATTACTATTTGTACCAATTATCAATCTTTTTATGTTTGGGATAATTTGGGCGGAAACGATGTCCACTTATAGACATGACACAACAAAAGACAAAGTACTAGCGGTGGTTACTTTAGGTTTTTATATCTTTACTATTAATTATAATGACAAAACAGAGTATCGCCCTATCACAAAGAAAAATGATGATACTCTTTTAGCATCTTTACTCTTTGCAGTAATCGTTGCTACTATGGTACATACTTACGTAATGCAACCGTATGCTATTCCAACGTCATCACTAGAAAAATCATTGTTAGTTGGTGATTATCTATTTGTAAGTAAGTTTCATTATGGTGCCAAAACACCAACTACGCCTATTGCTTTCCCTATGGTTCACGATACCATGCCATTTTTAGGAAAATCATATTTAAGCAAACCACAATTACCATCATTTCGTTTTCCTGGCATTCAAAAAATAAAAAATAATGATATTGTAGTCTTTCATTGGCCAGCTGATACAGTGTATTTCTTTAGAGATCCTTCAGGAAGGCATGTAGACAAACCCTTGGATAAACGCTCTAATTATGTAAAACGTTGTGTGGCTATAGCTGGTGATAAATTGGAAATAAAACATGGTGAAATCTACATTAATGATACCTTATCAAAAATGCCTTACCGTGCAGATCTACAATATATGTACAATGTGAGTACCAAAAACAGTGAAGCATTAAGTCAAGAATTTTTTAAGAAATATAACATCACTGAAGGTGGACGACTGGGTAAAGGAAAATACATTTTGAATCTAACAGCAGAAAAATACAATAAACTAAAAAACAACCCAATAATAGCTTCATTAGCAAAGAAAGAAGATCCAAAAGGAATATTTAATAAAAGTCTTTTTCCGCATAGCATAGACTACAAATGGTCTCGAGATAATTATGGACCAATTGCAATACCAAAAGCAGGAGAAACAGTAACGCTGAACAAAAAAACCTTACCGCTCTACAAAAGATTGATTGAAGTATATGAAAATAACGATGTCCAATTAGATGGTGATACAATATTAATTAATGGTAAGCCTGCAGCTACTTATACATTCAAACAAGATTACTACTGGATGATGGGAGACAATCGTCATAACTCAGAAGATTCACGTTATTGGGGCTTTGTTCCTTTTGATCACGTGGTAGGAAAGCCCGTTTTTATATTCTGGAGTTGGAATATGAATGCAAAAACTTTTGCTGATAAACTAAAATCAATCCATTGGAATAGAATAATGAGTACTGTCGGTGGTGATGGTGAACGCGTTTCGTATCGTTATTGGGTATTTGGAGCCATCCTATTTTATTTCCTATTTGGATATTTTAAAAAGAAAAAACAATAATAGCGGTTAAATAACGATTCATGCGAACGAAATCAATCAAAAAAAATAAAATAAACGTAGTTACATTAGGCTGTTCTAAAAACCTCTATGATTCTGAGGTATTGATGGGACAACTTAAAGCAAACAACAAGGAGGTATCTCACGAAAGTGATGATGGTAATATCGTTGTAATCAATACCTGTGGTTTTATAGGCGATGCCAAGGAAGAATCTATAAATACCATCTTGGAATATGCCAAGCAAAAAGAAGCCGGAAAAGTAGATAAAGTATTTGTAACAGGTTGCTTAAGTGAACGCTACAAACCTGATTTGGAAAAAGAAATACCTGATGTCGATGCCTATTTTGGCACACACGATTTGACCAATCTACTCCAAGCATTAGATGCCGATTATAAACACGAATTGGTAGGCGAACGCTTAACGACAACGCCTCCGCATTATGCTTATCTCAAAATAGCCGAAGGCTGTGATAGACCTTGCTCCTTCTGCGCAATACCATTAATGCGTGGCGGAAATATTTCGCAACCCATTGAAAATTTAGTCGAAGAAGCTACTAAATTAGCTAAAAATGGTGTTAAAGAATTGATACTCATCGCCCAAGATTTAACTTACTACGGTTTAGATATTTATAAAAAGCGAAGACTGGCAGATTTATTGCGCGAATTGGTTAAAATAGATGGTATTGAATGGATTCGTTTGCACTATGCATTTCCTTCAGGGTTTCCTATGGATGTGTTAGAAGTGATGCGCGATGAACCAAAAGTATGTAATTATCTTGATATTCCGTTACAGCATATCAATGATGAAATCTTAAAATCTATGAAACGTGGTACTTCTCACGAGAAAACTACGGCGTTAATTCATAAGTTTAGAGATTTTGTACCAAATATTAATATTAGAACAACATTAATTGTTGGTTATCCTAATGAAACCGAAGCACAGTTTCAGGAACTTAAAAAATGGGTTCAAGAAATGCGTTTTGAGCGTATGGGCGCTTTTACCTATTCGCACGAAGAAGATACAAGCGCTTTCAAACTTGAAGATAATGTACCTGAGGAAACAAAAAAACGCCGTGTTAATGAACTGATGGAAGTACAAAGCCAGATTTCGTTTGAAGAAAACCAAAAACGTATCGGAAAAACCTATAAATGTATTTTTGATCGTAAGGATGGTGATTATT
Source organism: Flavobacteriaceae bacterium (assembly GCA_027073495.1). Lineage (GTDB taxonomy): Bacteria > Bacteroidota > Bacteroidia > Flavobacteriales > Flavobacteriaceae > JALSVQ01. Next base: position 62,625 of record JALSVQ010000164.1, on the reverse strand, counting down.
TTGTAGGACGTACCGAATTTGATTCGCCAGATGTAGATAATGAAGTTTTGGTTGATGGGCGTAAACATTATATAAATATCGGTAAATTTATAAATATCAAAATCTATGATGCTGGTGATTTTGATCTCTATGGAGAACCCGTTTAAATAAAACGAAATGATGAGTGAAGCAAATTCTTGTAGTATTGACGGTAAAAATTCAGGATGCTGTAGCACACCTGGAGAAGTTGCCAAAAATTTAGATGAATATTGGTGCGATATCTATACCGATGCAGATATTACAACATTAGGTTGGTATGAGAAAGAATCAAAACCTAGTTTGGAGTTGATAGCAACATGCAATCTAGCAAAAGATGCTATTCAATTTCACCCAGGTTGTGGTGCGAGTACACTTATTGATAGCTTGATAGCTAGTGAATATACTAACCTCATTGCTAATGACATCAGTAATTGTGCTTTAAATAAAATTAAACAACGCTTAGGTGATAAAGCCTCTTCAGTGCAATGGATTGTAGAAGATTTAACAAGACCTAAAGCATTATTAGCCCTTCCCCTACTCGATTTATGGCATGATAGAGCGGTACTTCATTTTTTTACTGCTGAAAAAGACCAAAAAACCTATTTTGATTTATTAAAAAGTAAAGTGAAATCAAAAGGACACGTTATATTAGCAACATTTAATTTGGAAGGCGCAACAACTTGTAGTGGACTACCTGTAAAACGCTATAATAGTGAAATGTTAACAGAAAAATTAGGTCACAATTTTGTTCTTCTAAAGGCAATGGACTATGATTATACTATGCCAAGCGGTGAAATACGAAAGTATGTTTACACCTTATTTCAAAGAAAATAATGCACAAAGAAACACTTTCATATCAAGATACCAATAGTTTCTCTAAAACAGTTATTGATTATATAGTTAATGATGAGAAACTACAACCTTTTTTAGGTAATTATCCTGATATTGATGGTTTTAAAAAACAAATAGCATTAAAAAGAACGAATAATTTAGACAAAGAACAACGTGAAATATTGGTCAATGTACTAAATGAACACTATAAAAGTATTCCTATTTCAAATGAAACAGCAGCTAATATTGCATTATTAGCAAAAGCAAATACGTTTACCATTACCACAGGGCATCAACTCAATCTCTTCACGGGACCCTTGTATTTTTTGTATAAAATAATTAGTGCAATCAATCTTAGCAAGCAATTAAACGAAGTATTTCCTGATGCTCATTTTGTGCCTATTTATTGGATGGCTAGTGAAGATCACGATTTTGATGAAATTCGCTATTTTAATTATAAAAACAAGAAAATAACTTGGGAAAAAGAAGCGCAAGGTGCAGTAGGAAGCTTGAATACACAAGGTTTAGAAGCTTCATTTGAGGCATTTAAAAATACATTAACAGCAAGTGAATATAGCGATGAATTATTAGCATTATTTAATGAATCTTACAACAAAGAAACGAATCTTGCCAAAGCAACATTACGATTAGCTAATGAACTGTTCAAAAGCTATGGATTAGTTATATTAGACGCTGATAATAAGGATTTAAAAACAATTTTTAAGCCGTATATTCGTAAAGAACTAAAAGAGCAATTATGCTACAATACCGTAAAAAAGACCATAGACAAGCTAAAAACAAACTATAAAATACAAGTAAACCCAAGAGCAATCAATCTCTTTTATTTGAAAAATAATTTACGAGAACGCATTATTTATAAAGAAAATAGCTATTTTATTAATAATACCAATATTTCTTTTAGTCCTGAAGAAATACAAAGCGAATTGGAAAAATTTCCTGAACGCTTCTCTCCTAACGTTTTGATGCGTCCATTATATCAAGAGGTTATTTTGCCCAATCTGTGCTATATTGGTGGTGGTGGCGAATTGGCATATTGGCTAGAGCTCAAAGCGTATTTTGACATTAATAATGTCATTTTTCCTATCTATTTGTTGCGTAATTCAGCTTTGTTAATCACAGTAAAACAGCAGAAACAAATTGAAAAATTAAATTTGAATTACAAGGATTTATTTTTGGATACCGCAAGTTTAATTAAGCAAAAGGTAAAGGAAATAAGCAAGAATCCTATAGATTTTGAAGCCTTACGAAAAACATTGCACAATCAGTTTAAACTATTGGAAGCAAGTGTAAAACAAACCGACAAATCATTTTATGGTGCTGTAAGTGCTGAACAAAAACGTCAAATGAATAGTTTAGAAAAGCTGGAAAAGCGTTTTTATAAAGCAGAAAAAATACGTTTTGATGATGAAGTCCAAAAAATACGTCAACTAAAAAATGAGTTATTTCCTAATGGAAGTTTACAAGAGCGCCATCAGAATTTTAGCGTTATATACGAGATAATTGGTAGTGAATTAATAGATTTATTGGCTAAACAATTAGACCCTTTAGATTTGAATTTTAGTGTAATAACAGTTTAATGAAAACGATAATGAAGAAGAACATCATTTGGATATTTTTTTGGACTGTCATTAACATTGTACTATCCATGTCTTATCAGTATATCAAAACAATGCCACATAATCATAATGCTACACATTTATTATCATTATTTGTTGGATTCGCAGATACTATAAATTTTTTGATACGAGCACCTATTTTAGGCTTGATAGGATCTCCCCTATTTTTAATGCTAGATTATCACTATTTTAGAGAACAATTTGAAAATAAAAAAATGCTTCTTATTGGAAGAATTTTAGTAATTCTAGTTTTAATTTTTATAATAGATTTTATAGATGAAAGGTTTTTCTAAAATTTATACGCTGTGCTATGAATTAATTGATTAAATTTAATACCTTTATAGACAGCTAAAAGATTAAAAAAAAACATAAAATGAAAAAAAAGATAGTTAGAATATTACTTGTTTTATTTATTGCTATTCAAGCATTTCGAATTGATAAAACCAATCCTCCAGTAGTCCAATCACAAGATTTTATAACAATGCATAAACCGAGTGAAACCATAGCAAACACGCTTAAAAATTCGTGCTATGATTGTCATTCTAATACGTCAAAGTACCCTTGGTACACCAATGTAGCTCCTGTTTCTTGGTTAATTAAGCATCATATTAATGAAGGGCGTGAAGAACTTAATTTTTCTGAATGGGGAACTTTTACAGCTAAGCGTAAGTCTAAAAAACTAGAAGACATTGTTGAAGAAGTTGAAGCTGGTGAAATGCCTATGACACCATATGTATTAATGCATAGCGAAGCCAAAATGAGCACTGAACAACGAGAAGCTTTGGGCAATTATTTCAAAGGACTCGAAAAATAATTTAAAGTCAACTTCGTTCGATATATCAGATTTTTGAAAATATTTTTTCTTAATTTATAGTAAATTCATTAAAACTACAATTCATCCGCAATAATCTACAATTCAGGAATTTCTTTTTGAATACATTACAAATACATCGCATTTTTGCAGTGTAATTAATCATTAAATAAAAGAAATCATGAAAAAAGTAATTGTATTGTTAATCGCTATCATCAGTATAAACAGTGTTCAAGCACAAACAGTCTATGAAGATGCTATGCAAAAAGGACTAAGTCTTTTAGCACAAAACAAACTCGATATTGCTTCAAATATTTTTGAGCGCATTAGTAAAAATAGCAAACAAGAATGGCTACCAGCATACTATGCAGCCAAAGCAAATATTGACGCTTGCTTTCAAACCAAAGATAAAAATATTATGGATTTGAAAATAAAAAAAGCCAATCAATATCTTAAAATTGCTGAACAAATGGCAAAAAACAATTCAGAAGTAACAGCCCTTAGAGGGTTTTATTATACTGCTTTAGTAGCATTTGACCCACAAACCAATGGTATGAAATATTCGGGGTTGACTGTTGCTACCTATCAAAAAGCTATTGCTTTGGATAGCTTAAATCCTAGAGCACAAAGTGGTGCTTTAGATTTTCAATTGGGAATGGATCGTTTTTTTAAAAAAGACCTAACACCTTATTGCGCGAAGTTTAAAGCTATCTTACCGCTATTTAATCAAAAAACCAAATATAAATTTGCACCAACTTGGGGGAAAAATACGGTAATACACCGCATTAAAAATATTTGTGGAACATCAGAAACTACAACAAAGGGAAATGACATCAAAGTAACAATCACAGGCTTCTCAAGTAACGAAGGTACTTTTAAAATTACATTATACGATAGTCAAAAACATTTTTTAAGTATAAAGAAATTATCAAAAAAAGTAATAATAAAAAACAATAAAGTAACTGTTACGTTCAAAAACATTCCAAATGGCAACTATGCTATCTCTTGCTATCACGATGCAAATGGAAACAACAGGTTAGACAGAAATGGCTATGGTGCACCAACAGAAGCTTATGTTTTTTCAAATGATGCACGTGGCACAATGGGACCTCCTACTTGGGAAGATGCTAAATTTGAGGTAAAAGATAAAGCAATCACTATGCAATTAGAATTGTAATCTCAATTAATTAGTTTAATTTGCATCTAAATAATGAAGTCCATGAAAATCAATAAAAACATCCAAATAGCTTTTATCATAGGATCTATCCTCTTTTTGATAGAGCGCTACATTAGTTATGGTACATTGAGCAAGCATATATTTGCTGAAGAAGGCGCTATTTCATTTTTTTGGATGCAAGTTTATACATTTGTAATATCATATTCTCAATTTTATTTTTACCGCTATCTCAATACCAAATTCCCTTGGAAAGTAAACCCTAGTAAAACCTTAATTATAGGGATAATAGGTTCACTTTCCGTAACCATGTTGGCTGTTTTTGCTCTCCGTGTTGCTATACTTGTTATAATGTATAATAAAGAATTTAGTTATATTTTTGAAGATCAAGGCGCTTCAAAATACTATAAAACAAGCTTTATATTTGCACTAATAGGAACTGTAATTGCTCATCTTATCTATTTTTTCAAGGCATTAACAGAAAAACGTATTGATGAACATAAATATAGAGCCGAAAATCAATCGGCAAAATATGAGAGTTTAAAAAACCAAATTGATCCTCATTTTTTGTTTAATAGCTTAAATGTGTTATCATCATTGATAGATGAGAACCCAGATAAAGCGCAGCAGTTCACAAGTAAAATGTCAAAAGTCTATCGTTATGTGTTAGAACAGCGTGACAAAACATTGGTACCACTCCAAGAAGAACTCCATTTTGCTGAATCCTATTTAACCTTACTCAAACTTCGTTTTGAAAACGGATTGGAATATACTATCACAAATAATTCTAGTAAAGAAAATCTTAAAATAGTACCGTTGTCATTGCAATTATTACTTGAAAATGCGGTTAAACACAATAAAGTAAATGAAAAAAATCCGTTGCACATCCAAATTCATATCAATGATGAGCGATTGGAGATATCAAATAAATTAAACCCAAAAGAAATTTTTAAAAAAAGTACCAAAATTGGTTTGCAAAACATTGTACAACGGTATCAACTCATTAGCGATCAAGCTGTATTAATAAGTAAAACAACAACTGAATTCATAGTAAGTTTACCCTTACTCACTAAAAAAACACCCATTATGGAAAATAAAACAATACAAAACGAAGCACGTTTAGCACGTGCTCAAAAAACAGCTCAAGAAATGCGTCAATTTTATATAGGATTAGCTATTTACGTAGCAGTAATTTCATTTTTAGCATATATAAATTATATTAACAACTGGTCTCATAAATGGTTCCTCTACCCTGCTGGCGGATGGGGATTGGGGATACTCATCCAATATTTCAAAATATTTTACAAAGGGAAATATCTTGGACAATCTTGGGAAGATAAAAAAGTAGCTGAGTTAATGGATAATGAACGTTTCTAAAACTAAAGCAATGAAAGTACTGATAGTAGAAGATGAAAAACCAGCAGCAAGAAGACTCAAACGCTTGTTGGAAAGTAGAAACTTAGCGGTTGTAACAACACTTCATGCAGTAGAAGATGCAGTAGATTGGTTTAATAACAACGAGCATCCTGAATTAATTTTTTTAGATATTCAGCTCTCTGATGGCTTATCTTTTGAAATATTTGAACACGTAGCAATAAAAAGTAACATTATTTTTACCACTGCTTATGATGAATATGCCTTAAAAGCTTTTAAACTAAAAAGCATTGATTATTTGCTTAAACCCATTGATGAAGATGATTTGGATAATGCCTTAGAAAAATATAAAACTTTCAAAGGCAGTACGAGTACAAATATAGTCATTGATGAATTAAAAAATTTGTTAACTGACACTACAAAATCATACAAAAAACGTTTTATCATCAAAATTGGACAGCATTTAAAACTTATTAATACTGAAGACATTGTATGTTTTTATAGTAAAGACAAAGGCACTTACCTACATCATAAGTCAAATAGAAGTTACCTTGTAGATTATAGCATTAAAGATTTAGAAACACTGCTTGAACCAAGTGTTTTTTATAAAATAAATCGCGGTTTTTTTGTTCATATTTCAAGTATAGAAGATATCATAGCCTATACCAATAGTCGCTTGGAGTTAAAACTAAAGCATTATGATGAAGATACTGTAATAGTAGCCCGTGATAATGTAAGTGCTTTCAAAAAATGGTTGGAATAATGTGTTAATTATTTTTTATACTTTTTATGCCATCCAAAACCATAGGCAAAACCAAAGCCTAAATAAGCAGTTAGCTCGTTTTAATTTTTAGTGTCATAATAATTACTAGTACTACCAATGCAACTAACCCAAATGAAACAAATAGCCAAGTAACAGTATTACCAAGCCTATTGTTAAAGTTATTAGTTTTTGGAACCAAAACTATTTGTGATTCAATAGTATCAACTTCAGCTTCTTTAAAGGCTTTTATAAATCCATCCCTATCATCTGAATAGATGAGTTTTCCAAAATATTTTACATTTTGAAAATCATAAGATCCAAAATCTTTTAATGATTTATCGAGAAAACTTTTGTACTTAGCTTTTTTAGCTGCTGCTACCATCCTATTACTAATATTTTTTTTGTAAATAACTCCATACCAAATATTATCCGTATTTTGAAAAGGGGTTAAAAAGTATAATGAAAAAATAAGTCGTCTATTTCTTGCTCCTAATGTTTTTTCTGTTAAATAAGAAACACCCGTATTATTTACCAAAAATGAATTTATAGCAAAGTATTTCTCATTATTATATTGGTGTATTTTTCAATAGTATTGACCGTAATAAGGTCAAAAGAAGCTTTTTCAATATAATTTTGACTCAAAAAAATAGGTACAGCAATAGCAAATGATAGTATTTCTAGTAAGGCGTAATAACTCCTAATGTTTTTAACAGCGAGAATACGCAGCCTTTTTCCAAGAAAAAAATAAACTGTGAAAAAAGAAAACACTAATGGAATCCATATATCAAGAAGATCTTCATTGATATGTAATATATCGAGTTTGATATCGAGAAACCATCTAATTGTGTTGTAAAAGAGAATACTACTTACTGATACAAACAGAAAGGGTAAATATATTTGTTTTAATTTAATGCTCTTATCCATAAGCTATAATACTATTTTTTTTAAATTTTAATAAGCACTTGCAGGTTTATCTATTATGAAAATCACTAAAACTAAATTAAAACAAAGTAAAAATATGCAAGGATCTATGCTCATTAATTATTAATTCAGCACAAAAATAGTAGCCCGTGATAATGTAAGTGCTTTCAAAAAATGGTTGGAATAATGTATTAATTATTTTTCATACTTTTTATGCCATCCAAAACCATAGGTAAAACCAAAGCCTAAATAACTATGTTTATTGATATTAGCAAAAAACTTAAAGCCAAAACTCCGTCCAAAAGCAGTAGGTTTTCCAACAGGAATTACTTGATAAATTCTATAACGTTCTTTTTGTGCTTTAAACCATTTAATGTTGACTTCTAATGGAAAACCAAGATAATCATCTATTAGTTCTAAAGTTGAATCTAAATTTTTTGAAGTATAATGATTGTAAGAAATTCCTCCTGAAACACTAATAGCAGTATCATCATAAATCCATCTTCTGCCATACAAAATACCTAATTCTTTATTGGTAATATGCTCCACTAATGATGGTAATGGTAGTAAAATAACACTTGGAGATACTATAACAAATTTATTATGAACATCTTCTATGTATCTAAAAGAAAAGAGATGATTTTTGTATTGATAATTCAATTCACCACCTGCTGCCCAACCTGGTAAGTCATTTATAATAAAAGAACGTGCCATTAGCATTTCTACAAAAGCAATAGGTTGTTTAATATTCTTGGTATTTTTTTCTTGAGCTTGAAGTGTTAGTGTAAAAAACACAATAATTATGAAAACTGTTTTTTTCATATCTAATAGTCAATTGGTTAACACTTCAAAGATACATTATATATATTTTTAAAAAAACATTTAGATTAATTTTAACATTTTTTTATATAACATATTATTAACTAAATACTGATATACAACGTGTTAACTAAAAATATTCTATATTAAAAAAGGTAACTATTATTGTAACTGCTTATTCAATGAAATAAATTTTCAAAACACTTTATAATCACAAACAAAATATATGATTTAATAATACTCCGAACTACAGTATTATTTTTAGTAAATCTATTTAAAATGTTCCTCTTCCTCATCAAGAGATTGAACAAATAATTCTAGTTGTGTTAACAGACTACGTAAAATTGAAGAATAATTATTCAAGTCTAAAATAAGGTTATCAACTATAAATTGTTTATCACTGAGGTATGAAGACTTACTAGTAAAAACACTTTTATCATTTCTATTGATCGTTTTTATTATTTCAAAGTACTTTTTATGAATATCTTCATGTACTCTTTCTATTTCTGAAAGAATATTACTGAAATTTAAATTCTGTCCATCGCCATATAGCCAATGACCAAATTCACATTCTGTAGCTATAGGGTTAACTTTATCATTATCTAACCGAAATTTGGTAATATCTCTAGTCGCAACCTCAAAATATGATTTCCACTTCAAATGATCTAATCTTGCTTTTGCAATACCATCTAACAATTCTCTTTTTTTAGTAGTTTTAGTCATTTTTAAGTAAAAATTTAGTATTAAAAATATTTTTATTTGGAATATTTACTATAATTAATAGCAACATTATAATTGCAAATATAAAAAATATAATATTTTTAGTCATCATAAAAAAGGTTAAATTTATTAATACTATAAACTCATATAAAAATAAATTTAAAATGATACTATCAATATACATATTTATTTTATGCTTCATCAGGCCTTTATAATCCTTTATAGTCTTGATTTTTTTATAGGATAAGTATTTAATTAAAAAATAAACAGCATAACTTAAAAGCGTAGAAATCAATATTTTATAGTCTTTTATATTTAAATTATCAAGATTAAAAACAGCTTTATTCTTTATAAAAACATAGACTGAAAAACCTAAAATACCGAAGATAATCATAAGATAAGTTCGAACTAATGTTTTATACTGTGCTTTATACATTTATAAACCTACATTTTTTCATACATCGTTCGCAATTTTTTGCGAGTAATTGTTTGCTGCCAGTCTTTACCTAGTGCATTTTCCCAAAGCGGTACTAAACTCAATGCTACATCTATCATAGTATCAAACTCTTTGTCTGTTAAATTAGCACAAAGCCCTTGTGGGATATCTATATTATGTCTTTTAACCATTTGTTTGAATTCTTTTACACCATCTGGGTAAAATTCTTCCAATTGATCAAAAACAATACAGTTTCCTACACCGTGTTTTGTACCTAACAGATATGACAGTCCATAACTCATTGCATGGGCTACTCCTACTTGCGAATAGGCAATACTCATACCACCGTGCCAAGAAGCCATCATCAGTTTATTTTGTGCATCTTCATCGCGCTCTTCTTTTTCGAGATATACTTCTCTACAAAGTTCTAAAGATTTTTCTCCATATGACTCACTAAATGTGTTTAGATATGTTCCTGTTAATGACTCTATACAATGGATATAACAGTCCATCCCCGTATAAAACCATTGATTTGTAGGGACTCCTGCTGTAAGCTCTGGATCCAATACTACTTGATCAAATGGTGTATAATCTGAATTCATACCCAATTTTTTAACAGGACCTGTAAGTACTGTCGTTCTCGAAACTTCTGCTCCTGTTCCTGAAATGGTAGGAATACCAACGTGATAGATTCCTTGATTTTTTACTAAATCCCAACCTTGATAATCTGCTGATGATCCTGGATTGGTAAGCATTAATGCTACTGCTTTAGCATAATCGAGCATAGTTCCACCTCCTATTCCAATAATACCTGAAGGCAAATCATCAAATTCCGCTACTATTTGATCTCGTAATTCATCAACACGAATTGTTTTTGGCTCTTCTTTAGCACTTTGAAAAATGATTTTATCATTAAATTTTAAGTCAATACGATCTAATAACCAATTATTCCCTTCAAAAACGGCATCTATTATATAAATAAATGGTGCTTTATCACTTTTTCTCTTGGGTGCTAGTATTTCATTTATTTGATTAAAACTTCCTCGACCAAAAACTACACGAGGAACCATTGGAAAATTTCTAAATTTCATTTCTTTTTCTTTATGCTATTAATAGTTTGCTAAAATAACAAAATAGTAGCGTATTTTCTAATTTTATTTAAATTTTAGTGCGATTTCTTTTGCATTACTCTTAGGTATTTTAAGAAACATACTTGGTTGAGTAATGACCATAGTTGCTACTTCAGGTTTATTCACTACTAATAAAACATTGAGTACACTGTTTTTTTCTGAGACACCAACTATTGTATATTTTTGTGCTCCATTTTGTTGTGTTCCAAAAAACAGCGCTAAAATTGTATTTTTTTCAAAATCAACAGCAGGAATAGGAATTCCTGGTTTTCGTATTTGATTGAGTTTCATATAAACATCAGTAAGCTGCTTTTGATCATTGACAATAAGTAAACGTTGTTCTTTATAACCACCGTGAGATTCTTGTAAAAGCAGTTCAAAATTTTGTACTTCTTTTTTATCTTTCATTATATTTTTTTTTGCTGTGGGTTTTGAGTTTACATCTTCTGTTTTACTTGATTTACAGCTAGATATAAATAATAAAGACATTGCTAATACTATTATTTTTTTCATAAGTTATTATTTTAATTGAATATGAATATGATCATCATGGCGCACCGCATGACAGCCATGATATCGTATTTTTTTATTATATAAATGCATACGCTGCTTTAAATGTGGTTCAATAAACAGCTTGCCTAGTTGTCTCTCATTTAATAATGTCTGAATCAATAGTTTTGTTCCTTTTATTGAAAACACTAACGAATCATTTATTTTTCCAAAGGTAAAATATTTTGGATAATCATATTGAAAATATCCTTTTTCTAAACAATAAGTTATTTGATTGTACTCCTTAGCTGTTGGAGCTACAAATACACCATAACCTAAGCGTGATTTCTGTTTTGTTGTTATATTTCCCATTTTGTCTTCGTATATTAAACTTATATCAATTTTCTTGCCATCATTATGGCTCAAATGTGGTAAAAGTGGAAATCTATTGATGAATGGAAAATTGGCATCTAAATAATTAAGTTGTATTCCTTTGTTTTTTAATTGTTTAGCTGTATGCAATAAAATTGCATTTAAACTTGGTCTGACATAGTTTCTATTCAATACTATCGTAGCAAAATTAGTAGGTTTTAAATTTATAGCTTCGCTCACTCGTTCCCTTCCAAATAGTGGTGCTATAATAGGAACAAAAATGAAAGTAGCACTTGTATAAAAAACAATAAATAGTATTGACCAATGTATCTTTTTTTTAACTTTTATGCTAATTAAAATACTCAATAATAATAATATACCTCCAATTTGTGTTAAGACTGTCAGTAAAAAAGTCATAAAAACAATAGTAAGTATTTTGAATATTCTTTTCAAATGTAACGTTTTTTTTAATAATTGAAATATCATTTATTTTTCAATGCCTTTTCATATAAAGCTTCATAAATAGGAACTACTTTGGTGACATTAAATTGTGCTGCCTGTTTCCGTGCTTGCAGCTTAAATTGCTTCAAAATTTCATCAGATTTCAAAATTTTTAATGCATTATTTGCCATTTCATCAACAGCGCCAACAGGGCTTAAATATCCAGAATAACCATGTTTATTTACTTCTGGTATTCCTCCTGCATTACTTGATATTACAGGTGTTTTATAGAGCATGGCTTCAAGTGCCGCTAGACCAAAACTTTCTTTTTCTGAAGGCAGTAAAAATAAATCTGAAAAACAAAGTAACTTACTGATATCATTCGTGTTTCCTAAAAAAACAACATTATCTTCCAATGCCAAATCAAGTACTAATTGCTCCATAGCTTCCTTTTCAGGACCATCTCCTGCGAGTAATAATTTAGCTGGAATTTCTTTTTGTATCTGATTAAAAATATGAATAACATCTTCGATACGTTTTAATGGTCTAAAATTACTGACATGAGTAATAATGCGTTCTGAATCTTTTGCTAATAATTTCCTATTGCAATCAGTAAAATCAGTTTTATCATGTGTAATGTTGATGAAATTTGGAATTACTTGTATCTCTTTTTTTATATTAAAAATAGTAACAGTATCTGCTTTAAGACTTTCCGATACTGTAGTTACATAATCGGATTGATTAATACTAAAAGATACTGCAGGTTTATAGTTTGGATGACTTCCCACAAGTGTTATATCTGTCCCATGTAATGTTGTGACAATAGGAATGTTAAACCCTTCTTCTTGAAGTATCATTTTAGCATTGTATGCGGCGTATGCATGAGGAATAGCGTAGTGTACATGAAATAATTCGATACCGTATTGTTTTGTGACATCCACCATTTTACTTGCTAACGCAAGACCATAAGGTAAGTATTGAAATAATGGGTAATCAGGGACGTGCACTTCATGAAAATAGATGTTATCATTCAATAAATCTAAACGCACAGGCTGCTTGTATGTGATAAAATGGATTTGGTGCCCTTTCAAAGCAAGATGCATTCCCAGTTCTGTTGCCACAACACCACTTCCTCCATAGGTAGGATATAAAACAATAGCTATTTTCATTTTATAGTTTTAAAATTAGACAAAAAAAAACCGTCAAAATAAAATTTAAACGGCTTTTTATATTTTAGTTTAATTTAGCTTAATTCGTGAAAGACACGTTGCATTAATCGTTTTTTATCATTAAAACTTTCTTCTAGTGATATCATTGTCTCAGTACGCATTACACCATCAATATCATCAATCAAAAAGATTATTTTCTTAGCACTCATTGTGTCATTAGCTCGTATTTTACAAAAAATATTAAATTTTCCTGTTGTAATATGAGCCACAGTAACGTAGGGTATTGATTGTAAGCGCTCTAAAACAAAACTCGTTTGTGAAGTTTGTTCTAAAAAAATTCCGATAAAAGCTATAAAATTATAACCTAGTTTCTGATAATCAACGGCTAAAGATGTTCCTTTTATTAAGCCTATTTCTTCTAGTTTTTTGTAACGGACATGTATTGTCCCTGCAGATACATTTAGTTTTTTTGCTATGTCTGTAAAGGGTGTTCTAGCATTTAATACGAGTGTATCCAATATTTGACGATCAATATCGTCTAATTTAAGTTTATCCATGTTTGACTTTTATTAGTGTTAAGTATGTTTGTTTAAACAACAAAACTAAACTTTTTTTATATTAAATAAAATGATTTTTCATTTTTTTTGTTAATCCATTAGTAATTTCAATATCTGCAAGAAAAAAGTCAGCTGAATCACCTATTTTCGGTAATTTATTGTCATTATTATATTCAGCTTTATATACATCTTCTTCTATGTGAGCTAAATAAGGAGAAAGGTCACCAATCTTTGCAATTTTCCCCTTGCGAAGCACTTTATCATCGGAAATATATTCATCAAAATTGATGGCTATGTCAATAACATAAGAAAATTTATTAAATTTAACCAATACATTACGGTATATAACATCGTAAAATAAGGTATTGTTACGTGGAATCTCAAAATACTGTTTTGTTGTCGCTGTTTTGTAGTGTTTAGTAGCTATACTTTCTAATCCTTTTAGCAATGCATAAAAATAGTATTCACGTGTTTTTTCACGTTTCCAATCACTATGACCTGCTTCGATAAGCATTAAAGGAACACCCATTTGTTGCAAGGTATCTCCAAAACACGTATTACAAAACTCATCATCATACAAAGCAACGTGATTTGGGATTATTTTTTGTACAAAACTATTCATTTCAGCAATTACTTGCATTGCTTTTTTGCGTGAAGGCGTTATACTTCTATTTACATCTGCCGCAGGAGCTAGAAATGATAGTGTTGATGGGTTTTTAGTTCCTGAAACATTGTATTTTGTACTTTGATCGTGCAAGTTGAAGGCAAAATGCGGTTTAAAATATGAAGTTATAGTCTTAAGCACAATGCTTTCTGGCATTTGAAGTGATTTGGCATCACGATTCAAATCAATATTTAGTGCATTTTCTCGTGTATAAGCTGCTGCACCATCAGGATTGAGTATCGGTACAAAAACTAGCGTACAGTTAGTCAATAGTACATCACAAATGGGTTTAAAAGCTGTTGTAGGCTGTTTAAAGAATTCAAATACATCAAAAAGAACACGTGTAGCAGTAGATTCATCGCCATGCATCTGTGACCAAAGTAAAATTCGTGTTTTACCACTTCCTATAGTTACACTTTTGATTGGGCGACCTAAAACAGAATGTCCCAAAATTTCAGTTTTAAAAATAGCAGGTAATTCATTTAATAAAGGTTCAATACGCTCATAGGTGACATATTGCCCTTTCAATGTTTTTTTGTGATACTCTTTATACCACTGTTTCAATTTATCAATTTTCATATGAATAATGTTTTTACAAAAGTAAACAAAAGATATTTTACAAAAGTAAACAGTGCTTTTCAATAGTTTGATTAATTATGTAAACAGTGTTCAATTAAAAATTAGGAAATTTAAACCTTATATTTACAATATTAATACTGTAATATAATTAAATACAGTTAATCAAGTTATTATGATTATTAACTTAAAGTTACACTTCAATAAACTAATGATATATATTACATTTTACACTTGTAGTTAATAAGAATAAATTACATTTGTAACGCTACAATATTTCTATTTACATTATTAAACATTTACAATTGTGAATAACTCAGAAATCATAAAAAGGATAAAAATAATACTCGATTACTACGCATTAAGCGCATCAAAATTTGCAGATACGATTCAAGTGCAACGATCGAGTATTTCACATTTATTATCAGGACGTAACAAACCAAGCCTTGATTTTATATTAAAAATCATAAATCAATATGACACTGTAAGTCTTGATTGGCTATTATTAGGCAAAGGTTCTTTTCCATATAATCCAGTACAAAAAACTATCACGCCTCCTACTCCATCACAAGAGGCAAATCTTTTTAATCAACAAGAAGTTGAAAAGCTAGAAGTGTTACCAACTAAAAGTAGTGCTGAAACCGTAGATGAAATAAAGCCTTTGCTTGCTCCTTCTCCATCAGATACGAAAACAATTGAACAAATTGTTATATTTTATCGTGACGGAAGTTTTAAAAATTATAAATAGTAGCATTTTTTTACTAAATTGCACATTAAAACTAAAATATGCGTAATTTATTAATCTTACTGTTTTTATTAAGTCTTGGAGCTTGTCAAGAAATTGATCGAGATTGTGCTAGCTACAAAACAGGCACTTTTAAAGTTAAAAAAGTGGACTCATTAATCAGTGAAACCATTATAACACGTACTAAAAAATATCAAATTGAAGCATTTGAACAGTATTACAAACGTGATTTTAATGGAAAACTCATAAAAAAAACAGAAAAACACCAAGATACATTTCATATTCGTTGGGTTAATGACTGTGAA
This sequence comes from Flavobacteriaceae bacterium, assembly GCA_027073495.1. Taxonomy (GTDB): domain Bacteria; phylum Bacteroidota; class Bacteroidia; order Flavobacteriales; family Flavobacteriaceae; genus JALSVQ01. The sequence goes on along the minus strand of JALSVQ010000164.1, from coordinate 46,673 downwards.
TTTGTCTTAAAGAAAAAAAATCCTAAAAATCGTTTGGAACGCAAAGCATTTTTTATAAAAATACTATCAACAACCGATAGTACTTATGATTTTGAAGGACGTTTTGAAGATAATAAAGGTATAACATACCAAACTGCATACCGCATTAAATAATACAATTATGAATTCAATATCTATTTTTGCCATCATAGCACTCCTAGCCTTACTTTTAATAACTAGTTTTGATAATGTTTCTTTTTTAAGTAATGCAACATCAAAATTGAGCAATTCTAAAAGGAAACAAGCACTTTTTATAGGAATTACAATTTCCTTTTTACTTGCAGTTCTACTTCTTTGGGCTGTTACACAGTTTACATTTTTTAATAATGAATGGTTTACCATAGCTGATTTTGCTATCACTCCTCGCTTTGTCTTACTCTTTTTAGGCGGACTTTTTATCTTTAGTAATAGTCTTATTTTAGTATTCAATTTAGTTCGTAATAAAACCAATTTTTCATATCAATTTTCTCAAAAAGAAACAGTTATCCAAACAGGAACTCAAATAGCATTATTTAATTTTGCTTTTTCTTTGGATACCATTCTTATTGCTATAGTTTTAGTAGGAAATTTGACCAATGCCTTTGAGCTAATTGTCATCGCAATGACTATTTATGGTGTGCTAATGGTGTTTTTTGCAGATGAGCTTAGCAATTTATTATTAAAAAGTAAATTACTTCGAATAGTGGGTTATGTTATAGTAGCATTTTTTGCTCTATTACTTATCACTTATAGTTTAGGATATGGCGGTTTTACACTTTTTAATAATTAATTAAATGGATAAAAAATACATTATACTATTTTTCAAAGGAATGGCTATGGGAGCTGCAGATGTGGTGCCTGGAGTTTCTGGAGGAACAATCGCTTTTATTTCAGGTATTTATGAAGATTTGTTAAACGCAATTGCGAGTATTAATCTTACACTAATCCCTGTTTTTAAAACACAAGGCTTTAAAGGAGTTTGGAAAACAATAAACGGTTCTTTTTTACTGACATTATTTTCAGGAATATTGGTTAGTGTCCTATCTTTAGCCAAAGTCATCACTTGGTTATTGGCATATAAACCCGTATTGGTTTGGGCATTTTTCTTCGGCTTAATAATCTCGAGTATACTATTGATATTCAAGCAAATAAAAATAATTTCTTGGTCACGATTCTTAGCTATTTTTATAGGTGCTGTTTTTGCTTATTACCTAACAACTGTACAACAAATGCAAACAGAATTAAGTAGCTTTTATCTCTTCCTTTCTGGTGCTATTGCTATCTGTGCAATGATATTACCGGGTATTTCTGGTGCCTTTATCCTAGTGTTAATGGGTTCTTATGCAGGAATACTTAATGCTGTACACCAATTCGATATTAAAAGTATTGCTTTGGTTGGTAGTGGTGCTTTAGTTGGTTTGCTTACATTTTCAAAATTTTTACAATGGACTTTCAAAAACTATAGTGACCTAACACTTGCTGTACTCACCGGTTTTCTCATTGGCTCACTCAACAAAGTTTGGCCTTGGAAACAAACGCTTGAAACGGTACTGATTGAGCATAAAGAATTTGTACTAAAACAAAAAAACATATTACCCACTCAATATGATGGTGATTCAAAAATGTTTTTAAGTGTTTTACTAGCATTAGCAGGCTTTTTACTTATCTTTGCGCTTGAAAAAATAGCTGTAAAAAAACAATAATGAACGAAAAATACGCAACTTTATCGAGTAAACTTTTGCTTATTCTCAAGGGTTTATTAATGGGTGGAGCCAATAAAGTACCTGGAGTTTCTGGCGGTACTGTAGCTTTTGTTGCGGGTTTTTATGAAGATTTTATTTATTCGCTTCAAAAATTTAACAAAACAGCATTAAAACTATTTATTAATCTACGTTTTAAGTCACTTTATCGTTATGTTAATGGCGGTTTCTTACTTTTGATAGTCACAGGAATGCTCATCAGCTATTTTAGTGTTAGTAAGATTTTAGATTATTTGTTGCACGCTCATGAGCTCTATGTTTGGGCTACTTTTTTTGGAATGATTCTCGGTTCTATTTACTATATCAACCAAAGTTTTAAAGACTGGAACAAGTTCACTATCAGTGCTTTACTATTAGGAGTAACCGTTGGTTTAGCACTGAGTTTTTTGCCTCCAGCTCAAGAAAATGACAACCTTATTTTTGTGTTTCTTTGTGGAATAATTGGTGTTTTAGGAATGACATTGCCTGGAGTCTCAGGATCTTTTATCCTCATATTATTAGGCAATTATGTATTGTTACTTGTAGATTCTGTTAATGCTTTGTTCGACACTTTAAAATATATTTTTCAAGGTGAGTTTGCACTAGCTTTTGCAGATGCTGGGCGTGTGCATTTGCTACAAGTGCTTGCTGTGTTTGCACTTGGTTCCGTAGCTGGTATGATTAGTCTTTCTCATGTATTTGCCTATATATTAAAGCGTTGGCATCAAATAACAATAGCAGGAATCATTGGTTTTATCACAGGATCACTGCTCATGGTTTGGCCATGGAAAAAACCAATATACAAAACTGTTGGCGCACATCTATTAGACGCAAAAGGCAATCCTATAGTAATCAATTATACGCGCTATTTCCCTGATTTTTCTAATGGAGAAAACAGTATTGCAATACTATTTATCGTATTAGGGATCAGTGTTTTATTATTTTTATCGTATTATGAAAAAAACAAGCATTAGTAAATATGGCTTAGTTGGAAAGCAAATTGATTATTCGTTCTCCAAACAGTATTTTGCAACTAAATTTATTAAGGAAGGTATTGAAGCTTCTCAATATGATAATTATCCTATTACTGCGATAGAAGATTTCCCTTTAATACTTAAAAACAATCCAAATATTAAGGGGTTAAACGTTACCATTCCGTATAAAGAAACCATTTTAGAATATCTTGATGAAGTATCACCAACGGTTCAAAAAATAGGTGCTGTTAACACTATTAAAATTACAAAAAATAAAAAATTAATTGGCTATAATACTGATATTTATGGTTTCGAACTTGCATTAAAACTTAAATTAAAAAAAATACATCAAAAAGCATTAATATTAGGTAGTGGAGGTGCTGCAAAAGCTGTAAAATTTGTATTCGAAAAATTAGAAATACCTTTTTTGGTTGTATCACGAAATCCAACAAAGGAACAACTGCATTATTCAAAAATTGATGAGGCTTTGCTCCTTTCCTATCAACTTATTGTCAACACAACGCCTTTGGGAACATTTCCTAATGTTGATTTTGCTCCAGCTATACCATATCAATACCTTACTAAACAGCATTATTTATTTGATTTGGTTTATAATCCTAGTAAAACGTTGTTCTTGGTTCAAGGAGAAAAACAGGGTGCTAGCATTCAAAACGGACTCAAAATGCTTGAATTTCAAGCTGAAAAGGCTTGGGAAATTTGGAATAAATAGCTTTTAAAATTTTCAATTATTACTATTTTTTAGAAATGCTTTAAATAATACAATTAACTGTAAATCTGCATCATACTCCATTTCATAAAGGTTATTATTAATATTTTAGCTTATATTTTGTATTTCTCCTAGCTTATACTATCTTTATGTTTTGAATTAAATAAATAAAATTTAGCATAATATGTTAGAAAACGAAAATGACAAGCTGCAAAATGCAGCTGGACAACAGGACTTAAATGAAGCAACTAAAAACGCTCAAAACACTGAAAAAGAAACCCTTGAAACTGTTTCTGAAACTAGTGATAATACTGATGAAACAGTAGTAGCGCAAACAGAAACAAAAGCTGACGAGAAACCAGCTTTCGTTACTTTGGAAGATGTAGATTACAGTAAATTGACTGTTCCTGCATTAATTGATGCTTTAAAAGATCTTGTTTATAACAAACCTGTCCACATTATCAAATCTCATGTTGATGCTATCCAAAAAGAATTTGATTTGAAAAATACCGCTTTAATCAAAGCTAAAAAAGATGCATTTCTTGCTGATGGCGGTCTTGCAGAAGATTTCAATTCTAGAGATGAGAGTAATGATGAGTTTTATGCTACAATGAAAATTTACAAGGGAAACCGTGCTAAATACTACAAAGAACTTGAAAAATCTCAAAAAGAAAATCATGAAAAACGTTTGGCTCTTATAGAAGAACTTAAACAGCTTATTGATAATCCAGAGGCACATAACTACAAGTCTTTTGAAAAAATAAATAATGCTTGGAAAACTGCTGGTGCAGTACCAAAACAATATTTTCAAGAGCTATTCAAAACCTATTATTTTCATACCGAACGCTTTTTTGATTTATTACATCACGATCACGTGTCAAGAGAGCATTTCTTTAAAGAAAATCTTGAATTAAAAGAAAAATTGATTGCGCAAGTAGAAGCATTAGCACAAGAAGAAAATATACAAAGTGCCTTTTCTAAATTACAGCAAATACATCATGTTTGGAAAAAAGAAACAGGACCTGTATCCCGTGAAATACGCGAAGAAGTTTGGCAACGTTTTAGCAATGCTACCAAAGTGATACACGAGAAAAAACGTGCTTGGCTAGAAGAAATGAAAGGTAAGTATGCCGAAAATGCAACTGCCAAACGTGAAATAATAGCCGAAATAAATGCACTTGTAGCTTCATTGAAAAATGAAACTAAAGTCGATTGGCAAAAAAATATAAAACAAGTTAATGAGCTTCGTGAGAAATTCTTTGCTGTTGGTCATGTTGCCAAAGAAGAGTCCAAAACTATTTGGAATGAGTTTAAAGCAGCAACTCGTGACTTTAACAAAATGAAAAACTCATTTTATAAAGGTTTAAAGAATGAATTAACTGAAAATCTTAAAAAGAAACGAGCACTTATTGAAATAGCTGAAGCTAATAAAGATAGTGAAGATTTTGAAGTTGCTACTGCCCTATTCAAAAAAATACAACAAGATTGGAAAAATATTGGTCACGTACCAAAAAAATATTCTGATAAAATTTGGAACGAATTTAAAGCAGCTTGTAATGCTTATTTTGATAAGCTTCACAGCAAAAACAGTGAAGAAGATCAAGCTAAAAATGAAGTGTATCTTGCTAAAAAAGCATATCTCTCAGAAATGAAAGAAAATACAACATTAAAAGGCGAACACAAAGAAGATATAGCCCTTATAATGAGCTATATTGACAAATGGAAAACTTTTGGTCTTGTGCCTCGTAACAAAATGCATGTTGATGCCAAATTCAATAAATTTATTGATAAACTATTTGACCAGTTAAATATGAATAAAAGCGAATCTGCTTTATTGAAATTTAAAAGTAAAATAGAATCATTAATAGCGCAAGAAGACACACGAGGAATAAATAGCGAAATACAATATGTACGTAAAAAAGTTGATGATATAACCAAAGAAATCAATCAATTAGAAAATAACAAATCATTTTTCTCAAACGCAAAAAGTGACAATCCGATTCTTAAAGAAGTTGACAAAAATATAGCAAAACACAAAGAAATACTAGCTATATGGAAAGACAAATTAAACTATCTAAGAGGCATTAAATTTTAATACTTAATTACAATTATGATAATCGAACCAAAAACAAGAGGCTTCATCTGTATAACATCACATCCTGAGGGCTGTGCAAAGCATGTAGCACAACAAATAGGATATATAAAATCTAAGGGAACATTAAAAAGCGGTAAAAACGTACTAGTCATTGGTGCATCAACAGGTTTTGGCTTGGCATCGCGTATTACTAGTGCTTTTGGAGGAGGAGCAGCTACCATAGGTGTTTTCTTTGAAAAACCACCAGCAGAAGGAAAAACAGCTTCTTCGGGATGGTATAATTCTGCTGCATTTGAAAAAGAAGCTCACAAAGAAGGACTATATGCCAAAAGCATCAATGGTGACGCGTTCTCTCACGAGATAAAGAAACAAACCATTGAATTGGTAAAGCAAGATTTAGGAAAAATAGATTTATTAGTTTATAGTTTGGCATCTCCAGTACGTACAGATCCAGACACAGGAAAACGTTATAAATCTACCTTAAAACCACTTGGAGGTATCTATACTAATAAAACAGTAGATTTTCATACAGGTATCGTTAAAGATGTGAGCATTGCTACAGGAAATGAAGAAGATATTCAGAATACAATTAAAGTAATGGGTGGTGAAGATTGGGAACTTTGGATTGATCAGTTAAAAGAAGCTGGCGTTTTGGCTAAAGATTTCAAGACTGTAGCCTATTCATATATTGGACCTGAAGTGACTAAGCCTGTATATCGTAATGGAACTATTGGTAAAGCAAAAGATCATTTGGAAGCTACAGCATTTAAAATTACAGATAAAATTAATACTTTAAATGGAAAGGCTTATGTCTCTGTAAATAAAGCGCTTGTTACACAATCAAGTTCTGCAATACCTGTTATACCTTTGTATATTTCACTACTCTATAAGGTGATGAAAGCCAAAGGACTTCACGAAGGATGTATTGAGCAAATACAACGATTATTTAGTGAGCATTTGTATTTAGACACTCCTCCTACTGATGCCGAAGGACGTATCCGTGTAGATGATTGGGAAATGCGAGAAGATGTACAAGAAGAAGTGGCAAAACTATGGAAAGAAGTAACAACAGAAACATTGTCGCAACTTGCTGATTTAGAAGGTTATACTAATGAATTTTATAATCTGTTTGGTTTCCGTTTTGATGGCGTGGACTACAATGCTGATACCGAAGAAGTAGTTGCTATTCCTAGTATGGAAAGGTAAACAAAATGAAAGATTGCTATTGATAACTATATGTTATTAATAGCAATTTTAAGTTATAATATATGGGTACTCTTAAATTTATTTTATTTATAAAAAAATATTTAATTCATTTAACAGGGTTAATTCTCCCTTTATTTACACTATTAAGTGCTCAATTACTATATAATTTTTCAAAAAGGGCAATACTAATATATTTTATAGTAATAATTATTGTAACATATACATTACAATTAATCAGAGATAAGAAGTTTTTTATTATTTATCTTTTCTTTACTTCATTTTTGATATCTTTATCTTCGTTTATTGAGATTTCACATTTTATAATTTTCAAAGACGCTATATCTGAAAGTACAATCTATATCGTACTTGAGACAAATATTAGCGAATTTTCAGAGTTTTTTTCATCCTATTTTAGAGATTCAGTTTTAGTATTTGCATTGCTTCATATTATCTCTTTCACTGTTGGAATCTATTATTCCTTAAAAACAAATACAATACAGATTATAAAAAAAAGCATACCACTTATAATTGTTTTATTTTTATTACTATTTTCGATTACGTACAAACTTAGAAGCGATTTTCTTCCATATACTATTTACAGTTCATCGATAACGTATTTACAACAAAGAGAGGCCTTCAATGATATTGAAATTTTAAAAAACGGGAACTTTAAAAATATTGAATACAAAGAAGAAAAAGAAGAAATTTGTGTTGTAATCATAGGAGAATCTACTACAAGAAATCATATGAGCTTGTATAAATATTACAGAGATACCAATCCTTTATTGTCAAAAAAATCTGGATTAACAGTTTTTAAAAACGTCAAAACGCCACACACTCATACAATACCAGCACTTGAAGATGTGTTAGTACTAGATAATTCAAATATATCTAACAAATACAACTCTACTTTAATACAATTAATGAATAGTGCTAACTATAAAACATATTTTATTTCAAATCAAAAACCAATTGGTATTTATGAAACTAGTATTACATTAATGTCAAAAACAAGTGACAAAAGTTATTTTACAGCTATTTCAGATACTAAACTATATGAAGTGATTTTAAAACCATTAGATCGAGTTTTAGCAGAAAAAGAAAAACGAAAATTTATATTAATACATTTAATGGGTACTCACTTGCAATATTCGAAACGATATCCTACTAAATTTAATATTTTTAAAAATATTCCAAGAACTAAATACAAACATGAAACTGCATATTCCACAATAAATCAATATGACAATGCAGTACTATACAATGATTTTATTATTAATACAATAATAGAAAAAGTAAATAATTATGACTCCAATTCATATGTTTTATATTTTTCTGATCACGGTGAAGATGTGTATGAAACAATAGATGAAGCATGTCATACAGAATCAAAAGGAACAGCACCGATGTATAATATACCATTTATAATTTGGCAATCTAAAAAATATATAAATAATCATAAATCAATAAAAAATAAAGAATTGCCTTACAATTCAAAGTATTTAATACATACTATAGCAGATTTATCACAAATTAAATTCACAAAATTTGATAAAAACAAAAGTATTATCAATCAGGACTATGAAAAAAGTAATTAGAAAAAAAATCATGAAATTCTTTATCATAACCATAAAAACAGTTATATTTTTATATATAATAACTCTAATTTTCATCAATGGATTACATAAATATATAGAAGCAAAATATATTGACAAGATATGGATTCACAGAGTTGATTCTAAAGAAAAATTAATCGAAGTCAATACTATTTTTGATAAGTATGAAGTAGATGTAGTGTTTCAATCAAAAAATAAATTGTTTGATGTTAATCATCCTCCTGCCAAATCCATAAACCTGAATTTATTAGATTATTTTAAGGCCATTAAGATTAATAATAAGAATATGTTTTGGTTAGATTTCAAGAACTTAAGTAGCGAGAATAAACAATATGCATATAATCGTATTGATACTATTTGCAAAAAACTAAAAATAAAGCATAAACAATTAATAATAGAATCTACAAATCCTAAACATTTAGCTATTTTTAGAGAAAACGGTTATATGACATCTTACTATTTACCTGCGCACATCAACAAATTAAAGGTTAACCTTGTAGCAACAAAATTTGAAGTAATAAACCAAATGATAATTGACACAAAACCAAACTTTATTTCTGCAGATTCAGTTGATTATTCATTAATAAAAGAACATCTCCATAAATTAAAAATGCTAACATGGTCATTTCAGTTCTATAAATTTAGAATTATAAATCCTAAAGTACTAATCTCAGAATTAAAAAATGTATATTTCAAAAATAAAATTCTTTCTGATAAGAATGTTAAAGTAGTGCTTTTTCAATATAAATCTAAAAATGGTGACCGATAATACGGTTAATATAAAAGGGACAACTATTATTACCTAAAATAACTCTTAACCTTTCAAAAAAAATTATTTAAAGCTAATAACATAACCATTAAAAACACGAACCAATGACAAAGCGCGATTTTTTTATACTTTTAATCAAAATATTTGGACTTTATTCTATTATTTCCGCACTATTTTCTAGACTTCCAAATACTATTTTACTACTTATTAAGAGTATGAAATCAAATCAATATTTGTTGATTGTTCCAGTAGTCTTAATAAATCTATTTCTAATATTAGGGCTCTCCTATTTATTATTAATAAAAGCAGAAAAAATAAGTGATTTTTTGCAATTAGAAAAAGGTTTTGATGAAGATAAAATAGATTTTAGCGGGCTAAAAAGTATTGATGTCATTAAATTTACCGTTTTGATAATAGGTGGTTTATTATTAATTAATAATATTCCCTCTTTTTTAATTCATAGTTTAAATGCTTTTAAGGCAGCCGTTCCAAAAGGCTTTGATCAAGCCTATGATAACCAAAATTTGAATAATAGTATATTTAACACTTCATACTTAATAAATGGATTGAATTTAGTAGTAGGCTATGTCTTAATAGTTAATTTCAAAAAGATTGCCAACTTTTTAAATCGGAAAATCGTTGAGTAACTGTTACTAAATGTAATAATTTTAATCATTTTTATATGATAAATCCTATCTATTATCTTTATCATTTCAAGCAAAATTCCCTGAATTATTCCACAATTGGTCAATCGTTTGTACAAGGTATATTAGGCTTATAAATATGATTCTATCTAAATTAATTATTTTTTCTAATAAACGTATACGCGTTTTCTCTGAGATGTTTACTGTCTTTTAAAGGGAGAATTTCAATTTTATTATTACTAATAATATTAACAATAAACATTGTTTTTTCAAGTTCGCTATTATCAAGCGTTTGATATATTATCTTTATCTCTTTCAGAAACTTAGAATTATCTATTTCGTATCGCATGCTTCTTTTCTTCCCTTTTACAATAAATTCTTTTCCTGTTTGAATTTTTTCAGTATCAAAATAGACAAATCCTTCTTTATCGAATTTAAAATAAACTGCTTTTCCTTCTATATTTTTCCATTCATCGACAATATTGAAATCAGTTTGTTGTGCAATGTTGAATACTGATGGCAATAATGTGCTTAACATAATACTATTTTTCATAATGCTTTATTTTATTATTTAAGCAAATTTAGGTCTAAATGTATTAGTAATAATGACTTAATATGTATTTGCGGGCATTTAATGTATATCTGACTTAATTATATCTATAATCGCAATAAAAACATCATTAAAATGTTTTCTACATTTTACAACTTATTCAAAATAGACTGAATATTATTATGTTTATTTTATTAGAATGAGAGTGAGTTCTTAAATAAAAAACTAGTCTTCTTTATCAAATTCATAATGGCCTTCTTCTAGACTTTTCTCAATAGAATCATGAAGTTCATCATAATCATGCAATACTTCTTTAATATTTTTACTTCCTCTTCCTAAAACCAAAGCAAGTGTCATAATTACACTCGAAATAAGTATGGTGTATAATAATACGCCTTGATTAAAATTTGAAATTATATGTTTTGTTGGTATTGTATAAAATAATAGTATTGTAATTAAGCCTCTTGGTGCAATAAACAATTCAGGAAATATACTTTCTTTCCAAAAAACAATTTTTAATAAGACTAAGCGAATAGTATACAAAATAGTAATAAAGATGATACTTTGAATTGCTACTTCATAATTAACCAAGGCCAATAAAGATATCGTTACCCCAAACATAACAAAGAAAAATGTACGAAGCACAAATGCTGATTCTAATGTTATAATATAAAATTCTTTGAAAATAAAATTTATTTTTTGTTTATCAATGCTATTCTTTAAACGACCTATAAAAAACACCTCTGTATTATTCAATATTAGACCAAAAAATAATACTATGATTAATGAAGACAAATGAAATATAGATCCCAACGCATAAACGAGTAACAATACTGCTATTATTAAAAATAATTTGACGTGACTGGTTAATTTTTGTATTCCCCAAACAGTAATATAACTAAATACAATAGCTACTACAATGGTAATTAAAATATTTGATGTCACACTAAAAACGACATGTGTAGTCGAGAAAAATTCATTAGGAGAAGTTAAAAACTGAAAGAATATAATACCCAAAATATCAGCAAAAGTACTCTCATATATCATAAATTCCTTTTTCTCTCCAGGTAGTTTATTAACACTTGGTATAACAATAGCACTACTCATAATAGACAAAGGAACTGCATATATTAAAGCGTCATAAAAAGTAGCCTCTAGAAAATATTGTATTGCAAAAGCAATGAGTATAGCACTTCCAAATAAACCCAATAAAGCCATTAAAAAGGATTTGAAAATTAATCCTAGTTTTTTTTTCTTTATTTTTAAATCAAGTGCCGCCTCTAAAACAATCAAAATCAAGCCTACTTTCCCTACCAATACTAAAGAATTAGATATCAAAGGGTTCTCTTTTAATTCTGGATAAAAATATTGAATAGCAATACCTAAAGCTAATAACAAAAGTACACTTGGAATATTGGTCTTTTTAGAAATAAAATTGAATATAAAACTTAATATTATAATCAATGAAACGCTAATAATAATTAAATACTCTGGTTTTATACTAGCGGTTGTTAAAAATATCATTTCATTTATTTTTGCTTTGATTTACTATTTTTTGACTATTTTAAATATGTATTTATATTACTTTTATTACAAAATCAGCATAGCATCACCATAAGTAAAGAAATTATATTTTTCTTTAATAGCTTCTTTATAAGCTTTTAGAAGAAAATCATGCCCGGCAAAAGCACCCGCCATCATCATTAATGTAGATTTTGGCATGTGAAAATTAGTAATCATAGCATTAGCAACCTTAAAATCATGTGGTGTAAAAATAAATTTATTAGTCCAACCATTCATTGGTTTTAAAGTTCCTGTAGTAGATACAGCACTTTCCATAGCGCGCATTACCGTAGTACCAACTGCGCAAACACGCTTATTATTAGCCTTAGATTTATTTACAGAAACTACTGTACGCTCAGGTATAATAGTGCGTTCAGACTCCATCTTATGCTTAGATAAATCTTCAACATCTACAGATGCAAAAGTCCCTAAACCAACATGAAGGGTCAAAGCAGAATTATTGATACCTTTTATTTCCATTCGTTTTAATAGATGTTTTGAGAAATGTAAACCTGCTGTTGGTGCAGATACTGCTCCTTCTTCTTTAGCAAAAATTGTTTGGAAACGGTCTTTATCTAGTTCTTCTACTTCTCTTCCTATTATTTTTGGAATAGGTGGTTCGCCCAATTGATTCAATTTTTCACGATATGACTCGTACGTACCATCATAGAGAAAACGCAAAGTTCTTCCTCGAGAAGTTGTATTGTCTATAACTTCTGCAACTAACTCATCATCTCCAAAGAAAAGTTTATTCCCAATACGTATTTTACGCGCAGGATCCACTAAGACATCCCAAAGTTTTGTTTCTGGATTAAGCTCTCGCAGTAAAAAAACCTCTATTCTCGCTCCTGTTTTTTCTTTATTTCCAAACAAACGTGCTGGAAAAACTTTAGTATCATTGAAAACAAAAGTATCTCCTTCATCAAAATAGTTAATCAAATCTTTGAATTGTTTGTGTTCAATTGTCCCTTTAGCTCTATTAAGCACCATTAAACGGGATTCATCTCTATTTTCTGCAGGATATTTTGCGATTAATTCTTCTGGAAGATTAAAAGCAAATCTTGATAATTTCATTTTCATAAATACCTCAATTTTATTGTTTAAGTCTGCAAATATACAACATGAAAATAGGGCTTGTCAAGTATTTTGCTGTTTATTTTGAAAATAGTATTAAATACTTAATATTCAATACTAATAAAGAGTAACTACTTAGCTAAATAAAAACCCAGAAACACAAAACTAATACCAATGACTAGACTTAATACTATATAAAGCAACGCCATAACATAATTACCATTTTCTAAATATTTAGCATTTTCTATGGCAAAGGTAGAAAAAGTTGTAAATCCACCACAGAAGCCTGTAATCAAAAGTAAAGACTGATTGTGTGTAATGGTGTTTTTTGTATAAATACCAACCAGAATCCCTATCAAAAAGCTACCTAGAATATTAACTATAAGTGTTGGAAAAGGCACAAAACCAGATAATACATTTGTATATTTATTGACCAAAAAACGCAAAGCACTCCCTGCTCCTCCTCCTATAAAAACAAATAGTAACTGTTTCATTATTGATGTAGTACAAATTTAATGATAAAAAGAACTGTTATAAAAAGTATGAATGACAAAAACGTGTAACGTGCTGTTTTGCTATAATGTACTTGATGTACTGATTTATCTTTGCGATACATTAATACAATACCAAAAGTAAATAGAATAACAAAAAAAAGTGCAAAAATCATCTGATTACTACTAACTGGTATTTTTAATACTAAATTCATTTTTAATTATTAATTATTTTGATTTCTCGGCGTTCGTTCCGCTCTTTGTCGAAATGACAAGTCAGTTTTATCATTTTTCATTTATTACACGAGAAAATATATTCTTATTTTGTCTTATACTTAGACAATATCATTATATTGCATCAAAAATACAATTAAATTTTTATAAACTACAACCATGCAAGAAAAACTTCACGCTGTAAAAATATTTCATGATACATTTGGCCTTGATTCTAAAAACAAACCTACTGCTCATTTAGGCAATGCCAAACATCAGTTACGCTACAACCTTATGGACGAAGAGAACAAAGAATACTTAGAAGCTGCTAATGCTGGCGATCTCGTCGAAATAGCAGATGCACTCGGCGATATGCTTTATATACTATGTGGTACAATAATAGAACACGGCTTACAAAACAAAATTGAAGCTGTTTTTAACGAGATACAACGTAGTAATATGAGTAAATTAGGTGCTGATGGCAATCCAATTTACCGTGAAGATGGTAAAGTACTCAAAGGACCTCACTATTTCAAACCTAATATAAAAGCTATTTTGGAATAAAAAAAAGAATGAAGCTTACGCTACATTCTTTTTTTTCTATAGGAATCTATAATTATTATTTGAATAATTATAACTCATCAACTATAACTAATAACTCTTAATTAAAAAATTATTTTCCGTTTTTAGCTAAAGCTTCCTTAACAGAAACATTTTTCCCATCTTTGTAAGCTACAAGATAAGCGTCTCTAATATGTAAATATTTACGCACATTCAGCTTAAATGCTGTAGCTTCTTTATAGCTTTTGAAATTTCCTATACTATATAAATCCAATCTTCCTTGAAAACGTTTAAAATTAGAAAATTCTTCTGAATTCATTTTTATAGCATTTCGTTTTAATGAGCCTATCCCAACACTATAAACATAACCTTCAAAAGGATTATTGTCTGTATAATTCGTGCTTTGAGCTACATTATTATTCGTTGTTGATTGATTGTCGGTATTAGTATTAGAATCTGAGTTTTCATCATCTGATTTATTGTCCATCATTTCATAATTGAAAGCTATTTCATTCAAATTATCTAAAGAATCTTTAGGAATAGCTGCCATTCCCTGCTCTTCTAAATATTTATTTACCTTAACTTCTACTTCTTGTGGTGTTAATTCTGCAACTGTCTTTGCTATACTTTGTTTAAAAGCATAACCTATTGCTCCTAGTAAACCAAGTAATAATAAGGCTGATATGATTTGATACATTTTAGCTTTACGCTTAGTATCTACATATTGAAAACTTTTATTTCTATAACGTGTTTCGAGTTTATTACGTTCTTCAATTTCAGTTTCTATCTGCTTGTGCAAATAAATTAAATCTTGTTCTTCTATAAATGGCATATCTAGTGTATTTTAATCTTTAAATTTTTGTAAAATTAAGGAAATTTTGGAAATTGTTTGAAATTTGGCGATCTTTTTTCTAAAAATGCGTTTTTTCCTTCTTGTGCTTCCTCCATCAGATAGAACATAAGTGTAGCATCTCCTGCTAGTTGCATCAATCCATGTTGCCCATCTAACTCTGCATTTAAAGAGCGTTTTATCATACGTAATGCCATAGGAGAACGCTGTTGCATGGTTTTACACCATTGTACAGTCGTGTCTTCCAGCTCATTTAGAGGCACTACTTTGTTAACCAAGCCCATTTCTTTGGCTTCTGCTGCTGTATACTGTTCGCATAAAAACCATATTTCACGTGCTTTTTTCTGCCCTACGATTCGTGCTAAGTAAGATGAACCAAATCCGCCATCAAAACTACCTACTTTAGGTCCTGTTTGCCCAAATTTGGCATTTTCAGAAGCTATAGTCAAATCACATACTACATGCAGGACATGTCCTCCACCGATAGCATAGCCGTTGACCATAGCGATAACAGGCTTTGGTATTTCACGTATTTTCTTATGCAAATCTAATACATTCAAACGGGGCACACCATCTTTGCCGATATAACCTCCTACGCCTTTCACATTTTGATCTCCTCCTGCACAAAATGCTTTATCTCCTATTCCTGTCAAAATAATAACATCTATATCTTGACGTTCCCGACAGATATCCATGGCTTCTAACATTTCATTATTGGTT
This sequence comes from Flavobacteriaceae bacterium, assembly GCA_027073495.1. Classification (GTDB taxonomy): domain Bacteria; phylum Bacteroidota; class Bacteroidia; order Flavobacteriales; family Flavobacteriaceae; genus JALSVQ01. Next base: position 30,863 of record JALSVQ010000164.1, on the reverse strand, counting down.
TCTGGACGAAATGCGTTATACACCTCGGGTCTATTAATCGTTATTTTAGCTATACCTTCAAAGAATTCAAACTTAATATCTTCGTAGGTTTTGATTGCTTGCCAATTTCTACTCATTTTCTATAATTTATTATTTTCAAATATACTATGTTTTTTTTAATTCAAACGGATACCATCGTCTTCTATCATTATAATATGCTGTCTATATAGTAATCCTATAGATTTTTTAAATGTTTTTTTGCTCATTCCCAATACATCTTTGATGATTTCGGGATTTGTTTTGTCTGTCAATGCAAGGTAATTATCATTCTCTTTTAACGCATCTAGTATCTTTTGCGCTTGAATATCTACATTGGCATAACCTGGTTGTTGCAAGGTCATGTCTAAACGCCCATCTTCTCGTATTTTTTTAACATAACCGTATATTCTATCACCAATTTCTAAGGGCTCAAAAACTTCATTGTCATATAGTAAACCACGATATTTATTATTTACAATCACAGCAAAACCAATGTCTGTTTTATTATAAATCATCAGCTTCACTTTATCAAACTTTTCGATATCAGTAACCGTTTCTTCAAAAAACTTATTGATACGTGTTGTACCCACCAAACGCTGTGATACTTCATCTAGGTAAACATAAGTAACGTAGAAGTTACCTTGATACATCTCTTGTACTTGCTGCTTAAAAGGTACTAAAATATCTTTCTCTAAACCAATATCGACAAAGGCACCATATTGTGTTAATTGGCGACATTCCAAAAAGTCAAATTGACCTGCTGTACTATAGGGTTCTAATGTAGTTGCTACTATTCTACCACCACTATCACGATATACAAAAACTTCTATTTCTTCATCTAAAGCAATGGTTTCTGGAACATATTTTGTAGGTAATAAAATATCATTTCCTACTTCATCGCCCAAATAATAACCTACAGAAGTCCCTCTCAAAACTTTTAATACATTATAATATCCTAATTTTGCGCCACCTGCTATCAGTTTTACACGTGCTTCTCTTCTATTTTCTTCTTCCATTATGATAAGTTTTTAAAATAATGCTTTAAGACCACATCATTTACTGTTCTAGGTGTTTGAATTTCTAGTATTTTAGAGTTTTCACTTGCTTCAAAGAACGTGGCAAAGATAGCTTTTAATTCGGTAGCATTGGTTGCTTTATGGTAATCAAATCCATATTGTTTTGCAAAATAATGTGCATCGCGCTTGTGCTTGGTCTCAAAAAACTGTTCAAGCTCATTGGTACTACTTGGTCCTGATATATATCTAAAGATACCGCCACCGCTATTATTCATTAGAATAACACGAAAATTTGATTTGATATTAGCATTCCAAAAAGCATTACTATCATAGAAAAAACTGATATCTCCAGTTAGTAAAACGGTCTGCTTTTCACTAAATAGTGATGCGCCTACAGCTGTAGAACTAGAACCATCAATACCACTAGTACCTCGGTTGCAAAACACGGTCAAGCTATTATCCAAATCAAATAATTGTGTATAACGTATAGCCGAGCTATTAGCTACTTGAAGCATCGTATGTTTTGGCAAATTTTTTAACAGTAAATCATAAGCCAAAAAATCTGAAAAAGGCATTTGAGCAACAAGTGCTTTATGTTTTAGCTTTCGTTTTATTTTTAATTGTAAAAATTGCTTTTGATAATCACTAGCAGTTGGTGTAATTAAAAAGAAAAATTGACTAAAAAACAGATCACTAGACAATTTGAAATGCTTACTCAAGCATTCAAAAGTATTGGGCGCATTATCAAAAGGACTAATATGCCAATGTTCTTGTGGTTTGTAGCTACGTAGAAACTGTTTAATGCGTTTAGAAATAAGCATTCCGCCCAATGTAATTAAGATTTCGGGTTGAAAAGCTTCAAATTCAGCTTTGGTAAATGGCGTAATTAATTGATCTATATTATTAATAAAATCCGAATGATACACATTGGATGTTGTTTCCGTAAGTACCAAAACCGAAGGGTCTTTAGCAAGATGGTTGAGTTGTATTTGTAATAATTCATTAGGCTGATTGACACCTACTAAAACCATTTTTCGTTTAGAAACATTCCATTTTTCCGCATACGGCTCTAATACGGCTACTTCTAATGGTTGCTCAGACACTTCAAAATCAGTATTAGTAGCTAATTCTTCATTAATAGTTAAAGGTTCCATCTCATAAAGTGGCTCATCAAAAGGCGCGTTGATATGAATTGGTGCTTGCTTAATTTTTCCACTAGCTAATGCTTCATTAAGCAAATGACTATTAGATAAATTTTCGGCTAAATTAAGATTAAAAACGGTATGATTAGCCAATACATTTTCTTGACGTATGGTTTGCCCTTCTCCTTGATCAATCCATTTTTTAGGTCTATCTGCACTAATGACTACCAAAGGAATGTGACTATAAAAAGCTTCTGCCACAGCAGGATGATAATTCAAAAGTGCCGAGCCAGAGGTACAAACCAAGGCAACAGCATTGTGCGTCTGTTGCGCAATACCCAGCGCTACAAAACCTGCGCTACGCTCATCTACTACAGACAAGGTTTCAAAATAAGGATGTTGCGAAAAACCAATAGTTAACGGTGCATTACGTGAACCTGGCGATATAACTACATGCTTTATTTTCGCAGCCTTACAGGCAGCAATAATTTGTTGTGCAAGCTTATTTTTTGGCTGTTTTTTCACGTATTATTTTATAAAACACTTTGAATAGCTGCTACCATTTTTTCAGCGCGTGCTTTTACTTCTTCTGCTGACCAAGAAAGTTTTATCAAACACGAGATATTTCTTCCGATTACATCGTCAGATTGTTTGAATTCTGCAGTTTTTAAGTATTCTAAACCTGATTTTACTTCTTGTGACAAAGGACCTAATGTGCGTTGGTTTACAAAGTGTTCCCAAGCACGAATGTAATGCCAGCTATTGTCATAATAATGCCAATTGGCATCAATTCCATATTCTTTAAAAGCTTGTACTGTCATACGTGCCAACGCTAATGAAGGCATAAAAAATGATAAAAATGTAGCTGAATCTCCTGCTTCATCTGGCAAAATTCTAAAGCGCACTTCTGGTATTGTAGCCAAAGCGTCTTTGAGTATTTTTTTATTTCTTTTTTGAATTGTTAAAAACTCTTCTGTACGACGTATTTGCGCTAATCCTACAGCTGCATTCAGTTCTGAAATACGGTAATTATAACCTATAAAAGGGTGTTCTTCTGCTCCTCTATCAGTGCCTATATGTGTATGTCCGTGATCGGAGAAATGGTCAGAAAAAGTTGCTAACTCAGGACTATTGGTAACTACTGCGCCACCTTCACCACAAGTTATTGTTTTGACATAATCAAAAGAAAAACAACCAATATCTCCTATTGTACCAAGGGCATCGCCTTTGTACGTTCCTGCAAATGCTTGACATGCATCTTCTAATAAGAAAATATCGTGTTTTGAAGCTAATGCTTTTAGCGCTGTCAAATCTGCCATAGCACCACACATATGCACAGGCATAATTACTTTTGTTTTTGGAGTTATGGCTGCTGCTACAGCTTTAGGATCGAGTGTTAAACTCTCATCAATATCAACCAAAACAGGTGTTGCTCCTGCGGTAAGTATACTTTCAAAACTTGCTACAAACGTAAAAGTAGGCATTATCACTTCGTCTCCTGCTCCCACTCCAAGCGCTGCTAATGCTACATTCAATGCCGCTGTACCACTACTCACTAATTGTGCATGGTTGACTTGTAGTAAGTCTTCAAGTTCAGCTTCCATAGCTTTTGCTTTCCATATATTGTTGCGCATTCCATCAAAACCATAACGCATTAAAACACCTGTTTCCAATACTTCATTTACCTCTTTGCGCTCTGCATCACCAAATAATTCAAATCCTGGCATAATTCTTTTATTTTAAATTATAATTATTTTTTTTAACGTAAAAAAACGCTTAAAGCACAAATGTACCAAAAGCGATTTAAAAAATCATAAACTATCTATTAATTTTTATCAGTTTACTACAAAAATCATTTCATTTTCTGGAAATCAAAATATAATCATGCTAAAATATTTTATAATAAATTTATCTTCCTTCAACAAGGCTTATAATAAAACATAGAAATTAGCTTATAATCATAATAATTACATTTTGTTTTCTCGTTAAAAAACCGTTATTGCGGCAAGATATTAAACCTATTTTTTATGAAATTTTCAAATCGTTTTTTCAAATTGAATTACCTTATAGTATTCTTTGTTTTGTTGACAAACTTTGTTATTGCGCAACAAGATAATAATTATTGGAAGGAAGAAAAACTTAGTATTCCTAAAAACATTACAAAAGGAACTACCTTTTCTTTAGATACTGCACATTTTAAAACAGTACTTTTTTCCTCAAAATCTGAAGGAGATATTTATTTGAACGAAAGTGACACCGAATTAGTTTTTCCTATATCAGAAGATGAATTTTCGAGTTTCAAAATCATTAGATATCAAATGATGGAAGAGCAATTAGCTAATAAATATAGTAAATTCGGCACTTTTTATGGCGTTTCAAAAGATCATAAAAAAATACGAATTAGCTGGACTTCTTTAGGCTTACATGCTATCATAAAATCAAATAACGACATCTTTATAATTGAACCGCTAGCTGCTACAAATAAAACAGAATATATCGTTTACAATGAAAAAGATGAAGCCTCTTATAATGAAGCAATGCATTGTGACACAGTAGAAACAACTTCAGATACTATGTCATCTCGAACTACTCAAATTTTAGGAGATTGCCAATTAAGAACATATCGCTTAGCCATTACTACAACTTGGAAATTTACCAATGATAGAGGAGCTTATAGTATAGCTGATGAAGCTATTATACTCTCAAAAGTTGTCAATACAGTCAATTTTATTAATATGGTCTATGAAAATGATTTAGGAGTCCGACTATTGTTAATCAACAACACTACAGATTTATTTTATTATGACCAAGCATCAGATCCATTTACAAATAATGGCACTTTAATAGACCAAAATCATAATAATACCAACCAAGTAATTGGCATTTCAAATTATGATATCGGACATCTTTTTGAAAGAGGGCCTTGGGATGGAATTGCAGCTCTTAAATCGGTCTGTAGAGCTGAAAAAAAAAGGTAAAGGAAGATCTAATAGAAAATCAAATGGTGCAATGCAAAAGCATGCACGAATAGTGATGCATGAAATGGGACATCAATTTGCTGCTAAACATTCTCAAAATAATGATTGCAATAGATCAAATGATAGTAGTTATGAACCTGGTAGTGGCTCTACACTAATGTCATACGCTGGTATTTGTGCTCCAAATGTTATTTCAAAAAGTGAATTGTACTATCACATAAAAAGTTTAAAACAAATACATACATATCTCCAAGGTTATGCCGATAATTGTGCTAGTTATATTCCAAGTTCTAATACACCCCCTACAATTGATGCTGGAGAAGATTACACAATTCCTATTAACACCCCTTTTAAGTTAACTCCAGTTTCATTTGCTGATGCTGATGGAGATCCATTGACATTTACATGGGAACAATATGATAAAGAAGTTGCACCAATGCCTCCTGCTCCAACTAATACTGTAGGACCAACTTTTAGATCTTTTTATCCCTCAGAAAACCCAAGTCGTTATTTTCCAAAAATGAATAAAATAGTAGCCAATGAACTAACATCAAACTGGCAATGCCTACCATCGTTAGCTAGAATAATGCATTTTAGAGTTACCGTACGTGATAATAGTACAAATATGGCTGGATGCGTTGCTGATGATAATAAGAAGGTAACCATCACCGATCAAGCTGGCCCATTTTTGGTTACTTACCCTACTGAACAAAATATTATTTGGCAAGGAGGAAGTAATCAAACAGTAACTTGGGATGTTTCTCAAACTGATATTGCCCCTGTAAACTGCCAACATGTAAATGTATTACTCTCAATAGATGGAGGCATTACATACCCAATAATACTTGCAGAAAATGCAACAAACAACGGATCTGCAAGCATAACTGTTCCGAATATCGACACAACAGAGACAGCTCGAATTATGGTTATTGCTTCTGACAATGTTTTCCTTGATATTTCAAATGAAAATTTTAAAATAGCGGCTAATCCATTAAGTATTAATGCTACCAACAACCCTTTAAACATTGCTATTTATCCCAATCCTGCTAAGGGCAAAATAACTATTAAAATCAATGAAAACATTTCAAAAACAGTAGCTATTGTTTATAATAATCTGGGACAGATAGTAGCAGATTTTCCTATTAATGATGTAATCACAGAATTACCATTAAAAAATTATGCTTCGGGTGTTTATGTTATTAAAATAACTAATTTAAATGGAGAATATTTTACTAAATTCATCAAACATTAATCAAAAACAAAACCTTTTTTTCCATTAAATAAAGATAGTTCACTTGCAAAGTGTGGTTTAATTGTATTTTTTTTAATTAAAAAATTCTTTTCAAATAATCTGTTTTCTAAGAAAAAAGAAACTTTAAAGCTATTATTAAGTTTTAAAACATTTTCTTGAATAAATTCAATTTTAGCAACAGCATGCGCAGGAAGTTTTGCTATTTTATGACGCATTGTTGCTGTTTTTTGTTTTTTAGAAAAGCCGTGAGTAACGATGATGACCATTTCAATGGCAACAGCTTTTTCATTAATTAAATAAGCATTCCAATCATAAGTTTTAAAATCTTCATTGTATTCTTGGACTAATGCAAGCTTAATATCTGTAACTGCTGGAATGATAATATCTTTTTTCATAAAAACGTTAAATTTTTAAATGCAAATATAATGTATTAATATTATTCTAAAACCTCGTTTTATTTTTTTAAAATATTTGACATCTTATTTATTCTAAAAAACTTTTTTTGCAAGAAATTTAATTAAAAAATAACAATTATATTATGAAAAAACTAATCCGTTTATTCTTGCTTACAATACTATTAGTATCTTGTAGTGATATTAAAGATAATACAAAAAGCACTAAGGCAGATTATGTGTTGTTTTCTGGAAAAATAACCAATTTCAGTACAAGTAAAGTACGCATCAAAGGAGATGACTTTAAGCAAAGTATAAAAATGGAAAATAGTGAGTTTGCAGATACTTTACGTATTCCAAAAGATGGTTTTTATACCTTTGGAGATGGTCACGAAACTACTTCAATGTACCTTAAAAAAGGATCAAAAGTTCATGTAACACTTGACACTAAAGCATTTGATGAAACAGTAAAATATACAGGAAGTGATGAAAGTAATTTTTTAGCAAAAAAATATATGTTTATAGAAAAAAGTAATCTCGATGGAAAACCACTTACTCAAGTTCCTAGTAACGAAATTATAGGAAAAGCTGAAGCTTTGAAAAAACAAATCAGTGATTTACTGAACACTTATAAAGTATCTGAAACTTTCAAAAAAGAAGCTGCTTTAGATAATAACTATTTAATACCTGCTACTATTGCCAAATTTTTAGCGTATCAAGGCTATTTCTTTGACCGTAAAGTAGCAAATGGAGAAACATTAGAAAAAACACTCGATGGAATAAACTATGAAGACGAAGTTGCTTTTAAAACTTCAGACAACTACAAAACGCTAGTAGATATGGATTTTATGCGTAAAGCTTCCAAATCTGATGATAAAGGCATTTCGCTTATCAAAGCAAAGAAATCTGCAGTAATACGCAATTATTTTTTAAAGCAAATAGCACGTGATATTAACCCTTCAAACAAAAATATAGACCAAGATTATAATGCTATAATGGCTATAGCTACTGACCAAGATTTTAAAGATCAACTTACTAGAAAATACAACAAGTTTAAAGATTTAGCTTCAGGAAAACCATCACCTACTTTTGAAAATTTCGAAAATTATAAAGGCGGAACAACATCTTTAGCAGACCTCAAAGGTAAATATGTATATATTGACGTTTGGGCAACTTGGTGTGGACCTTGTAAGCATGAAATTCCTTTTTTACAAAAGATTGAAGAAAAATATCATAACAAGAACATTGCTTTTATTAGCCTATCTATAGATGATAAAAAAGCACATGAAGCTTGGAAAACCATGATTCAAGAAAAAAACATGGGAGGTATTCAACTTTTTGCACCTAAAGATTGGAAAACAAAATTTGTACAAGACTATGGTATCGAAGGTATTCCTACATTTATATTAATAGATCCAAAAGGAAATATAGTTAGTGCAAGCGCGCCAAGACCATCGAGTCCTAAATTACCTATTTTATTAGATAAACTTTTGTAAGTCTAAACTTATTACAGATTTTAGTCTTTTACCTAATCTTATTAATGAAAATTGTTAATAATTTTCAATAAAAAATTATAAAAACACCAAATAATCATTTATATTTGCAGGAGATATATCTAAAATACAAGAATTATGTTTGATTTTGATCAATTTGTTGGTTTCTCTATATTTTTAACTATTTTCACTATTGGATTTTGGTTATTAATATTTCTATTGACATTCGTTGTACCTTATTGGTTATTCGGATCTTGGATAGAAATTTATAAAGAACGTAAAGCAAATAAAAAAGCTCAAAAAGCATAGTGCGTTTTTTGAAATCACCTTAAATAATTAAGGTGATTTTTTTTATCCATTAGTTACAATTCAAACTTAGCCGTAAGTAAAAACTGATTATTTGTGCGTGACAATAGCGCTGCATTGGTCAAACCTGTACTAAAAAATTGATGTGAATCGTTATACGAACTGTTTTTGTAAGCTACATCAATAGTTATTCCTTCAAAACGATAGCCCAAACCTGCACTATATGAGATTAAATCACCGCGTACAGCCAAGTTTTTATAAGGACTTTGCTCCAAAGTATAACCTGCACGCACACTCATTAAACCAAGACGCCATTCTGTTCCTAGTTTGAAAGTGCTTACTGCTCTAAGATTTGTTTTAATATCTTGATTTACTGTTTCAAAATCAGCTTTTGGTTTCATGATGATATTTGCTTTATTTTGGTAACTATAGTCTGCACTTATCAAACCTTGTTGTCCCACAACAAGTGCTGCACTAGCTCTCATTTTACTAGGTACAATCAATTTATAATCAAGATAAACATTTGTTATCTCAGGGGCAACTAGTTGCGTAATCAAATTACCACCATCATTACGTACAGTTTCCAAACTTTGAACCAATTCATCGCTAATAGTATAGTATTTAGGCGAATCGTAAGTCAAACCAATACGTATATAGTCTGTAAAACGTTGAATAACACCTAAAGAAAAGGAAATACCCTCACCTTTTGTAGTCAGTTTATTATCAAATTGAACTGATTTAATAGTACTTGCTCCTACTCCACTTTCAGTATATTTAGCTTCTTGCTTATATTCATAAGATAAAACGTGAACAGAAGCTCCTAAATAAGTTTTCTTCTTATAAGCAGCTCCAAAATTCATTGTAAATTTACTATTAGTACCTGTACTTGTTATAAACATTTTTTGATCAGAACTCATATAATTATCTGCAGGAATATAAGTTGTATTATTAGCATCAGTAGCATCTAAAGGATCTAGTAAGTACGAATTATACCCTAAAAAAACTTGCTGCGCATCATAACTTTCGTTTTCACCAAGATATTGATACAAATCAGCAATAGTTTCTCCCGATTGTGTTCGTACCAAACTCAGCGGAATATGCGCATCATCTGCTATTGATTTAAAATAATTAATAACACTAGCTTGTGTATTACGACCTGCCATCATATAGTTTTCACGGAATGCATTATCTGTATTTATATTTAACACTACAGCAGTACGAGACCAATCATCATCTTTGTTATCAAAAGCAAGTACTACTCCCAATTGATCCAAATCAAAAGGATTAGAAATATTATCTTCCTTATGCGTAAAATAACTCGAATTGATTTTTTTATTCGTAATACCAATTGTTCCTGTGGCATAAGAAGCATTAAATACTGCAGAACTTGCAGGATTTATTGCTACAGCAGATATATCACCACCTAATGCTCCAAAAGCACCTCCCATAGCTGTATAACGTGCTGTTCCATTAATTTTTGTGTCTGATATCCGAATGACATCAGTCATTTGTTGGGCATTATTAACTATATTAAACATCATAAATGCTAGTACTACTATCTTATTATTCATTTTGTTTTGTTTTAAATAAACCTAATTTTAACGTCTTCCTCCTCTTGAATGTGATGAAGAACTTGAACTTCGTGATGAAGAACCACTACTTCTTGTACTTCTCGAATGTGTACGAGTACGCGTTGTTGTTCTTGGACGTATTGTTCCTGAAGTACGTGGGCGCGTTGTCGTTCTTGGACGTATTGTTCCTGAAGTACGTGGGCGCGTTGTTGTTCTTGGACGTATTGTTCCTGAAGTACGTGGACGTGTTGTCGTTCTTGGACGCACTACTCCAGAACCTCTTGGGCGTGTTGTCGTTCGTGGCGTGCGTGTTGGTCTAACACCTGTATTAGCCCTTCTACCAGAAAGTGTTATCCCTGATGAACGTGCGTGACTACTACGTCTTCCACGATTAACAGCAGCACGGTTTCTACCATAATACGGGTTATTATTATAGTGGTTTCCATAATAAGGATTACTATTGTAGCCATAGTCATTATAGTAACCATAACCTCCATAATAAGGCGCATAATGATTATTCCACCAATGATGATGGCGATAATACGGTTGATAACCATAGTAATAGTCATCATAATAATACGAACTATAATATCCAGGAGCATACCAATTATAACGGTGTCTCCAACGTGGGAATAAAGAAATACTTATAAAACTTGTACGTGGGTAATAGTAATCATCCCAAAAAGAACTGTGGCGAACTGGCGTATTGTAATTATTAATGATAGTCACATTACTATTATTTGCTACTTCATTATCACTTTCATCAGCTTTAACTACAACGGTCTCAATAGCATCTTCTTCTGTTTCGGTATCTTCTTCTGTTCCTAAAGCTTCATTGATATAAGCTGATTGCTCTTGAAAATACTTGGCTGCTTCTTGTGATTCTTTATCTTGCTTAGCAACTTTTGAAGAAGCATAAATGCCATCTTTTTCTGCTGTGGTGCGTTTTGTAGCATTACAAGATGCCAAAAATAAAACTAAAGCTAATGCGCTTAGCAAGTAGCTGTAACGGTGGTAAAGTGGATTTGTTTTCATTTCTTCTTCAATTTAAGGTACTAATTTATAAAAAATACTTAGTTTTGTAGTATCTTTTTTTAAAATATTAACACAAATTTTGTGCCAAAACATTAATAATGAGTAAAAAACTTACATCAAGAGCCACAGATTATTCTAAGTGGTACAATGAATTAGTAGTAAAAGCAGACCTCGCCGAAAATTCTGGCGTTCGTGGAATGATGGTTATCAAACCTTACGGTTATGCGATATGGGAAAAAATGCAAGCAGAATTAGACAAAATGTTTAAAGAAACAGGGCATGAAAATGCTTATTTTCCTTTATTTATACCCAAATCATACTTTTCTAAAGAAGCTAGCCATGTTGATGGCTTTGCAAAAGAATGTGCAGTTGTTACACACTATCGTCTTAAAAATGATGCTGATGGAAAGGTTATTGTCGATCCTGCAGCAAAACTTGATGAAGAGCTTATCGTACGTCCTACTTCTGAAACTATTATTTGGGATACCTACAAACGATGGATTGAATCGTATCGTGATTTGCCATTACTTATTAACCAATGGGCAAATGTAGTACGTTGGGAAATGCGCACACGTTTATTCTTACGTACAGCTGAGTTTTTATGGCAAGAAGGCCATACTGCACACGCTACCAAAGCAGAAGCATTGGCAGAAGCTGAGCAAATGCATCAAGTGTATACAACTTTTGCTCAAAATTTTATGGCAATGCCTGTTATTAAAGGAAGAAAAACAGCAAATGAACGTTTTGCAGGAGCATTAGAAACGTTTACTATAGAAGCTTTAATGCAAGATGGTAAAGCATTGCAAGCAGGGACTTCTCATTTTTTAGGACAGAGTTTTTCTAAAGCATTTGATGTGAAATTTACCAATAAAGAAGGAAAACAAGAAAATGTTTGGGCTACTTCTTGGGGTGTAACTACACGTTTGATTGGCGCTTTAATTATGACACATTCAGATGATAATGGTTTAGTTCTTCCTCCTAAATTGGCACCAATACAAGTTGTTATAGTTCCTATATTTAGAAATGATGAACAATTAGATTTAATCACTGAAAAAGTAGATCCTATTATCAAAGCACTTCGAGCAAATGGTGTTTCGGTTAAATTTGACCATAGAACTACTCATAAACCAGGATGGAAATTTGCAGAATACGAACTCAAAGGTGTTCCTTTACGTATTGCTATTGGACCTCGTGATATTGAAAATGGCACTGTAGAATTAGCACGTAGAGATACCCTTAGCAAAGAAATAGTGCAGCAAGATAATCTTGTGGAAACTATTACTGATCTATTAGAAGAAATACAAAATACGCTGTATAATAAAGCATTATCATTTAGAGATACACATATTACCGAAGTCAATTCTTTTGAAGAATTTAAAACCGTTCTCGAAGAAAAAGGAGGTTTTATTGCCGCACATTGGGATGGCACAGTAGAGACAGAGCATAAAATAAAGGAATTAACCAAAGCAACCATACGTTGTATTGCATTAGATAGTAAAGAAGAAGCTGGAAACTGTGTGCTTACAGGCGCTCCTTCAAAACAGCGTGTGCTATTTGCTAAGGCTTATTAAAAAAGAACTGTATGAAAAAATCAATCTATTTACTCCTAGTTTTAAGTGTGCTTACCGTAAGTTGCAAGGTAAAAAAACCAGTATTGGAAACAAGTCATATTGAAGGAGTCCTCAGTGATACGGAAAAAGTAACTACCGATAATGATATTAATCTCTATGGTGAAAAGTCTTGTAAAGTTTTTAAAACAAAATGCAAAGTAAAGCGTAAAAACCGTATTTTGCGAAAGAAAAAATACAATCAAAAAGTAAAAGATTCTTTGATAAAACTGCATTTACAACTTCGTGAAAAAGCATTGACCAGTAAATATATTAGTATCAAAACAAAAACAGGAAAAACAATTTATGTTTTTGTTTCGGATATAGATTATGACCAGATTAATACCTTTAAAATGGTACATAATGATGCGCCCATAAACTTAATGTTTCAAGGAGTAGCACTTGCAGAAGGACAGTTTAAAGCACGTGAATTGACTTCTATTTATAATTAAGGGTTCAAAAAATATGAAAATTTAAACAAATAGAATAAAAAATCACTTCAAAGCCTTAAACAATACAGTGACAGGTGCTACTGCTTCACGGTCAGTTCCATCTTTTATTTGATGTCTGCAACTCGTACCATTAGCTACGATTGTAGTACTTAATTCGGTATTCAACACTTTTGGAAACACAGCTACTTCTCCAATCTTCATACTGACGTCATAATGCTCCTTTTCATAACCAAAAGAGCCTGCCATACCACAACATGTTGTATTCATTAGGCTTACTTTATAGTTTTTGGGAATGTTTAACATCTCAAAAAGCGAAGCTTGATTAGCTAATGATTTATGATGACAGTGCACGTGAATTTTTATTTCTTTTGCTTTACTTGTAAACTGGCTTGAAAGGATATTCTTGGCTTTATATTCACTACTAACAAACTCATCTAACAATAAAACATGAGGTGCCAATGCTAAAGCTTTACCTTTTAAATTAGCATCAACCAGTTTGGGATATTCATCTCTAAAAGTGAGCAGTGCCGAAGGCTCTAGTCCTATCAATGGTGTTTCTGCACTAATAAGTTCTGAAAAAATACGCACATTAGCATTCGCTTTAGCCTTTGCTTGTTTTAACAACCCTTTTGAGATAAAAGTACGACCACTTTCTTGATGCGAAACAATTTGGACAGCGTAATTAAGTTGCTGCAATAGTAATACGGTTTCTATACCCAATGCTGCATCTAAATAATTGGTGAATTCATCAACAAAAAGATATACTTTTTTGATAGGATTAGCAGGCATATTACTTTGTGCAAGTGTTTGAAACCAATTTCGAAATGTTTGTTTTGACAACAAAGGCAGGTTTCGTGATTTGGCGATACCAAGCATATTTTTTATTAAGGTACTTGTAAATACATTTTTAAATAAAAAATTAGACAAATTAGGCATTTTACTACCAAAAGCGTTAAAGGTTGTGCTATAAGCAAAAAATTTATTACGCCACGAATAGCCATTAGCTTCTTGATATTGATACAGAAATTCTGCTTTTAGTGTTGCCATATCCACTCCACTCGGACATTCTGAAGCACAAGCTTTGCAAGAAACACAAAGGTCTAATACAGCATAAAGTTCAGGGTTATCAAAACGATTAATAGCATCTGAATGTGTTAAAAAATCACGTAAAGCATTGGCACGAGCACGCGTGGTATCTTTCTCATCTTTTGTAGCACGATAACTTGGGCACATTGCACCCGAAATGGTATTTCTACAATCTCCAGAACCATTGCAGCGCTCAGCTGCTCGTATAACACCCTGCGAAGCGCTAAAATCGAGAAGTGTTGGTATTTCTGGTGTAGGCTCATCAATAGGATTTCTAAAATTTTCATCCATCGGTAGTGCTGCAACAATTTTTCCCGGATTAAAAATATTTTTTGGATCAAATGTACGCTTTATCTGTTCAAAAAGTTGATAATTTTTAGCACCAACCAACATCGGAATATAGGATGCACGTACTATCCCATCACCATGTTCGCCACTAAAACTACCTTGGTATTTTTTTACTAATTGGGCTACAGTAGTGGTAATGGTTTTAAATAATTGAACATCTTTACTGTCTTTTAAGTTCAAAATTGGGCGTAAATGCAGTTCTCCTGCTCCTGCATGTGCATAATACACCGCTTTTTGTCCAAACTGCTGCATCATAGCTGTAAATTCTGAAATATAGCTCGACAAATCTTCCAAAGCAACGGCGGTATCTTCTATACACGCCACAGCTTTATTATCTCCAATAAGATTTCCTAAAAGCCCTAAGCCTGCTTTGCGCAGTACAATAGCTTTGTTAACAGCTGCATCATAGAGTAATGCATTATGATAAGACAAACCACTTTTTTCTAATGATGCTATAAGCAGTGCTGCTTGTTTTTGCACTGCTTCCTCAGATGCAGCTTTGAGCTCTAGCATTAGAATGGCTTCAGGATCTCCAACTACAAAATCACGATTTTGTGCTTGTGTTTTGTTACCTTTAGTACAATCTAAGATTGTTTTATCCATCAATTCACAAAGATAAAGCTTGTGTTTCATAGCTACTTGTACATCTTGAAGACTATCGGATACACTATTGTAATGAGCCGCAACCATAATGCGATGTGCTGGAGGCAAATCATCCAATTGCAAGGTAATAGCTGTGGTAAAAGCCAATGTTCCTTCGGAACCTGTTAATAGCTTACAGGCATTAAATAAAGCGTCTGAATTTGCATCAAATATGTCATTATTTAATAAAGCATCAACAGCGTAACCTGTATTTCTACGATGAATTTCTTTTTTTGGAAACTGTGTAATGACTTCATTACGTACTGCTTCATCTGACAAGGTATTAAATAGCATTTTATAGATTGTACCTTCTTGCGTGTCTAATGTTAATTTTTTTTCAAAAGCTTCTTTATCTAAAGCTTTAAAGGTCGCTTCGCTCCCATCACTGAGTATCGTGTCAAGTTGCAGTACTTTATCACGCGTAACACCATAAATAATAGATGTTGTTCCACTTGAGTTATTTCCTACCATTCCACCAAGCATACAACGATTTGATGTTGATGTATTAGGACCAAAGAATAAACCAAAAGGTTTGAGATAGGCATTTAGTTCATCACGGACAACTCCTGGTGCTACACAAACGGTCTTTGCCTCTTGATCAATACTTATAATGCTATTCATATACTTAGAAACATCTACAACGATTCCTGAACCAACACATTGTCCTGCAAGTGATGTTCCTGCAGCTCTCGGTATTATTGAAGTGTCATTAGCATTACAAAAAGCTATAACATGCTTGATATCTTCTTTTGTTTTAGGATATGCTACGGCAAGTGGTACAATACGATAAACGGATGCATCGGTAGCATATATTCGTTTTAATAAATCATCGAAAAACAATTCGCCATCCAATAGATTTTTAAGATTTTGTAATTGTGATTTCATATATCTACTTAAAACGTTTCAATATTTTTTTTATAAAAGATGATTTTTCTTCTTGATGATAGCCATCGGCGTATAATCCGTAGCCATAACCATAGCCGTAATAGCCTTTTCCTTGGCTCATATCATTTAATAGAACACTTATATTTTTTATAGAACCGTCTTTATACTTATCATTTATCATATCAAGCATACCTTTTTTAGAATAGCCTTGACGCACTACATAAATGGAAGTATCTACTAGTTTAGATAGTTCAAAAGCATCAGAAACGAGTCCAACAGGAGGAGAATCTATAATGATAAAATCATACATTTCTTCCAATTGTTTAATCAAATTTATAAGATAATCAGTCAATAGTAATTCTGATGGGTTTGGTGGAATAGGTCCCGAAGTAATCATATCAAGATTTTCTATTTTGGTCTGCTGTATCACTTCTTCTAAGGTTTTATCTCCTATTAGATAGTTTACTGCACCTAAATCTTTAGAAACATTAAATCCTTCGTGAATACGTGGCTTTCTAAGGTCAAGACCTATAAGCACAACACGCTTGCCACTCAAAGCATATACTGTAGCTATATTTTTGGCTATAAATGTCTTTCCTTCTCCACTTATAGATGATGTAAGCAGTATTTTGACTACTTTGTCTTGGGTTTTATTTTTATAAAAAAATTGTAAGCTTGAACGTATGGCACGAAATGACTCTGCTGTAGCAGAGCGTGGTTTGTTATATACCGCAAGATCATCTTTGGTTTGATTCTTACCAATGACACCCAAAAATGGAATTTTTGTTTCATTTTTGAGTTCTTCTATAGTTGAAATAGAAGTATCAAAAAGGGCAAACAACAAAATAATAAAAACAGGTACTAACAAACCAAGCAATAAAGCTATAATATAATTCAGCCGTTTGTTTGGCGCTATTGCCCCTTGTCCAACATCTTTGGCATCGTCAATAACTGTAACATCTGAGACATTTGCTGCCATAGCAATGCCTGCTTGACTGCGTTTTTCCAAAAGCATGTTATATGAGGTCTCACTGAGATCGTAAACACGCTTCATATTTGATAGTTTTTGTTCTGCAAGCGGTAGTTTTTTATATTTTTTTTGCAAACGGGCTATTTTATTATTTATAGCACGTTTATCCGATTGAAGCAACGCTTTGGCACTGCGTATATTTTCTTCAATAACTTGCTCACGTGCTGTTATTTTACCATCTAATGCTTTTATCAAAGGATTATCTGGACGTAAAGATTGAGACAAATGTTCTTTTTGCACTGCCATAGCCACTAGTTCTGAGACACCATTAATAATATTTGGTTCTTCAATTCCAACGGCAGAAGGTGACGAAATGCCTGTGAAATTTTTATTTTTCAAATAATTATCCAATAGTTTATAGTAACCAATCTTACGGTTAATGAGCATTTTTTCGGAATCAAAAGTACTCATTGATTCAAAAATTTGACTTCCTTCATTTGATAAGTCAAAAATTTGATTTTTGGCTCTAAAATTTTCCAATTGATGTTCGGCAGTTTTCAATGAATCGGTTACTCCTGTTAATTCTTTATCAATAAAAGCAATAGTATTTGCAGCAAATAGATTCTTTTTACGCAATTGATTTTGTGTTAACATTGCAACTGTTTTATTGAGATAGGTTGCTAGTTTAGCTTTATTTTCTCCTTTCATCGCTAAAGATAATATCGATGAGCTTTTTGAAATCTGCTTAACTTCTATATTTTTATATTGTGCTACAACCGCATTAAAATCTAAAAATTTGACAAAATAAGTACCTGAATTAACAGCTGCTATAGTATTTTTTAACACTACAAATTTCATAAAAGGAAAAGCTACTGTATCATTATACTGCACTATCTTTTCATAATGCAACTCATCTTTAATTTCAAAATTTGATTTTTCTTTCGTTTTATAATTAATTAAATTTAATGATGTTGATTCAAAATCAACAGAAATTTTAACAGTAGTAGAATCTATAACAGAAACTTGAATCAATTGATTCAATACTTGATCTTTATTTTTATCAAGAACTATTTTAAAAGGGTTATGACCATAAATATCATTAAAAAAATAGGTATTCTTTTTTAAGTATTGAATATAATAATCTATTGATTCAACAACCTCTTCATTATGTGTTCGCGATTTGAGTGTTGTAACCATCGTTTCCACTTTATCACTAGCTCCTCCCCAATTGAATGTCAGGTTCATACTGGATGTGAAAAATGGATTTTGTTCATCTTTAACACTGATTTTTGTATCTATTTTATAAATATATTTTTTATGAATATTAAAATAATACGCCAATCCTAAAGCTAACAAAACACTCAAAAGTACCCATTTCCAACCATTTATCACTTTATACAGTAATTTTTTAAAGTCTATAATTGGTAAACTCGCTTGATTGATATTAAAATTTTTAAAATGCTCCATTTACTAACGTGTTAATAATATGACTGTAGTGACCAATGATAAAACTGAAAAAACAGTTGTAAGGGTTTGTGTACCTGTAGTACCTGTTCCCCAACTTTTTTGTTTCAGTGGTTTCACGTAGATATAATCATTGGGTTCGAGATTAAAATACGGCGAATTAAGTACTTCAATTTGCGTCAAATCTAATGTATGGATATCTTGACCATTGGGTGTTTTACGGATTAAAAGCACCGTTTTTCTATCTCCTATATCATTGATATCTCCTGCATTGGCAAGTGCTTCAAGGATAGTCACATTATTTTGATATAGCGTAATTGTCCCAGGCTTTCCAACCTCACCTTGCACCGTAATACGAAAACCTGATAATTTGGCACTCACAAAAATATAAGTGTCTTTTTTGAAATAATCTGATAATAATTTTTTGCTAATTATATTTTGAACCTCATCGGTTGTTTTGCCTAGCACAAATAGTTTTCCTAAAACAGGAATACGAATATTTCCTTCGTTATCAACATTATAGCCGTTAAAATATAATCCAGAAGCATTATTTTGATTGTTTGCTGCCCCTTCAGTTTGCGTACTAAACATTTTGACTAAATTCTGGTCCAATGCTTTAACTTGTATTTGCAAGACATCATTGACTTGAAGATGGTACTTGGTGTTAACCGCAGCAATCTTTCCTAGTTCAGAACTATTGCCTTGCAAATAAACCATCTCTTTTTGAGATACACAGGAACTCAAAATGACTATTAAAACTGTTGTAAATAAATATTTCACGCTTTTCATTTTATCTTGTAATTGGTAAAAATAGCGTATTTCCATAAAAACATAAAATATTTGCTTTACTTTTGTTGAAAATTTTTTATGATACGTGCTTTTCTTTCTTATTTAATGCATTCAACCAATGAACATGGCGTACATTCTCCGTTTGTTTTTGACATGATGACAAAATGTATTTATGATAAGAAGCCGCAAAATGCATATAAAACCATAAATGGGTATAAAAAAGCATTAATTAATGATAAAACAGTCCTAAATATAACCGATTTTGGAGCTGGATCGCGGATTTTTAAAACAAACCAACGTCAAGTCAAAGCTATAGCCAAACACGCAGGAATAAGTCAAAAAAGAGGGCAATTACTTTATCGATTATGCAAATGTTATAATGTGAAAAATGCATTAGAATTAGGAACATCGCTAGGAATTGGCACTAGCGCTTTGGCTTTAGGAAGTCAGCATGTAACTACCCTAGAGGGTTGCCCTGAAACAGCAAGAATAGCCAAACAATACTTCGAGCAATTCAAATTGAGTAACATACAGCTTATCCAAGGTGATTTTGAAGAATCTATAAATCAACTAAAAGATACATTTGACTTAATATATATTGATGGTAACCATCAAGAAGTAGCAACACTTCGCTATTTTGAACAATTAATTTCTTTAAGTCACAACGATACGCTATTTATTTTTGATGATATCCATTGGTCTAAAGGTATGGAAAATGCGTGGCAAACAATCTACAATGACAAGCGTGTAACTGTAAGCATAGACACCTTTCAATGGGGTATTGTTTCGCTTCGAAAAGAACAGCAAAAAGAGCATTTTGTAATCCGTTTTTAACTAATTATCCGTTAAAAAAAACATAAATTTGATAATTACTTTAGCTAGTAATTATAATAAATGTATTTTAGTGAAAAATTAAGATATGAGTGAAGCCATTATAGCAATAAAAGGGATAATACGTAATTTTTCTTTAGGAAACGAAACTGTTCACGTACTCAAAGGCATTGATTTAACTATAAACAAAGGTGAATATGTTGCGCTAATGGGACCATCTGGAAGTGGAAAATCTACATTAATGAATATATTGGGTTGCTTAGATACGCCTACTGCAGGAAACTATTTTTTGAATGGTAAAGATGTCAGTCGTTTGAGTGATAATGAACTTGCCGAAATACGAAATAAAGAAATCGGTTTTGTATTTCAAACCTTTAATTTAATGCCGCGAACAACAGCTTTGGACAACGTTGCATTGCCAATGGTCTATGCTGGACACAATAAAACTGACCGAAACGAACGCGCTACAGAAGTGCTCAATGAAGTAGGTCTTGGCGATCGAATGGATCACGAACCCAATCAGCTTTCTGGAGGACAACGTCAACGTGTTGCTGTTGGAAGAGCTTTGGTAAACAAACCCTCAATAATACTTGCTGATGAACCAACAGGAAATCTAGATAGTAAAACTTCTGTCGAAATAATGAGCCTTTTTGACGCAATACATGCCAAAGGAAATACCGTAATTCTCGTTACTCACGAAGAAGATATTGCTGCACATGCACATCGTGTTATCCGTTTGAGAGATGGTGTAATAGAGACTGATATAAGAAGTAAATAATATAATAAATCGCTTCGCTGAAAAGCATAAGACATATAAGAGAATGAAAATATATACTAAAACTGGAGATAAAGGGACAACGGCACTATTTGGAGGTACACGCGTTCCAAAACATCATATACGTATTGAATCTTATGGAACTGTAGATGAACTCAATTCATATATTGGTCTTGTACGTGATTTGGTTTCAGATGCCAATCTAAAAGATGAATTAACACATATACAACATATTCTTTTTGCTGTAGGTGCTTCATTGGCAACACCGCCTGATAAAGAAAAGCTGAAAAATGGGGCAAACCGTCTAAAAATGCAACAGATAGAAGTTGCAGATATTCAACATCTTGAAAAAGCTATCGACACAATGAATGAATCATTACCGATGATGACCCATTTCATATTACCTGGAGGACATTCTACCGTTTCACATTGTCATATTGCGCGTTGTGTTTGTAGAAGAGCAGAGCGTATCACTACCCTACTCGATGAGTCAGAACCAATAGATACACTTATACTACAATACTTAAATCGTTTGTCTGATTATCTTTTTGTATTGGGAAGAATGCTTTCTAAAACATTAAACGTAGAAGAAATAAAGTGGAATGCTTAATTACTATAATTAAAAACAAAAAGTGATAAATAAAAATTACAAAATTTCAGTATTTTTGTCTGTTATAGTCTTTAATACTTCAATTCTTGTCCTAAACTCAAATCATTAGATTTTAAATTGTTTTTAGTTTTAAGATCAGCTATTGAAACATTCAATTTTTTGGACAAACTATATAAAGTATCTCCTTTTTTAACGGTGTAAGTAGCTGTTTTTTTAATTTTTTCTTTTGCTAAAACTAATTTTTGACCTAATGCCAAATCATTTGATTCAAGATTATTTAATTGTTTTATTGCCGCTACTGTCAGTTCATTTTCTTTAGCAATACTATATAAGGTCTCTCCTGCTGAAACAATGTGAATATGCTTAAAGTTAATCGTTGTTTTTGTATCTTCAACTTCTTCATCTGCAAGGAGATTTTCTAAAGCATTTGATGCAACTTCACTTACTCCTTTTTCTTTTACTTTTTTTGGGGTTGGCTTTTTGTCTATTACTGGTTTTGGTTTATTATTTGTTTGTTGCTTATTTATTGACACTGTAGAAATTACTTCCTCTTGCTTTTTTACTTTTTTGCCAAGTACTAATCCGTCATACTGATATAAATTATAACGTTTTATAAGCTTTATCAATTGTTTAGGATACGTTGGACTTGTAGCATATCCTGCTTTTTTAAGTCCAAATGCCCATTTAGTATAATTATCTTTAGGTAAATCAAACAAAAAAGCATAGCGTTTTTTTCCTGTCAAAAATTTGGAATGATCAATAAATGAAGCTTCTGGGTTCTTATATTTTCTAAAACACTCTTGAGGTTTATCATCATCATAATTAACACTTTTTCCCTCCCATCCTTTATGACATTTTATACCAAAGTGATTATTTGATTGACGTGACAACTGACTACGACCTGCTCCAGATTCTAACAAACCTTGAGCTAGCGTAATACTTGCAGGAATACCATATTCTCGCATTTCACGCATGGCAATTTCTTTGTATTGCTCTACATAATCTGCTTGATATTCATAAACTGTTTTAGAAACCGAGGTTGTTTTGGGAGTAACTGGCTTAGTTACTACTGTCGTATTTTTTGGTTTGGTTTTAGGCTTGGTTTTAGGTATGTTTTTTCTTGTTTTACAAGCCGTTAATGATAATATGGTTATCATCAATAGTAATATTTTATTTTTCATGTTTTAATATTTTAATTGAAAATCGATATAAATAATATTATTATCTCCAATGCTATTTAGAGATTTCAGCGTATCAATAGATACATTAAGTTTTCTTGCTATAGTAGATACCTAAAATAATAACTATCAAAATTATTTTCTGTATATAAAAAGTTTCTTTTTTTAACATTTGTTATTCGTGTTTGATTTATTCTTTTAATAAGCAATCAGATTCTTTTTTTTGTCTAATAATTTAACATTCATCCCTCTAACTCCCTGAATACCTCCTGTGTGTATTGCTAATATTGAAGAATTTCTTGCAAAGTAATCATTTTTTATTAAATCTATCAAGCCAAAGAGCATTTTTCCCGTATAAATAGGATCTAAAGGAACTGATGTTGTATTATAAAAATCATTTAAAAATAATATTAAATCATCATTCACCTTTGCAAAACCGCCAAAATGATAGGATTTAATCAAATTCCAATTATTTTTATTTGTGTATTTTTTTATTTCATCTTCTAAAAAATCACCTTTCAACGCAGGGAAACCAAGCACTTGCTGTTCTTCAGAAGAAGCATTAATTACACCTGATATTGTTCCTCCTGTACCAATAGCAGTAGTAATAAAATCAAACGCACTATCATCATCGGTTAGAATTTCTTCACAACCTTTTACTGCAAAACTATTGGTTCCTCCTTCAGGAATTAAATAAAATGCTCCAAATTCATTTATTAATGCATCAATAAACGGTTTAGTTGTTTTCATTCTATAGGCAGTTCGGGTCACAAACTTAAACTGCATCCCTAATTCGTAGGCTTGCTTCAAACTCGGATTATTGGTGAGTGTATGTTTTAAATCTTTTCCCAATTCATCGCCACGAATCACTCCTATAGTTCTAAAACCTTGTTCCTTTCCTGCTGCTGCAGTCGCAACTATATGATTGGAATAAGCACCTCCAAAAGTCAATAACGTGTCAAAATGCTGTTTCTTAGCTTCAATTAAATTGTATTTCAATTTACGGAGTTTGTTTCCTGAAATAATAGGATGATTTAAATCATCACGTTTTATAAATAAAGATATCCCCTTTTCTTTAAGAATAGGAAGCTCAATTCTTTGATTCTGTATTTTCATATTTAATACATTCTTAATGATCTAATAAAGACTAAATTTATTTACATTTTTCCTTTCTTCTTACTACCATCATAAAGTTCATACTTAACCAATCGAGACTCCAAAGAACCATTATAAAGCTTTATGCGCTTACTCGTACGCAGACCTACATATTTCAATGCTTCTGTATTTCCTGTGATAAACCAAGCTTCACAACCAACATAATTCTTTTTGAGTGAATCTCCTATTTTTCCATAAAAGGCCTCAATATCAACAGCAAGGCGCTCACCATAAGGTGGGTTAAATAGCAATGTTGTTGGTCCAACTGGCTTTTGTGATCTAAAAAAGTTTTGATGTTCTAAAGTAATGAATTCATCCAAATCTGCATTTTCCATATTCAGACGACTCATTTCTAAAGCTGCTGGCGAACGGTCATAACCCATTATTTTTACACTAAATTCTTTTATTTTTTTTAGCGAACTGTTAAAAATAAGTTTGTACAATTCAGCATCATAATCGTCCCATTTCATAAAAGCAAAAGATTCTCGGTGTAATTGTGGCGGAATATTACCCGCTATCATAGCTGCTTCCGTAAGAATTGTTCCAGAACCACACATTGGATCAATGAGATTTGTGTCACCATTCCAGCCTGACAGTTTTATCATTCCTGCAGCCAGAACTTCACTAATAGGCGCTTCACTAGAAACTACTTTGTAACCTCTTTTGTGCAATGAATCTCCCGAGCTATCCAATGAAACTGTACAATTATTATTATAAATATGAATGTCAATACGCAAATCTGGATTTTTGATATCTACGTCTGGACGTCTTCCTTTTTTTGCCATAAAATAATCTGCAATAGCATCTTTACTTTTCAGTGCAATATACTGACTATGATTAAAATAGGGCGATTTTACCGTAGCATTAATAGCAAAGGTCTTATCTAAATCAAGATAGCGCGACCAGTTCATTTTTTTGACATGATAATACAAATCATCTTCATTTTGAACTTGGAAACGTTTAATAGGTTTTAATATTTTTATAGCCGTTCTTAGATTGAGATTGGCCTTATACATAAAGCCCGAGTCTCCAAAGAAACTAACATTTCGAACACCTATTTTTGTGTCTCTTGCACCGAGTTGTTTCAACTCATTTTCTAGTACTTCTTCTAGTCCAAATAAGGTTTTGGCAACCATTTTAAAGTCTTGATTCATAAAATTATCAATTATTCTACAAAATAACGTAAATTTGTGCACTAATAAAAATATATGACAACAAAGACTGCATGGTTCAAAACGTGGTTTGATACTACATATTACCATATTTTATACAAACACAGAAATGATGAAGAAGCGCAGCATTTTATGCAGCAACTGATTCAGTATTTAAAGCTTAATAAAACAGCAAGTATCTTAGATTTGGCTTGTGGCAAAGGGCGTCATTCGGTATATTTAAGTAGCCTTGGTTACCAAGTTACAGGTTTAGATTTATCAAAAAATAGTATTGCATACGCTAGCCAATTTGAAGAAGATAATCTCAAATTTGCTGTTCACGATATGCGCGAAACTTACCCTTATCAGTTTGATGCTGTTTTTAATTTGTTTACTAGCTTTGGTTATTTTAATGATGACAATGATAATCTAAAAACCATACAAGCCGTTCATAATGAATTAAAATCTAATGGTGTAGCCGTTTTTGATTTTTTAAATGCTAGCAAGGCACGAGAAAATCTCATTGCTGAAGAAACCAAAGTTGTAGATGGCATCACATTTGAACTAACGCGAAGAACGGATCAGAAATTTATTTATAAAACTATTGATTTTGAAGATCAAGGTGAGCATTTTTCGTTTAAAGAACAAGTCCGTTGCTTAAAACTTGAGCATTTCAAAAGCTATTTTGAACAAGTGGGTTTTCAACTTGAAGCTGTTTTTGGAGATTATGATTTATCGCCTTTTGACGTGATTAATTCCAATAGAATGATAATGATAGTACGCAAATGATTTATATATTATTAATATTATCTGTAGTTCTTGGTGCAACAATAGCATTCTTGGTACAACTAAACGCTCGTTTTACAAAATTGCTTTTGGCATTTAGTGGTGCTTTTTTATTGGCAATCGTCGTATTTCATCTTTTGCCCGAAGTTTTTTCAAATACACAAGAAAATAAAACTATCGGTTTATTTATTGTTATTGGGATGTTAGCACAAATGATACTCGAATTTTTCTCCGATGGTGTAGAACACGGTCATGTACACCGCCACGATAGTAAAATTCCTGTTTTATTACTCGTTAGTTTATTTATCCATTCTTTTTTAGAAGGCATGCCATTAAACACTGCCAATCATTCATTTCTAATTGGTATTTTAATGCACAAACTACCTATTGCCATAGTTATTACCTCATTTTTATTACAGCAAAAGACCAAAAAGATATCCCTTTTTATTATTTTAATAGCCTTTGCCCTAATGGCTCCACTTGGTAGTTATTTTGGTAATACTATTTTATTCTTACAAGACAATCACAACTATATTGCTGCCTTGGTCATTGGTGTTTTGACCCATGTTGCCACCACAATACTCTATGAATCGTCAGAGAATCATCAGTTTAATTTTTATAAATTTTTAAGTGTCATCGTAGCATTTACCCTAGCCTATTTTATCTAATGTTTAGCAAAGAAGAATCAAGAAAATTACGCAAAGAATTTTGGATTAGTTTTGGAAAATCATTTCCTCGAAAATGGTTGCTTTATGATACCAAAATTAAAGATTTTTCATTTAAATTTTATGCTGATAGAAAAAAAGCAATGGTTATTCTAGACCTTGAAATGACTGATGATGAACTCCGCTATATGTATTATGATAAGCTCATAGCATTACTAAAAATTGTAAAAACTGAGTATTTGCCAGAAGCCATTTTTGAACGCGATTATTATCTTGATCTCAGTGATAAAAATGTAAGTAGAATGTATGTTGCATTAGATGGCGTATCTATTCATAATAAAAATACATGGCAAGAGATTTATTACTTCTTCAAAGAAAATATGGAACAAATGGAATTGTTTTTTAATGATTTTGAAGATTACTTTAAATAAAACAAGCAAATGAAATATACATTACTCACCAAAGAACAATTTGAAGCATTACATGTAGAATTTTCACAATTTTTGGCATCTCAAAAAATAGATAAAGCCCTTTGGGAAAGCTATAAAAAAACCAATACTGAAATTGTAGCCGAAGAATTGGCTATTTTTAGTGATTTGGTTTGGGATGATGTTTTATCTAAAGTAAATTATCTCGAAGAAGCTACAAAAAATGAATTACATTTTTATAAAGTTACAGCATCAGCCATTCAATTATTAATAATACAAACGTTCGAAAAACAAGATTTAAGAACAAAAGAAGGCATAACTTGGCTCATCAACAACCTTAATAATGATACTATTGAACTAACAAAAGGAACAAAAAAAATAAATAAGGACACAAAAAACAAATTGCTCTTTGACCTTATACAAAAAGGAGCACAAATAACCGATGGTAAGCTTTATGAAATAGTATTTAAAATTATTAATAATGCATAAATTGTGTTCTTCTAAAAAATTAGTATTTTTACAAAAAATAAAATTATGTCAACAGCAAAAAAACAATACAAACGCGTAACAACCAAATCATTAATTGATATGAAAGTCCATGGCGAGAAGATAGCTATGATAACGGCTTACGATTATACCATGGCAAAAGTTGTTGATAACACTGGGATAGACGTTATACTTGTTGGTGATTCTGCATCAAATGTAATGGCAGGTCACGAAACCACATTACCTATAACTCTCGACCAAATGATTTATCATGCATCAGCAGTTGTACGCGCCATAAAAAGAGCATTAATTGTAGTAGATTTACCTTTTGGAACTTATCAAGGAGATTCGCGTAAGGCATTAGAATCTGCTATTAGAATAATGAAAGAATCTGGTGGTCACGCAGTAAAACTCGAAGGAGGAAGTGAAATTTCAGAATCTATATCGCGTATTCTTACAGCAGGAATTCCTGTAATGGGGCACTTAGGTCTAACGCCACAATCAATATACAAATTTGGAACATATACTGTACGTGCCAAAGAAACAGCGGAAGCCGAAAAACTATTGGAAGATGCTAAACTCTTAGAAAAATTAGGTTGTTTTGCTTTAGTTTTAGAAAAAGTACCTGCTGACCTAGCCGCAAAAGTAGCTAAGAGTTTAACCATACCTGTCATTGGTATTGGAGCAGGCTCTGTAGTTGATGGACAAGTATTAGTAATGCACGACATGCTAGGAATAACCCACGAATTCAATCCGCGTTTTTTACGTCGTTATTTAAATATGTATGAGCAAATGACCAATGCTTTTTCGCAATATGTAGCAGATGTCAAATCATTAGATTTTCCTAATGAAGAAGAACAATACTAGCTTTGAAAAAAACGTATTCAACAGCTCAAAACCTACAAGTACTCTATGAAGACAATCATCTTATCATTGTCAATAAACGTGTAGGTGATATTGTACAAGGTGATAAAACTGGAGACAAACCGCTAAGTGATGTTGTAAAATCTTATATTAAAAAAAAATACAATAAACCTGGTAAAGTGTTTTTGGGCGTTGTACATCGTTTAGACAGACCTACCAGTGGTTTGGTTATTTTTGCGCGAACATCCAAGGCTTTAGAGCGTATGAATACTATGTTTCGTGACAAAACGATACAAAAAACATACATTGCCATATGTAAAAAGGCAGAAATCCCAGCTAAAGGAACTCTTATTAATTACCTACGTAAAAACCCTAAAAACAACAAATCTACTGCTTTTGATAAAGCTATAGATGCTAGTAAAAAAGCCATTTTGCATTACGAAATAAAGCAAGTGTTAGATAATTATTTAATACTTCAAATTGCTTTGGAAACAGGACGCCATCATCAAATACGTTGTCAACTTGCTAAAATAGGCGCTAGCATAAAAGGCGATTTAAAATATGGTGCTGCACGCTCCAACCCTGATGGTGGTATTAATCTCCATGCTAGAAAAATTAGCTTTGTTCATCCTGTAAAGAAAGAAGCAATGACTGTGGAAGCGCCTTTTCCAAAGACACCATTGTGGGATGCAGTAGTTTAGTTTAAAACAAATATGACTGTTAAGTCTTTTAAATAATAATGAATAATAATCTAGTTATTCGTCTCCTTTATAATCGTATTCACGCTGTTTATCCAAAGCTTCTAACTTTTTCAGTTCTTTTTCAGATAATACTTTTAGGTGTGAAGGGTGTTCTATAGCATATTGGAGTTGCTCTACCAATTCTTCTACTGAAATCGTATCATAATCTATTTTTAAAGGCTCTTTTATTACCATAGATTGCAGAATTCCCTTCTTTTTCATACGCAACTTTTTTGTCAAAAGCACACCTAAAACCATCTATAACAGTAGGAACAACTATTGGTTTATAGGTTTTTATGATATGAGAAGTTTACAATATGAAGCAACTTGTTCCAACATTTTCTCATCATCATGATATTGTTTAAGGTTAAATACATTTAAAAATCAGTGGGTAATGAAAACACTAAATCAACTTTAAAATCTAGATTATAGTACATTATTTCTAATATAAAATGCAATAACAGATATGAAAAATTTATAAATCAAAAGATGAATCTGCAATTTACTTGCATTAAAAAAAATGAAATTTTCAATATTTTTTTTTTTTATATCTTTGTAGCTAAATTCAGTTCTGTAAGACTAATAAACAAATTGAAAACAAACATGAAACTAAACAAACATGAAACTAAACAAACATGAAACTAAACAAAACACTATTAGTATTGACTTTATTAGTCGCAAACATCTATTCTGTAGTTGCGCAAAATATATATATTCCATCTAATGGAATGCCTTCAGAAGTTGTAGCTTGTGGAGAGCCTGCGTCTTTTCGGTTTAAAGTTTTTGGACCATTAGCAGCTGGAGATCAGTTGCGCATAGATCTTCCACTAGGTGTTACGTTTGAAGGTCTTGCTGTGAGTTCGGCAACTGCTACTGTAGTAAGTGGCATGAATACACAAAGTGCTCTTATTAAGATAACAAATGCTTTGGCAACGGCTTCAGATTCTAAATTAATAAAATACAAAGCATTAACTGGTTGTGAACAGGTAGCAACGGATGCTACTGTGTTTATACCTTACTTAGTAATACAGCTGTTACAACGCAGTCGGCTTGGCCAAGTGTGCTGTATTCTCATATTGAGTTACCAGCTGTAGCGCCTGCTTCTACATCTTTAGATGCGGGGCAAGTGCAACCTACGACCTTGACATTGGTGCAAAATACATCTTACCCAAATGCATATTCTTCAAATATCATAGTGAAAATTACACACACTACAAATGTAGAAGTGCAATATACAGCTACAGCTACAAGTAGTTTGGCTATTGGAGTTCCGTCAGGAGGTATGCAAACAGATTTATTGACATTAGGGGCTGATGAAATTCAAGCTATTGGTGATAATGATACACGCTTTGAACAAAATGAAACACTAGATGCCGTTATTGGTTTAAAATTATTAGGCTGTCCATCAGGTGCAGGTGAGACTATTACATATGTACCTACTTATGGCTGTAATATAGGTTATTGCGAAGCAGGAAATGAAAATACCTCTGGTATTTCATTGAACGGAGGGTCTCCTGTGCTTTCTACACGAGCAACGGTACAAGCACAACCTGGTTTTGGTGCTGCATATGGCGACTATAGTGAGTTTTTATTGCAAAATACAGGTTCTGCATCATTGTACAATCTTACTTTTAAATTAGGAGAATCTGGAGGATGGAATTATTATCCACCAACAAATTATTCGCGTTGGACTTGGTCTGATTTCACAGTTAATAGTAATGCAATCGCTGATGATGGTGCAGGAAAAA
>JALSVQ010000163.1 GCA_027073495.1 Flavobacteriaceae bacterium | reverse complement strand
TCACTTGGATCGGTTAATACCGCTTTATGAATGTTTTTAAATTTTTCAGGGAAACTTTTTGGTAGTTCACCTGCTTTAATTTGGTTTTTCACCTTCATATTAGCTTGATACATTTCTTCCATAAGCAATGCCATTTCAGATGGTTGATACATTTGCATCTTTTCTGCAGGTTTAGCTACAGTTGGCTCTTGTTTTGGCTGCGTATTACAAGCAAATAAAAATAATGATAGTATAAGTAATGTATAGCGCATCATTATTTCATTAAGACACCTTCAGACTCATAAGCATACGTATATTCAGGTTTTGTGATTTTTGCTATTTCTGCTTCACTTTTTCCTTCATCTTTAGCAAAATGTTTTAACTCTTCTACAGTTATTTCTGTCACAAAAGCTTTGCCATTTACTATTACCTCTTTTCCATCTGCATTCAAAGGGATGAAAAAGCCGTAGTCTTTAAAACGCACAAAAGACTCTTGATTTTCTCCTAAATCCAAACGCATCCAACACCCTTTTTTCTTACAGCCAGCATTGATTTTTGATGTAAATTTAACAGATACAGTATCTCCCGGTTTCATTGTTTTGTATTGCGCAAGCATTTGTGCTGCATTAAGCGCTCCTTTTTCATCAAACTTTTCTCCAAAAACTTGATAGTCAGCTTTTTCTTGCGCTTCTTGTTTTGTGTTTTCTTCTTTTATAGTTTCCTTTTTGTCATCTGAACAAGAAACGGCTACTAATGCACTAACTAAAAGTGTTAAAATTACTTTTTTCATTATGGTGTTTTTTGGTTATTAATTATAATAAGACAAAGATACATATTCTAAATGAATAGAATTACATATCAAATACAATTTTATTTATGTAGATTAATGTGCTTCCAACCAATTATTTCCTGTTCCTAAATCAACTAGCAACGGTACTTCAAGCTTAAAAGCATTTTCCATTTCATTTTTAATGAGTTGTTGTACTTTTTCTAATTCATCATTAGGTACGTCAAAGACAAGTTCATCATGTACTTGAAGTAGCATTTTGGTTTTATAGTTATTGTTAATTAATTTTTCTTGAATACTATTCATAGCTATTTTGATAATATCGGCAGCAGAACCTTGTATAGGCGCATTAACTGCATTACGCTCATCAGCAGCACGTACTATTGCATTATTTGAATTGATATTATTCAAATATCTTCTTCTTCCTAAAATAGTAGTTACATATCCGTTTTCTCGAGCAAATGCAATCTGTTTTGCTATATAATCTTTCAGTTTTGGATAGGTTTCATAATATGCTTCTATTAATACTTTTGCTTCTTTTCGCGAAAGTGTGGTTTGGCGTGCAAGACCAAAGGCAGAGACACCATAAATAATACCAAAATTCACTGTTTTTGCTTGGCTTCGTTGTTCGCGTGTAACCGTTTCTAAAGGAATATTGAAGACTTTTGCAGCTGTTGCTTTATGGATATCTTCACCATTTTGAAACGAAGTAATCATTGTTGGTTCATTGCTTAATGCCGCAATAATACGGAGCTCTATCTGGCTGTAATCGGCTGCCAATAATGTGTGTTTGTCATCTCGCGCTACAAAGGCCTTACGTATTTCTTTTCCGAGTTTGGTGCGGATTGGTATGTTTTGCAAATTCGGATTGGTAGAACTCAATCTTCCTGTGGCAGCTACCGTTTGCATATATGTAGTGTGTAGTCGTTTTGTGTCTTTATTAACCAATTCTGGCAAGGCATCTATATAGGTGTTTTTGAGTTTTATCAAACCACGCCACACCAAAATATCTTTTACAATCTGATGTTCGTCAGCAAGTTTTGTTAAAATATCTTCGCCTGTAGCATATTGCCCTGTTTTGGTCTTTTTGGGTTTGGCTACAAGTTTTAATTCTTCAAAAAGCACTATTCCTAATTGTTTTGGTGAAGCCAAATTAAAATCTGTATTGGCTGCTGCATAAATGGTTTTTTCTAATGCTTCAATATCTTTGGTTATGCTTATAGATAGTATTTTTAAGAAATCAATATCAAGGTTTATCCCTTCATATTCCATTGCTGCTAGTACGTTGACCAAAGGACTTTCTACTGTTTGGAACAACTCTTTTTGTTTTAGCTCGGCTAAATCTTTTTCAAACAACTCTTTAAGCTGTAAGGTAATGTCTGCGTCTTCTACAGCATACGCTACGACCTCTTTAATAGGAACATCACGCATAGAAAGCTGATTTTTTCCTTTTTTACCAATCAATGACGTAATGCTTATCGGTTCATAATCTAATATAGTAGTTGTCAAAATATCCATATTGTGTCTACCATCAGGACTGAGAATATAATGGGCAAGCATGGTATCAAAAATACTTCCTTTGACTGTGATATTATAATTAGCCAATACTTTAATATCGTATTTGAGATTATGTCCTATTTTCTCAATATTTTCGGCATCAAAAAAAGGTTTTAGACGATTGAGAATTGCCTTCGTTTCTGTTTTATCTTTAGGAAAAGGCACATAGAACCCTTTGTGTTTTTCATACGAAAAGGCTATTCCTACCAATTCTGCTTCAAAAGTATTGAGGCTTGTAGTTTCTGTGTCAAAACACACATTTTTCTGCTGCAATAATTTTTCAACAAGTAGTTCTTGTCCTATAGCAGTATCGATTAATTGATAGAAGTGCTTTGTAGTATGTATTGTTTTAAAACGCGAAACAGGAGCAGCAGCTGTTTCAGCTGTATTATTTGAAGCAGCATCAAAGGCAGCAAACAAATCCAATTGTCCATTAGCTGGTTTTTTCTTAGGAACTGTTTTTTGTACTGTTGTATTGATTTGACTTGTAGAAACTGCTTGTCTGTTAAATAAACGCATAAACTGGTCTTGCAGTCTTCTAAACTCCAGTTCTTGAAACAAATCTGTTACTTTCTCCATATCAGGGCTGTCCATAGTATATGCATCTGCATCAAAAGTAACAGGCACATCAAGCATAATAGTAGCGAGTTGTTTTGATAATAAACCAAGTGCTTTATTCGCTTCTATTTTTTCTTTCATTTTTCCTTTTAGCTCGTGTGTATTTGCCAAAAGGTTTTCCATGCTGCCATATTGTTTTAAGAATTTTTTTGCAGTTTTGTCTCCAACTCCTGGAAGTCCAGGGATATTGTCTGCGCTATCGCCCATCATACCAAGATAATCTATGACTTGCTCAGGGCGTGTTACTTCAAATTTAGCTTGCACTTCGGGCACGCCCCAAATTTCAATACCATTGCCCATACGAGCCGGTTTCCACATAAAAATATTATCAGAAACCAGTTGTGCAAAATCTTTATCAGGTGTTACCATATAAACCTTAAACCCTTTTTTTTCTGCTTGTTTGGCAAGTGTTCCGATAATGTCATCAGCTTCAAAACCTGCTTTTTCTATTACAGGAATATGCATAGCTTCCAAAATACGTTGTATATAAGGCACCGCAATGCGTATGGCTTCAGGTGTTTCCAATCTATTCGCTTTGTATGCTTCGTACGCTTCGGTACGTGCTACAGAGCCTCCTTTGTCAAAACAAACCGCAAGATGGTCGGGTTTTTCTCTACGGATAACTTCTAATAATGAGTTCATAAAACCCATAATTGC
>JALSVQ010000162.1 GCA_027073495.1 Flavobacteriaceae bacterium | reverse complement strand
TTGTACCTATTATCAAAGATGTAACGATGCTTTATCACGAATCTACATTTCTTGAAGATCAAAATGCATTAGCAAAAAAAACAATGCACAGTACTGCACTAGAAGCAGGAAAAATAGCAAAACTTGCGGCTACTAAAATGCTTATACTTGGTCATTATTCAAGTCGTTATAAAGATTTAAAACGTTTTCAACAAGAAGCTGAAAAAGTGTTTGATAATGTTGTTCTGGGTCAAGAAGGAACCAGTTACGAAATGTAAAAAACTGTGATGGACAAAGATTTAAGCAATTACCGTGAAGTATATCAAAAAGGCGCATTATTAGAAAACAATATTCCTGAAAACCCTATTGAATTATTTCGAAATTGGTTTCTACAAGCTGATAATGATAGTAGCGTACACGAAGCAAATGCTATGGCTGTAAGCACTATTGGCTTAGACCAATTTCCTAAAACACGTGTTGTATTGCTCAAACGCTTTACTTGGGAAGGCTTTATTTTTTACACCAATTATAATAGTGAAAAAGGAAAAGCAATAGCACAAAATCCTAAAGTATGTTTAAGTTTCTTTTGGCCAGCGCTAGAACGTCAAATCATAATAAAAGGTAAGGCTGAAAAATTAGCCAAAAACCTCTCTGATGGCTATTTTGAATCACGACCTGATGGTAGTAAATTAGGTGCTTGGGCTTCGCAACAAAGCGAAAAAATAGCAACTAGAGAAGCCTTAGACAAGCAACTAGAAACTGTAACAAAACAGTTTGAAGGCGCAGCAATACCACGTCCAGCACATTGGGGCGGTTATCTTGTAAAACCGATTTCAATGGAGTTTTGGCAAGGCAGACCAAACCGTATGCACGATAGAATTTGCTATCAATTGGACAAAGAATACAACTGGATTATCAGTCGTTTGCAACCCTAAGTCATGGCAATAAGAACCATTGTTTATAAGGAAATAAACCATATTGAATTGCTCAAAAAACAACTGATGCAATGGAGTGATACGGCAAAAACAGTATGCATTTTAGATAGCAATCTGCATAAGGAAAAGTATAGTTCTTTTGATTTTTTAGTTGCTCTTGATACTGAAACCACAATAGAATTAGACAACACAACACAAGCATTTGAACAACTCAAAAACTATTATGACACTTGTAATGATACTATTTTTGGTGTTTTGTCTTATGATTTAAAAAATGATATTGAAAAACTAAGCTCCGATAATACAGATGTAGTAGCTTTTCCTGCATTGTATTTTTTTCAAGCAAAAAAACTATTTATTATTAAAAATAATACATTAAAAATAAGCTATTTAAATAAGTATAAAAATGAAATAGCTGGTGATTATGATGCGATAACAAATACTATTATCAAAACTAATAAAACCAATAAAAAACTTAAAATAGAAGCTACTATAAGTAAAACAACATATCTCGATACTATTAATCACATAAAAACAGATATACAACAAGGTAAATATTACGAATTAAATTACTGTCAACCGTATACTTACGATGTAGAAACAATTGATTCTTTAAAAACATATCAAGCATTAAATAGAATATCTAAAGCACCATTTGCAAATTATTTTAAACATAATGAATATCACCTGCTTGGTAGCTCACCAGAGCGTTTTATAAAAAAAACAAAACAGTATTTAATTTCACAACCGATAAAAGGAACTGCCAAGCGAGGCAAAACAATTCAAGAAGATAAAGCTATAATAAAGCTCTTGAAAAATGATAAAAAGGAACGTGCAGAAAACATAATGATTGTTGATTTGGTACGCAATGATATGGCTAAAATTGCACTTAAAAATACTGTCACAGTTAGTGAGTTATGTCAAATATACACCTTTGACCAAGTGCATCAAATGATAAGCACCGTACAATGTGAATTAGCTAATACTATACATCCTATTGATACTATCAAAGCATTGTTTCCAATGGGTTCAATGACTGGAGCACCAAAAGTAGCAGCAATGCAACATATCGAAAAATACGAGCAATTCAAACGCGGTTTTTATTCAGGCGCTTTAGGTTATATCACTGCTGATGGCGACTTCGATTTCAATGTCATTATACGTAGTATTTTGTATAATGCATCATTAAAAAAACTAAGTTTTGCTGTAGGAGGCGCTATCACCAATCAATCTGATGCTGAAAAAGAATATGTAGAATGCCTTACTAAAGCTAAAGCAATGTTTGAAGTCTTAGAAAATCAAGCTGAATAAAAAAGACTAAGGTGTAAACACCTCAGTCTTTTTTGTCATTTATTATATAAAATTTATTATTTTGATACGTAGTAAGATCGCGCATTTTTGAAGACAAATCATAAGATTCCTTCCTCATTTCATTCGTTCCTCACCTTGTCAGAATTGTAAATATTACATCATTCCTGGCATACCACCACCCATTGGAGGCATAGCAGCAGCAGGTGCATCTTCTTTTATTTCTACTAATGCACTTTCGGTAGTCAGTATCATTCCTGCTACAGAAACTGCATTTTCTAAAGCTACACGAGTCACTTTTTTCGGATCTATAATACCTGCTTTGAGCATATCTACGTATTCATCATGTTTAGCATCAAAGCCAAAATTACCTTTACCTTCTATGACTTTGGCAACAACTACAGAGCCTTCTCCTCCTGCATTTTCTACAATTTGGCGTAGTGGTTCTTCTATAGCACGTGCTAAGATTTGCAAACCTGTTTTTTCATCTGTATTTAGTGTTTTTACTGTTTCGAGTACTTTTTTAGCACGAACCAAAGCAACACCTCCTCCAGCAATGATACCTTCTTCTACAGCTGCGCGTGTTGCATGCAAAGCATCATCAACACGATCTTTTTTCTCTTTCATCTCTACTTCACTTGCTGCTCCTACATACAAAACAGCAACACCGCCAGCTAGTTTTGCCAAACGCTCTTGTAGTTTTTCTTTATCATAGTCTGATGTGGTGCTTTCTATTTGCGCTTTTATTTGGTTGATACGTTGCTTAATCATATCAGCAGCGCCTGCTCCATTGACAATGGTAGTATTATCTTTGTTAATAGTAACGCGCTCTGCTGTTCCCAAAAGTTCAATATTAGCATTTTCTAAGGTAAATCCTTTTTCTTCAGAAATGACAGTTCCATTAGCCAAAATAGCGATATCTTCAAGCATTGCTTTACGTCTATCTCCAAAACCAGGAGCTTTGACAGCTGCTATTTTTAATGCGCCACGTAGTTTATTGACCACCAAAGTAGCCAATGCTTCACCATCTACATCTTCGGCAATAATTAGCAAGGGTCTCCCCGATTTGGCAACAGGCTCTAATATTGGTAAAATATCTTTCATTGTTGATATTTTCTTATCAAATAAAAGGATAAAAGGGTTTTCTAATTCAGCAGTCATTTTATCAGAATTGGTGACAAAATAAGGTGATAAATAGCCTCTATCAAACTGCATTCCTTCCACTACATCTACATACGTTTCTGTTCCTTTGGCTTCTTCTACAGTTATCACGCCTTCACGTCCTACTTTTCCAAAAGCATCTGCTATTAATGCGCCAATAACAGCGTCATTATTTGCAGAAATAGATGCTACTTGCATTATTTTATCAGAGCTAGAATTGACTTCTTCACTTTGTTTTGCTAAGGCTTCTACAATAGCTTTTGTTCCTTGATCAATTCCTTTTTTCAAATCTAAAGGGTTAGCTCCTGCTGCTACATTTTTCAGTCCTTCTTTTACGATTGCTTGAGCTAGTACAGTAGCTGTTGTAGTACCATCTCCTGCCAAATCATTGGTTTTGGAAGCTACTTCTTTAACCATCTGCGCGCCCATATTTTCTAAAGGGTCTTCAAGTTCTATCTCTTTGGCTACCGTTACACCATCTTTGGTCACTTGTGGCGCTCCAAATGCTTTGCCTATAACTACATTACGTCCTTTAGGACCTAAAGTAACTTTTACAGCATTAGCTAAGGCATCTACGCCTCGCTTAATACCATCTCTTGCTTCAATATCAAATACTATATTTTTTGCCATTTTTTTCTTTTTTTAATTATTAAACAACTGCCATAATATCGCTTTCGCGCATCATCAAATAGATTTTCCCTTCCAATTCTAATTCTGTACCTCCATATTTACCATAAAGCACTACATCATTAACCTTTACAGTCATTGGCTCTTCGGGTTTCCCTTTACCAACAGCTACAACGGTTCCTTTTTGTGGTTTTTCTTTTGCCGAATCTGGAATAAAAAGTCCAGAAGCTGTTTTTTCCTCTGCGGGCATTGGCAATACCAATACGCGATCTGCTAGTGGTTTTATTTGAATACTCATAGTATGTTATTATTTTTAAATTAATTTATTACTAGAAACAAAATTACATAAATTATACCAAAAAAAATTGGCAGACTTAATCAAAAAAAAAATGTCAGTATTGTGACATACTGCCATTTTAAATTATGTATAAAAATAATTATTATTTTTTATCTGTTTCTTGTGTTTTTGTTGCATCATTAGTTGGTGCAGCTGGTGTTGTGTCTGCTTTTGGAGTTTCAATCTCTACTTTTGCTCCTTTTAGAACAGCGTCTTTATTATCTCCACTTTTCATTACATTTACTCCTAGTACTAGTATCACTAACAATGCAGATAAAAACCAAGTACTTTTTTCTAAGAAATCACCGGTTTGTTTAACACCACCAATCATTTGAGAACCTCCTCCTGCAAAAGAAGAATCTAATCCTCCTCCTTTTGGATTTTGTACCATAATGGTGATAATCAAAAATACTGCTACTAAAACTATTAATACTAATAATATATTCATTTTTATTCTATTTTTTTTATTGCTTCTATTTGCTCTGCAAAGAAAACACTTTTTTCTGGATATTTCAAACTTAAAATGCGATAAGCTTTGATTGCACGTTTATATTTTTTTTGACTGATATAAATTTTAGCTAAAGTTTCGGTCATAATAGCATCATTTTCTGCTACACTTTGCTTTGCAATATCTATATTTATGTCTGATGTTCGCGAAGGTGTTATCTTTGGTTTTTCATTTAAAAATTTATCTATTCTATCAAATTTGGAACTAACTGTATTTGATTTTTCTGTTTTATATTTTTCGTTTTCAACATGTTGAAAGCCTCCAGAGAGTACTTTAAGCCATTGTTCAAAATTTAATTCTTTAGGTAATGGTTCTGGTTTTTTTTCTGCTTCTTCTAATGGTTTATCTTCAACTGTAGTTGCTATTTCTTCTTTCAAGTCTTCAGATGCAGAAATTTCAGGTTCTTGATTAGATGCTTCGATATCATCTAAATATTTTATTTCATTAACTGCAAATTCTTGTAAAAATTCAGTTTGCGTCATAAATTCAAACAAAACACTTCGGTCTGATGTCAAAGCAGCTACTTTTTTGAGCAATTCAGGATAATGATAATTTCCTGTATTTTTAAATGATTTTAATAAAACAGCTTGCGCTGCTTGAAAATACGGAAATTCTCGCGCAATATCTTGTAATGCATCCAAATGTTTTGCATCTACATGATACGGGTTTTCTATAATATGTATGAAATCTGCTTGTGTCATTACTACCAATTGGCTAC
Organism: Flavobacteriaceae bacterium; assembly: GCA_027073495.1. Classification (GTDB taxonomy): domain Bacteria; phylum Bacteroidota; class Bacteroidia; order Flavobacteriales; family Flavobacteriaceae; genus JALSVQ01. The sequence continues at coordinate 7,291 of JALSVQ010000162.1, read as the reverse complement.
GGAATCATTAAATATTTGTTTGGTGATATAATCAAAAATTTCTTCATTGGCTTCACGCTGTATCGAAGATGGCAATGTATTAGCAGGAAAATCATAATAATAACTATATGATTTTTCCCAACTCATTGTATCATCTATGGTATCTGTATAGCGCACACGCACACCAATTGTCATTCTATTCTTTGATGCTGTGGCATCTGATGTTTGGGCAGTTGGTGTAATACGATAATTTGTGATTTCGCCTTCAAAAATCAAATCAGCATCTTCGCGCACCAAAGTCAAGCAAGTCTGAGAAAGCATTAAATCTTGTAGTTTTGTATTTATAGCTTCAGTCAAACCATTAACCACTTCTGGAGCTTCATTGTCAAAATATGCTATTTGTACAGTTTTGTATTTATTACAATCTAAATTGGTACCTGTAAATGAATAAATACCACAACTAGAAAGTGTCAGTAACAGTATAAATACTGAAATAATTCCTAATTTATTATATGATTGATTGCTAAACATTACAGTCCAAATTGTTTAATTTTACGATATAAGGTACGTTCTGATATCCCTAATTCTTCAGCCGCTAATTTACGCTTATTATTGTATTTTTCTAATGCTTTTTTTATCAATTCAATTTCTTTGTCTTGCAAGGAGTAGTTTTCTTCTTCTTCAATAGTCTCAATATCTTGATATAGTTCATTATGCGAAGTCGGTTTTGGCACATGAATAACCTCTACATTAGTATTTGATTCTTTAGTGTCATTAAGCAAATACTGTTCATCACGTTTGTAGTTAGTAGGCTGATCCATCATTTCTGAACCTCCATTTTGTTTAAGCACATCAATCTCTTTACGCAGTTCAAACAATATTTTATAAATCATTTCGCGTTCTAGCGCAAAATCAAATTCGCTACTTTTTCCTGCTATAACAGTTGGGAGTTGGGTTGTTATATTGGGCAAATACTCCTTGAGCATCTGCGCATCTACCAATCTTTTTTGCTCAATAACAGAGATTTGCTCGGCTATATTGCGCAATTGTCTAATATTCCCTGGAAAACTGTACTGTTTCAGCAATGCAATAGCGTCATCTGTAAGCCGAATGGTAGGCATATTGTATTTCTGAGCAAAGTCAGAAGCAAATTTTCTAAAAAGCAAATAAATATCTTCAAAACGCTCGCGCAATGGTGGTAATTGAATTTCAATAGTACTCAATCTATAGTACAAATCTTCTCTAAATTTACCTTTAGCAATGGCTTTTGGCATATCCAAATTGGTAGCTGCTACAATACGTACATCTGTCTTTTGTACTTGTGAAGAACCTACTTTCATAAACTCTCCATTTTCTAAAACACGCAGCAAACGAACTTGTGTTGTCAGCGGTAACTCTCCTACTTCATCCAAAAAAATGGTTCCACCGTCTGCCACTTCAAAATAGCCTTTACGGGTTTGTGTTGCTCCTGTAAAAGCCCCTTTTTCGTGACCAAAAAGTTCAGAATCTATGGTTCCTTCTGGTATTGCGCCACAGTTTACAGCTATGTATTTATTGTGTTTTCGGTGTGAAAGGCTATGAATAATTTTAGGAATACTCTCCTTACCAACACCACTTTCTCCTGTAACCAACACCGATATGTCTGTTGGCGCTACACGTATGGCTTTTTCCAAGGCTCTATTGAGCTTTGGATCGTTACCAATAATTCCGAAACGTTGTTTTGTGGCTTGTATATCCATAAGTTTAATGTATTAAACGCGGTTACCTATTAATGTAGCACTTGTACACGTGTCAATTTTTACATCAACAAAATCTCCTATAGCTTCATTGCCTGTTTTTTCAAAAATAACAACAGCATTCTGAGAATTACGTCCTTTCCAATGTTTAGCGGATTTTTTAGAATCGCCTTCTATTAAAACCTCTACTGTTTTGCCTACGAACTGTTCCATACGATACAAACCGTGAACTTGCTGTAAGTTGATAATTTCTGTCAAACGGCGTTTTTTAATATCCATTGGAACATCATCTTCCATACGTTTTGCTGCTGGAGTTCCTGGTCTATTTGAATATGCAAACATAAATCCAAAATCGTATTTTACATATTCCATCAAAGAAAGTGTTTCTTTATGTTCTTCTTCGGTTTCGCCACAGAATCCTGCAATAATATCATGTGATATAGCACATTCTGGTATTATCTTACGAATATTGTCTATCAATGCAATGTATTCTTCGCGTGTATGCTGTCTATTCATACGTTTCAACATTGATGTACTTCCTGCTTGCACAGGGAGATGAATATATTTGCATATATTTTTGTATTTTGCCATCACATGCAATACATCAAGATGCATATCTTGGGGGTTTGAGGTAGAAAAGCGAAAACGCATTATCGGGAACTGTTGTGCTACTTTGTCTAATAACATAGCAAAATCTACTGCATTTTGTTTTTGCGCTTCGGTAGCATTTTTATAATCTTTTTTGAGACCGCCACCATACCATAAGTAGCTATCTACATTTTGTCCTAGAAGTGTCACTTCTTTATACCCTTTATCCCAAAGTTCTTGTATTTCGCTTACAATACTCTCAGGATTACGGCTACGTTCACGCCCTCGAGTAAAAGGCACTACACAGAAGGTACACATATTATCACAACCACGTGTAATAGATACAAAGGCAGAAACACCATTTGAATTTAAACGTACTGGAGAAACATCGGCATAGGTTTCATCACGAGAAAGTAATACATTAATAGCATCACGCCCTGCTTCTACTTCTGTCATTAGGTTAGGTAAATCTCTATAAGCATCTGGACCAACAACCAAATCTACTATTTTTTCTTCTTCTAGAAATTTTTCTTTCAAGCGCTCTGCCATACAGCCTAATACACCAACTTTCATAGTTGGGTTAATACGTTTTTTGATGGCATTGTATTTTTCAAGTCTTTTTCGAACTGTTTGCTCTGCTTTCTCACGTATCGCACAGGTATTAACCAACACCAAATCTGCTTCTTCGAGTAGATTGGTTGTATTATAGCCATTTTCTTCCATAATAGCAGCAACTATCTCGCTGTCATTAAGGTTCATTTGACAACCATAACTCTCTATAAATAATTTCTTAGTATTTGATTTTTTCCCTTCGGTATGCAAAGATTGCCCTTGCTTTTTCTCATCTATAATGTGCTCGTTATTCATATCTTATTTTTAGACTGCAAATATAGTACAATAAAATAAAATATGCCATTTTGGCAGAAGGTATTTCCTGCAAACAATTTTCAGAAGTTATCAAAAAGGCTGATAATATCTCCAGTTGAAATTTGCTTTATTTTTTAATCTTATTACAATAATCGTCAGTATTATGTAAACTAAAATGGCATAAAGCATTGAGAGATTCATTTCTACTGGTCTGTCAAGGTCACCAGTTGAAATATGGATTATTTCTGATATAATCCCTCCAGCTAATAAACTCACAATAATTCTAATCCAAAGTTTCCTAGTAATTTCATGAAATATTTTGTTTCGCGTTATTCTTTCAAGGTGATTTTACCCTTATTCATATATTTAATGCCAAAAATTCCCATTTTGAAAACAACTTGTATTGTATCGTTTTTCTTTATACTTTTTAACCCAGAATTTTGGAATTTATGATTTGGTAGTAAATAATAATCTCCTAATGATTCTATTTCAATGGCATCACGATACACACCTGATACACAAAAATCTTGTACAATCTCTTGCATTGCTCCTTGCCGATTTACCCATAAGGCAGTATAAAATACAATAGGAGCCAACAAAGGAAATAGAACAATAGTATAGACAAATGATTTTACAATTCGTATTACCTTATCTTCATCAAAAAAATAGTGAAATAGCAAAATCATAGAAATAAGGAATAATAAAACTAAAATACTAGTTAACGAAAATGAATAAACATGTTCATCGAGATAATATTTGCTTAATGATGAAATAAAATTGCTTAAATGCAAATCAAATTTCTGCATAAAATATAATAAAGCATTAGATAAAACTACAAGCAATGATACATTCAAATCTATAGCATTTTCCTTTCTAAAATATTTTTTTAAATTTTTTAATCTAAAAACAGCAAAAGAAAGTCCTACAAAAGGAGATACTAAAGGAGATTTCGGACTAATAATCAGACCAAATAAATATCCTATTAACGTAACTAGCAATACCAGTTTTAAATTTTCTAAATTGATTTTCATTATAATTTTAAATAGTATTGATAACTAAATCAAGAGATTAGCTTCAAAAATTTTATTAGCCAATATAAATCGCTTCAAATTTATGCTTCCAAGAGTATTTTAATTCTTTTTACAGCTTCTTTTATAAGATCATTGGATGTAGCATACGAAAAACGAATACATTCTGGAGCTCCAAAAGCATCACCTGTAACAGTTGCTACAAGAGTTTCCTCTAGTAATAGCATAGAAAAATCACTTGCATTGGCTATTTTTCTGCCGCGTATAGTTTTTCCAAAATAAAATGAAATATCAGGGAAAACATAAAAAGCACCTTGCGGATTATTCAATTTGAAACCAGGTATTTCTTTTAATAAATCTGTGATCAACGTTCTGCGTTTTGCAAACGCCTCAACCATATAATTAATAGAAGATACAGGCGCTTCCATAGCTGCAATAGTTGCCCGTTGGGCAATACAGTTTGTTCCCGAAGTAAACTGCCCTTGCATTTTGATACATGCTTTTGCTATTGGCTCTGGAGCTGCTATATAACCTACGCGCCAACCAGTCATTGCAAATGCCTTAGAAACACCATTAACCGTTATTGTACGTTCATACATATTAGGTACATTGGCAAAACTAAACGTTTTTCCTTCATAAAGGATATGCTCATATATTTCATCAGAAATAATATAGATTTGAGGGTGCTTTTCCAACACTTTCCCCAAAGCTTTATATTCTTCTTCCGAATAGACAGAACCACTAGGGTTGTTAGGCGAATTAAAAAACAACAACTTTGTTTTTGGTGTTATAGCCGCTTCTAATTGTGCTGGTGTAATTTTGAAATTGGAATCAATAGTTGTTGGTATAGTAATACTCACACCTTCTGCAAGCTGAACCATAGCATCATAACTCACCCAAAAAGGCGCAGGAAGCAATACCTCATCTCCTGGATTTACCAAAGACAGCACCGTATTTGCCAAAGCTTGCTTTGCTCCTGTTGAAACTACTATTTGACTTGGTTTATAGCTCAACTCATTATCACGCAGCAATTTTTTTGCTATTGCTTCGCGTAAATCATCATAACCTGCAACTGGTGTATAGGTATTGTAATTTTGATTAATAGCAGCTATAGCAGCAGCTTTAATAAAAGTTGGCGTATTAAAATCGGGTTCTCCCAAGCTAAGACTGATAATATCTTTACCGCTTTGTTTTAATTCTCTTGCTTTCGCCGCCATTGCTAAAGTCTGCGAAATAGGCAAACTATTGATTCTTCCTGATAATGTCATTACTATAATTATTTATAATGTAAAGATATTCTTATTCTTGAAAACGAACAATTTTTAAAATGTTTTTTTTGTAAAGTCTAAATTGAAAAATTAACCACATTTTCACTTCTTAAGAATGTTTATTAAACTGTTGAAAACATTTATTAATTCATACGGTAATGAAGGCATTTGTATGTATTTTTATCTTTAATAAAGAACAGATACAACTATGCTATCATTTGAAGGTGACGAAGAAAATTTATCAATTAAGCGTTTTGAAAAAATGCTAAAAACAAATGCTACCTATTTTTTTGATTCAATTGATTTTGAACGTATTATATCATATTATCTAGATCAAGGAAAAATAGATTTAGCCGAAAAAGCTGTGGCATTAGCACTAGAGCAACACCCAAATTCACTTACACTTCAACTTTTTAAAGCAGAGATTTTAATCTTAAAAGACAAAACAAACGAAGCTTTAAGCATCTTAAACACCTTGTCCAAAATAGAGCAAAACAATGAAGATATTCACATTCTGACAGCTAGTATCTATTCTAAAAACGGAAAACATCAAAAAGCAATAACAACACTCAAAAAAATATTAGCTTACACCGAAGATCATTTTGAGTCTAATAACCTTATTGCGATGGAGTATCTGTTTTTGAATAAATTTGAAGAAGCATTAAGCTATTTTAAAATTAGTCTAGCAAATAATCCCAAAGATGCAAACACGCTTTACAACGTTGTTTATTGCTACGAAATGCTCGAAAAAGAAACTGATTTAATTGCGTTCTTAAATGATTATATTGACAGTAATCCGTATAATGAATTGGCTTGGCATCTTTTAGGAAAACAATATTTTGAACAAAAAGAATACAAAAAAGCATTACGCGCATTTGATTATGCCATATTAATAGATGAACAGTTCATCGGTGCTTTAATAGAAAAAGCCAAAACCTATGAACAAATAGGTGATTATAGTAATGCTGCTGCCAATTATCACATTACATTAAAACTCGATGACCCTACAGCATTTGTTTACCTTCGCTTAGGCGTTTGCTATCAAGAGTTAAAACAAAAAGAAGAAGCAATAGCTTACTTCAATAAAGCAATACTTGAAGACCCTCAGCTGATTAAAGCTTGGGTTGCCATCATTACGTTTTATATGGAAGAAAATGAGCATAAAAAAGCACTTTATTATGCCAAAAAAGCTATCAATGCCAATGACACTTCTGATTTACTATGGAAACTTATTGCGATGATCAATTTTGAAAACCAACTTTATGAAGAAAGTGAATTAGCTTATGATAATTGTTTAGAACTTGGTAATTATTCCAAATCTACTTATCTTAATTTTATTGATGTATTGCTCATTTTAGGAAAAAAAGTAAAAGCCATCAAAATACTAGTACAAGCAAAAGAATTTTATGATGATGCTTTATTTCTTTATCTATTAGCAGCTTTAAACTACGAAATAAATGATCAAAGTGCTGATCTCTATTTTATGGCTGCATTAAATCAAGACAGTAGTATTTACAATGAAGTTGTTAAACAATTTAAGCAATTAAAATCTAAAAAAGCACTGGCTATCTACAAATCTTATTTTAAGAAAAAATAATAATATTGCATCAGGTAAAAGACTATAGACATTTCAATTCATAACAATAAACGAAGCTTCCTAATGAATAGATCTATTAATGCTAAGAATAGATTGATTTCATAGAAAAAATAATAATTTTAATAGGACTATAATATTACTTCATAAAAAAAACGCCTTTATTTTCATAAAGGCGTTTTAATTAACTAAACTTCTAATTGCTTAGAATTTCCATCTTAATCCGAATTG
>JALSVQ010000161.1 GCA_027073495.1 Flavobacteriaceae bacterium | reverse complement strand
CCACAAGCTAAATCACTATTAACAGTAAGTGCTATAGCACCACTACAATCATCATTAGCAGGAGGTATGAAAGTTGTAAAACTTTGTTCTGAACATCCTGTAGCATCTCCGTTTGCATTGTATGATGTTATGGTCGTATAATATGTTGTTCCACCATTCAAAGCAGTTGCAAAAGTATAGCTAGTATTATTTCCTACATCAGTACCTGCAGCAACAACATCATCTAAACCTGTAGCTGTTCCAACTTGTATTTTGTAGCCTGTAGGACTTCCTGTTGCAGCACTCCAAGACATATCTGTTATTGATGCATTTGTAGTCGTTGTTAATGTAGCATCACAGTTAGGTGGTGTAGTAGGTGGAGACTTTATTAATACATCGTCCACAAATAAATCAAATTGATTTGCTGCTGAATAGCAATTAAATGCAAAATAATAATCACCTGCTGTCGCCGCCGTAAATGTTCCACTTTGTTCACCATAAGAACTAGCGTCATTAGAAATATCTACTAATACTGTTGTTTGGTCTGCTACTGTAGCACTAGATCCTACAGTAAATTTTAATTTTTCAGTATATCCTCTAGATCTTGTAAAAAAAGACCAATCTACTGTTTCTCCAGCTCCTAAAGTAACCGCACCTGTAAACATCCATGCGTCTGCTGCATTATCCGCATCATATCTGTATTTTGCCGAATTACTTCCTGTGTTAGAAAAAGCTGAACTCGTGTTCAATTCCCAGTCATTTCCTGTTCCGTTGTTATAAATAGTCCATCCTGGTGGGGGAAAACCTCCTTCAAAGCCTTCATCAATAAATTGCGCATTCCCTTGCCAAGAAAAAGCAACTACAAAAAGTAATAATAAAGTAATTTTTTTAATCATAATTGTAAATTTAAGTTAATAATTAAAGTTTAATAAGTTGTGAAATTACAATAATTTATTTAACTTAACAAAATTTTAAACTTAAAATGATTGAGATATGATTTTTTTTTTAACAATAATTATTGATTTCTAATAATAAAATACTGTTTATTGCATTATTTGCAGTGCTAATTTTTAGTATTAAAAACATTAGTGTCCGATAAACTTTCTAAAAACGGGATTTCTTTTCAGATTCCCCGCTTTTTTATATCTTAATTTCAACTACAAAATTTTCGATATGGACAAAAGCACAAATTTTAGTGGAACACCGATTATTAAACAAATTTTAAAATTCATTTTTCCATCAGATATTTCTCGGGAAGCAGTAATTTAAATCCTCCTGTAAAGAATTTAAAATTTGTAGATTCAACAACAATAATGCTATTTAGTGACCTTTTAAAAGGCGTTGGATGTAATCCAATTAACGGCAAGAAAAAAGGATGTATCAAGATGCAAAAATTATTAATGCAATGGAAGATGTTCCTTGCTTAAGCCGTTTTAGTAGCCGTCAAATGATATTTACTTTGTTAGACGGCAAAAAAAATAATGCTGTCTATAAAAGCATAAAAGAATCTGATTTAGATGATAAAACAGCATTAATTATTCAGTTAATTATGCTTGTCATTCAAAGAAAAATCAAACGAAATTGGCATATTCTAATATGGTGTCTGTTATACGATTTCACTTAATGACCTATATTGATTTGTTTTAGTTTCTTTAAAATCCAGACAAAAAATGGTCGGAATTAACTCAAACCCACCCAATATTCAACTCAATTTATTTGATTAGACACCATGCTATTGAATAAAAGTATTTCAAACGATTTTATTGACTTGAATAAACAATTTTAAATTAAATTGTATTTTTGTCGGACACTAATGAAATAAATATTTAAAATATTTTGTATTATTTATTTGCTTAGAAAGCAAAACTACTTATATTTGCACTCTGAAAAAATGGCGAGGTAGCTCAGGTGGTTAGAGCGTCGGATTCATAACCCGGAGGTCGGGAGTTCAAGTCTCCCCCTCGCTACTAAAAACACAAACTGGACAGTTTGTGTTTTTTTTTATTTGAAACTATTGTTGTTTGACTAAAATACTCCATTATCTGAGAAGTCAATCTGTTGTTTTGTTTACTAGCTTTTAGGATTATGATGACTTGCATTTCAAGCTGATTAAATTTTATCAGGAGTTACTTCTGTTAAGTCTTTAATTGATTATAGGTATTTTAAACTATTCTTTCCAGACGGTTTTAAGTTGTAATAAATTAATCGGGTTTATAGTCATTCCCTTTACGTTATTATGATGAAAACGAACGGCTTGGTCGTAATATAATGGCACAATAGGAGCAGTTTTCATAAGTAAACTGTCTAATTGCTGATAAGCATTGAACCGTAATGAATCTGTTGTCATGCCGAAAGATTTTTTATACAAGGAATCAAAAGTAGTATTGGCATAATGTGTTGCATTTGGTCCTTTGGGCTTGAAATTTTTACTATAAAATAAAGATAAATAGTTCTGTGCATCTGGATAATCAGCAATCCAACTGGCTCTAAAAAATTCTTTTTTACCTTGTGCTATATCTTGACGTAAGGTTGCAGGAGGATTGACAGTGACTTGTACTTCTAATCCCAGTTTCTCCATTTCGCTTTGAATATATTCGCATAAATCTACATAAGCACTATTGGTGCTTAATACTACTGTTGGATGTTTGTCTCCTGTTTCTTTTTTGTAGCGCGCAATGAGTTTTTGAGCTTTTGAAGGGTTGTAGTTAAAAAAATGCTTTGTTTTGAAGGCAGGCATCCCTTTTGGAATAATACCACTTGTAGCAGGGCTTCCTATTCCGTTGCGGAGGAAGCGTATCATTTTCTCACGATTAAAACCATAATTTATAGCTTGTCGTATGTATTTGCTTTGTACTGCTTTGTGTTTTGGTGCATCGAGATAAAAACCTAAATACTCGGTGTTGAGATAAGCACCTTTTATGAGTTTTATGTTGTTTTGGTATTTTTTTTGGAGTTGTCCGTTGGCATTTAATATGTCATCTTTGTACGAAGGGTCAAGCCCTGAGATAAAATCGCTTTTTCCTTGGATAAATTCCATAAAACCACTTTGTCTGTCTGGTAAAAATTTAATAGCAACTGATTCTAAATATGGTAATCGTTTTCCTTTGCTATCATATTCATAATATAAAGGATTACGGCGCAATACTAGCTTTATGTTTTCTACCCAAAGCTTAAATTGGAAAGCGCCTGTTCCAACAGGATTGCTCCGAAAAGAAGTGCCGTATTTTGCTATGGCTTCTTTAGGGACTACACTACAATATTTCATAGTGAGTAGTGATAGAAATGCAGGAAATGCTTGCTTTAACTGTATTGTAAATATTGAATCGTTTACAGCTTTGAATGCTGCAACTTTATTTAAAGTCCAAGAACCAGGTAATGCTAATTTTTTATTCAATAAACGCTTGAAACTATACTCAAAATCAGAGGCAGTAACCAATCTTGTTTTGTTTTTGAAGCATTTGTTTTTATGAAAATAGATAGCATTGCGAAGTGTAAATGTGTAATTCAGACCATCATCAGAAATTGACCACTTTTTTGCAATGTCAGGTTTTACTTGTAGTGAATCATTAAGTTGAACCAAACCATTGAACAATTGATTTACTGCCCATATATTTGCTTGATTACTAGCATACGCAGGATCTAATGATGTAATGTTTCTGGGCTCATTGTAGCGGAATATCTGACTATCATTATGTTGTTTTTGTTTTGTTGAAC
>JALSVQ010000160.1 GCA_027073495.1 Flavobacteriaceae bacterium | reverse complement strand
GTGTCTTTCCAACTCCTGTTTGCCCTAAAAAGATAAAAGAACCAATCGGTTTATTTGGGTCTTTTAAGCCAGTTCTATTACGTTGTATTGCTTTTGCTATTTTTAGTACCGCTTCGTCTTGTCCAACAACTTGTTTTTTAATGAGTTCAGGAAGCTCTTTGAGTTTGCTCATTTCAGCTTTCGCTATTTTGTTAACAGGTACGCCAGTCATCATAGAAACAACATCTGCAACATTATCTTCGGTAACGGTCTCACGATTTGATTTTGACTCTTCTTCCCATTGCTTTTGTGTCAATTCCAATTCACGTTCTATCTTTTTTTCATTGTCACGCAGTTTGGCAGCCTCTTCGTATTTTTGATTTTTGACTGCATTTTCTTTGGTAGTTCGCGCTATTTCCAAATCTTTTTCAAGGCTTAATATTCTTTTTGGCACATTGATATTTACAATATGCACACGAGAACCAGCTTCATCTAAAGCGTCAATAGCTTTATCGGGTAAAAAACGCTCGCTCATATAGCGGTTTGTCAATCGGACGCAGGCTTCAATAGCTTCGTCAGTATAGCTCACATTGTGATGGTCTTCATATTTTCCTTGAATGTTATGAAGTATTTCTATGGTTTCTTCAATATTTGTTGGTGCTACGGTCACTTTCTGAAAACGTCTTTCTAGCGCACCATCTTTTTCTATATATTGACGGTATTCATCAAGTGTTGTTGCGCCAATACATTGCATTTCGCCACGTGCTAATGCGGGTTTTATCATATTGGAAGCATCTAGTGATCCAGTAGCGCCACCAGCGCCAACAATGGTATGTATTTCGTCAATAAACAAGATGATATCATCATTGTTTTTAAGTTCGTTCATCACAGCTTTCATACGTTCTTCAAATTGACCTCTGTATTTTGTCCCTGCAACTAAACTAGCAAGATCTAGCGATATAATGCGTTTATCAAAAAGCACACGAGATACTTTGCGCTGCACAATACGTAGTGCTAAACCTTCTGCAATAGCAGATTTTCCCACACCAGGCTCACCAATTAATAATGGATTATTTTTTTTGCGTCTACTGAGTATTTGAGATACGCGTTGTATTTCTTTTTCACGACCTATTACAGGATCTAACTTTCCTTCTTCGGCAAATAGTGTTAAATCGCGACCAAAGTTATCAAGCACAGGGGTCTTAGATTTTTTGGTTGATTTTGGTGTATTTTTAAAAGGATTCTTTTCAGTATTATCTTCGCTGTTTTCATCATCATTTCCAGATAAAGATGCTTTGGGTGACTCAAAATAAGTGTCTTTGTCACGGTTGTTAAATGCTTCGAAAGTAGTTTTCACAGTATTATAGTCTATTTTTAGTTTATTCAAAAGTTTGGTTGTTGGGTCATTTTCATTCTGTAAAATACTTAGAAGTAAATGTATAGTTCTGATAGTTGAATCTTGAAATAATTTAGCTTCTAAAAAAGTAATTTTTAAAGCGCGCTCTGCTTGACGTGTTAAGTGTAGGTTTTTAATTTCACTTTTATCATTACTAATGATAGGTTTACTAGGGCTTAAAGATTCAATGCTATTGCGTAATTGTTTTAGATTAATATTGAGTTGTAAGAGCACATCTATAGCAGTACCTTCGTGTTCACGTATTAAACCAAGAAGTAAGTGCTCTGTGCCAATGAAGTCATGACCAAGTCTTATAGCTTCATCTTTGCTGTGAGAAATAACATCTTTTACGCTATCTGAAAAATTATTATCCATAGTAATTTTTATTTTTTATAAGCAAATATATTAAATATTTAAATCTTTTTGTATCATTTTTGGTTTAATCTATTTTATTTAAAATAAATAACAAAATGTTAATAAATAAATATCTGAAACGCTTTAATAAATGAAGAATTACCTTATATTAGCATGTTAAATAATTAATGCAAATTAATAGTAAAAATATGAGTGACGGAGAAAAATTAATCCCAGTAAATATTGAGGATGAAATGAAAACAGCATACATAGATTATTCTATGTCTGTAATAGTTTCACGTGCGCTTCCTGATGTGCGAGATGGTTTGAAACCAGTACATAGGCGCGTGCTTTTTGGGATGCATGAATTAGGAATAAAAGCAACAGGTTCGTATAAAAAATCAGCAAGAATTGTTGGGGAAGTATTAGGGAAGTATCATCCACATGGAGATACATCTGTATATGACACTATGGTTCGTATGGCACAAGAATGGAGTATGCGCTATATTATGGTAGATGGACAAGGTAACTTTGGTTCGCCAGATGGTGATAGTCCTGCTGCAATGCGTTATACTGAGGTTCGTATGAAAAAAATATCTGAAGATATGCTTGCAGATATTGAGAAAGATACCGTAGACCATAAACTGAATTTTGATGATACATTAAAAGAACCTACAGTATTGCCAACGCGTATTCCAAATCTATTGGTTAATGGAGCTTCTGGTATTGCTGTTGGTATGGCTACTAACATGGCACCACATAACTTGACAGAAGTAATTAATGGTACTGTAGCATATATTGAAAATAATGAAATCACTATTGATGAATTAATGGAGCATGTTAAAGCACCAGATTTCCCAACAGGAGGTTCTATCTATGGTTACGATGGCGTTAAAGATGCTTTTCATACGGGAAGAGGACGTGTTGTAATGCGTGCTAAAACGGTCTTTGAAGAAGTAAAAGGGCGAGAATGTATCGTTGTTACAGAATTGCCATATCAAGTTAATGGTTCTACGTTGCTAGAAAAAACAGTAGCTTTAATTAATGAGAAAAAAATTGATGGTATTGCTGCTGTTCGAGATGAAACCAGTAGAAAAGGGAGACGTATCGTTTATGTCTTAAAGCGTGATGCAATACCAAATATAGTATTAAATAAACTGTTTAAATATACAGCTTTACAAACATCTTTTAGTATTAATAATATTGCTTTGGTTAATGGGAAACCAGAAATGTTGAATCTTAAAGATTTAATAAAACATTTTGTCAATCACCGTCACGAAGTAGTAACACGTAGAACACAGTTTGAATTGAAAAAAGCTGAAGCGCGTGCACATATTTTAGAAGGCTTAATTATTGCTTCTGATAATATTGATGAAGTGATTAAAATTATCCGTGCTTCTTCTAATGGAGAAGATGCTCGTAATAATTTGATTAAGCGTTTTGACCTTTCTGAAATTCAAGCGAAAGCAATTGTAGAGATGCGATTGCGTCAATTAACAGGATTGGAGCAAGATAAACTACGTGCAGAATACGAAGAAATCAAAAAATTAATTGATGATTTAAAAGATATTCTAGCTAATGAAACTAGAAGAATGCAAATCATAACCGATGAACTTATTGCAATACGTGATAAATATGGTGATGAACGTCGTACCGTTATAGAATATGCAGGAGGAGAAGTAAATATCGAAGACTTAATACCAGATAGTCAAGTTGTAGTTACCATATCTCATGCAGGATACATCAAACGTACTGCACTTTCTGAATACAAAAGACAAAATAGAGGAGGAAAAGGTCATAAAGGAGTGTCCACTCGTGATGCCGATTTCTTAGAGCATCTTTTTGTAGCTACAAACCACCAATATATGCTGTTCTTTACAGAAAAAGGACGCGTGTTCTGGATGCGTGTTTATGAAATACCTGAAGGAAATAAAGCAGCTAAGGGACGTGCTATTCAAAATCTTATCAACATCGAAAATGATGATAAAGTAAAAGCATTTATCTATACCAAAGATCTTAAAGATGATGACTATATTAATAGTCATTATGTAGTGATGGTTACCAAAAAAGGAATGGTTAAGAAAACTGTTTTAGAACAATATTCACGACCAAGAACTAATGGTATTAATGCCATTACTATTAAAGATGGTGATGAATTATTAGAAGCTAAATTAACTGATGGTAATAGCCAAATAATGCTTGCCGCTAAAGCAGGAAAATCAATCCGTTTTGAAGAAAGCAAAACACGCCCATTAGGACGTACTGCTTCTGGAGTTCGTGGTATTCGTTTATCTAGTGAAACTGATGAAGTAGTTGGTATGATTGCTGTTAATGATATGGAAAGCAATATACTAGTGGTGTCAGAAAAAGGATATGGAAAACGTTCTAAATTAGAAGATTATAGAGTTACAAATCGTGGAGGAAAAGGTGTTAAAACCATCAATGTTACCGATAAAACAGGAGAACTTGTCGCTATCAAAAATGTAACTGATGAAGATGATTTGATGATAATCAACAAGTCTGGAATTACCATTCGTATGGCAATTGCTGACCTACGTGTTATGGGACGCGCTACACAAGGTGTGCGTTTGATTAATCTCAAAGGAAATGATTCTATTGCTGCTGTAGCCAAAGTAATGCGTGAAGAAGAAGAGGAGGAGGAAATCATAGATGAAAATGAGAATGGCACGAATATTGAAAGTACCAATAATGAGGACTCAAATCAACAACAAGATAACGAATAAACATTAACAAGAATTAATAAAATAAAAATGAAAAAACAAGTATTAACTTTTGTGGCTATTGCATTTACACTAGTTACATTTGCACAAAAAGACGAAGTAAAAGGAGCAGAGAAAGCCTTAAAAAAACAAGAATATGAAACAGCTAAATCTCTGATTGATAAAGCTGCGGCAATGCAAATTGCCGATGCTAAAATGAAAGATAAAGTGACTTTTGTTAAAGCAAAAACATATCTTGCTTTAGCTGAAAAAGCACCCAAACTAGATCCTAATGCATTGCTAACAGCAGCAGATGCTTATGCAAGCTTAAAAAACAATGCTAAATATAAAGCAGAAGCAGTAAAAGCATTAGCTAATGTTGTTAATTTATTGAATAATAAAGCGATTGGTTTTTATAATGCAAAAAACTATGCAGGAGCTTCAGATAATTTCTTAAAAATATACAATCTAGGGGATAAAAAAGATCACGCAATCCTTTTTAATGCAGCTACTACAGCAGCTCTTGCTAAAAAAGACACCGCATTAGATTTGTTTTTACAGTTAAAGAAAACAGGCTATACAGGAGAAGGTGAAGAATATCTTGCTAAAGATAAAACTACTGGGAAAGAAGTGGGATTTGCTACTAAAAAGGCAATGGATCTTGCAGTTAAAACTGGAAGTTATGTTTCTCCAGAGGTAAAGAAAATACCTTCTAAAATGCCAATTATTGTGCAGCAAATAGCATTTCTTTACTTAAACAAAGGAGAGAATGAAAAAGCTGTTGCAGCCTTCGATGAAGCTATTAAATTAGACCCAAAAAATGTAAATTTATTATTAAATAAAATAGATTTATACAATAAAATGGGTAAAGCTGCAGAAGCGAAAGCAATGACAAAAAAAGCATTAACTTTAGATCCTAAAAATTATATTCTATATTATAACCTTGGTGTTACAGCTACAAAAGATGGCAATAATGTTGATGCTGAAAAATATTTCAAAAAAGTAATAGAAATAAAGCCAGACTACATCAATGCATACTATGGTTTGCAACAAATATATATTGATGGCGGTAATGCTATTAATGAAAAGATGAGTGCTTTGGGTAATTCAGCAGCTGACAACAAAAAATATGATGCTTTAAAAGCAGAAAAAAATGCTTTATATGCTAAAGCAGTTACTGTTCTAGAAAAAGCACGTACTTTTGATGCAAAAGATATGGATATCGTGAGAAGTTTAAAAAACTTATATGGTACACTTGGTGAATCAGAAAAATTTATGAAAATGAAAAAAATACTAGGAGAGTAGTTTCATCTTCAAGTTTCAAAGATATAAACCGCTCAAGTATTGAGCGGTTTTTTTGTTCCATAAATTTTCATACATTTACATAAATTCTAATGTGATGAAAAAACTGATATTTATTTTCCTGTTATTAGGTGTTAATGTTGCTATGAAAGCGCAAATAGAAGACGCTTGGCTCTATTTTAATACCAAAGAAAACGTTTCAAATTATCTAGCCAATCCGCTAACGATGCTTACACAACGTGCTATTGATAGACGAGTAGTTCAGAGTATCGCAATTGATGAATTGGATGTTCCTATTAGTCAAAATTTTATTGACCAAATAAGTGCGGTTTCAGGGATAACGATTATGGCAAAATCAAAATGGCTCAATGCTATTCATATACGCGGAACAGAAGCTGCTATTCGTAATCTAAAACCTAATTTTTCATTTATTGATTATATTGATTTTGCCAATCACAATCTAGCCAACGCAAGAATAAAGACTACCGAAGTAAATGCAAATAAATGGGATACAGAAATCTCCTATAATTATGGAGGTTCTCTCAATCAAGTACAAATGCTTGGTGTAGATACCTTGCATCAACAAGATTACACAGGTAATGGGATGATTATTGCAGTTATTGATGCAGGATTTACTAACGTAAATACCATTGCAGCATTTAGTCAGCTATATGCCAATAATCAAATATTAGGAACTTATGATTATGTTGACCGCGAGGAAGATGTTTATACCGATCATTTCCATGGCACAATGGTACTCTCAACTATTACAGGTTTTGTAGATGGACAGATAGTGGGTACAGCACCTGATGCTCAGTTTTATCTATTTAGAAGTGAAGATGCAGCTACAGAAAACCCTGTAGAAGAGAGTTATTGGGTAGAAGCAGCAGAAGAAGCCGATAGATTGGGTGTTGATATTATCAGTACTTCTTTAGGATATACTACTTATGACAATACAGATTACAGCCATACTTATGCTGAACTAGATGGGCAAACCGCCTTTATGACGCGTGGAGCAGAAATAGCTTTTTCTAGAGGTATGATAATTGTTAATGCAGCAGGAAACGAAGGGAGTTCTGCTTGGCATAATATTGGTGTGCCTGCTGATGCACCTTCGGTTTTAGCTATTGGTGCCGTAGATGCCAATGAGACCATTACAGGTTTTAGTTCTTGGGGACCAAGTGCTGATGGACGTGTAAAACCCGATGTTTGTGCAAAAGGAGGAGGAGCAACCGTGGTTAATACCTCGGGAAATGTTCAAACAGCAAGTGGTACTTCTTTTGCTTGTCCTATTATGAGTGGTGCTATTGCTAGTCTTTGGCAAGCATTCCCAAATAAAACAAATACAGAAATAATTCAACTCGTTAAAGAGTCCGCACATTTATATAACAATCCAAATAATCACGAAGGGTACGGTATTCCTAATTTTTCTCAGATACTAAATGTTGCCCAAAATGAAAATAATGATTTCATTATTTATCCCAATCCAACTGTCGGAAATATTCATTTTTTAGTTTTTAATAATGAATTGTCCTTTGCAGCTTTACTATTTGATGCTTCTGGAAGATTAATTGTAAGAAGTACTATTGATGCTTCGCATAACAATATAGAAATTTCAACACTTTCTAAAGGGACATATATACTAAAAACACCACAAAAAAGTTATAAGATTATTAAGCAATAAAACAAAATGAAAGCGACCAGAATTACACAATTATTCAATATTCAATACCCGATAATTCAAGGTGGTATGATTTGGGTTAGTGGTTATAAACTAGCTGCTGCTGTAAGTAATGCTGGAGGATTGGGCTTGATAGGAGCAGGGTCAATGTATCCTGATGTGTTCCGTGAGCATGTTCAAAAATGTAAAAAGGCAACAAACAAACCTTTTGGAGTGAATATACCAATGCTTTATCCTAATGTAGAAGAGTTGATGCAAATAGTTATAGATGAAGGTGTAAAAATAGTTTTTACTTCGGCAGGAAATCCAAAGACTTGGACAAGCAAACTCAAAGCAAATGGCATAATTGTAGTTCACGTTGTGAGCAGTGTTAAGTTTGCGCTCAAAGCACAAGATGCAGGTGTTGATGCTGTGGTAGCAGAAGGCTTTGAAGCAGGAGGACACAACGGGCGTGAAGAAACAACTACGTTGACTTTAATTCCTATGGTTAAAAAAGTAATTCAGATACCGCTTATAGCAGCAGGAGGTATTGCAACTGGAGAATCCATGCTTGCCATGCGTATTTTAGGTGCAGATGGCGTGCAATTAGGGAGTCGCTTTGTAGCTAGTGAAGAATCTTCTGCTCACGATAATTTTAAAAAAATAATTACTGAAATAGGAGATGGATCAACCTATCTTACACTTCGAGAATTTGCGCCAGTACGCCTTATTAAAAATAAATTTTTTATTGAATTAATGGAGCTTTACGCGCAAGGAGCAGATAAAGAAGCGCTGAAAGAAAAATTAGGACGTGCACGTGCTAAATTAGGTATGTTTGAAGGCGATATGGATGAAGGCGAATTAGAAATAGGGCAAGTTGCAGGGCTTATTGATACTGTAAAACCTGTTGCTCAAATTTTTGCTGATTTAGTTCAAGAATATCAAGAAGCACAATCAAAAATACTGAATTATTAATGATTCTAGTCTCCAAATATTCTCCTGATGAAGCTTCCGTATGGAATGCTTTTGTTGAGAAAGCTATAAATGGCTCTTTTTTGTTTCACCGAGATTTTATGGACTATCACAAAGATCGTTTTAATGATTTTTCATTATTAGTTTATAATAATGATAAGCTGCAAGCAGTTTTGCCAGCACATTATAATAATGATGAAATATATTCGCACCAAGGACTCAGTTATGGCGGTTTATTGATTGATAAATGCTACCTCAGTGATTATTTTCAATTGCTCGAAGCGGTATTGCTATTCTTACAAAAAAACAATTTCAAAACCCTTCAACTAAATCCGATACCCAATATATATCATAAAAGTATTGCCTCAGAAATTGATTATGCCTTGTTTATTCTAAAAGCAAAACAGGTGCGAGCAGATGCATATTTTGTAGTTAACCCAAATGATTATACAATTAATAGAAATCGGAAACGAGCCTTAAAAGTGGCGAGTGAAAATGCACTAGAACTTCGAGAGCATGCAAGTTTTTCGTCATTTTGGGGTATTTTAGAAGCGAATTTAAAGCATCGTTTTGAAGCGAATCCAACACATACTTTGGCAGAAATAACGCAATTGTATCAAAAATTTCCTAAAGAAATAAAACTTTTTGAAGTCTTACAGAAAGATAAAGTAATAGCAGGAGCCGTGTTGTTTTTGGTCAATGATGTTGCACATATTCAATACAGTTCTGCTGATGAGACACGTGAAGAAACAGGAAGTATGGATTTTTTATTTCAAACGATTATTGAAAAATACGCCAATAAAAAATACATAAGTTTTGGCATTTCAGGAGAGGAGCAAGGCAAATATATTAATACTGGTTTGGCATATTGGAAACAAAGTTTTGGCGCACGTATAGCAGTACAGCAATTTTATAGTATTGAGATTGCTAATCATTATTTACTTAAAACTGTATTTAGATGATTCCATTTTTAGATTTAAAAGCATTAAATGCACGTTATGATAAAGCCTTTAAAGAGAAATTTGCTGATTTTTTAGCAAGTGGATGGTATATTTTAGGTAAAGAAGTTGCTAGTTTTGAACAGGAATTTGCTCATTTTTGTCAAGCTAAATATGCTGTTGGTGTAGCTAATGGTTTAGATGCCATTCGCTTGCTGTTTGAAGCGTATAAAATGCAAGGAAAACTCCAAGTTGGTGATGAAGTGTTAGTGCCTGCAAATACCTATATAGCAAGTGTTTTAGCAATTTCTCAAGCAGGATTGAAGCCTGTTTTTGTTGATGCTAATCTAGCTACTATGAATATTGATGTTTCGGCAATAGAAGTAGCCATTACGCCAAAAACAAAGGCGATACTTGTAGTTCATCTGTATGGACAGCTTGTCGCAATGGATACCGTTCAGGCAATAGCACAGCAGTATAATTTACTAGTCATAGAAGATGCAGCTCAGGCTCATGGAGCTAAGTCTAATGATTATCAAGCGGGTTCTTGTGCTGATGCGGCAGCTTTTAGTTTTTATCCTACCAAAAACTTGGGAGCACTTGCAGATGGAGGCATCATTACGAGTAATGATAAAGGTTTGGTAACGCTACTTAAAGCATTGAGAAACTATGGACAGGAAGAAAAATATATTGCAAAATATCAAGGTTTTAATTCACGTCTTGATGAGGTGCAAGCTGCATTATTACGTATTAAATTGCCTTATCTCAATGCTGATAATGCCAAACGATTAGCGCTTGCTAAACGCTATAGCAAGGGCATAACTAATACTTTAATTACTACACCAACTTTCGCTACCGATGGGAGTCATATTTTTCATCAATACGTGGTGCGTTCTAAACATCGTGATGCATTACAAGACTATTTGCTAAAAAATGACATACAAACAATCGTGCATTACCCCGTTCCGCCGCATAAACAAATAGCTTATCCAACGTATAATGCGCTTCATTTTCCTGTCGCAGAACAGCTTGCTCAAGAAGTGTTGAGTTTGCCTATTAGTCCTTTACTCACAGAAGAGGAGCAAAACTATATTATCGCTGTATTGAATAATTTTAAAAACTGATTTTGTTTAATAAAATAACATATTTTTTTTCTAGAAACACGTTGTTAAAAGTGTTATCAGCGAATAGTCTTGCTGTTTTTTCACGCGTGATTACCGGTTTTTTTACCACCAAAATTATTGCTTTGCTTGTTGGTCCTAGTGGTTTGCCTTTGTTGAGTAATTTTAATAATTTTATTAATAGTACCAAAAATATTGCGACACTTGGCATGCAAGAAGGTGTGGTAGCTCAAATAGCAAAAACTAAAAATGATACGCTTGTATTGAAGAAAAGTTTAAGCACAGCTTTTTTTTTAGTTTTGATTACGGCTATGCTTGTTGCACTCGTTCTTTTCTTTGGTGCAACATATTTTAATGAAGTGTTATTTGTAAGCCATAATTATGTTTTTATAATCAAAACACTCGCTGTTATTATGCCTTTTTGGGCAATGCAGGTGTTTTTTATTGCTGTAGTTAATGGTTTTGAACGTTATAAAAAATTAATTATAATTACCATTATAACCAATCTCCTTACTTTTGGATTAACTGTTTTTCTTATCTACAATTTCCAATTACAAGGAGCACTTTTGGCTTTAGTTTTTGGTCAGTTAGTTAGTCTGCTGCTCTTATTGCTCTTTGTCAAAGAATTACAGCATAGTATTCAGTTGATTTCTTGGGCAAATTTTGATTTTGGAGTCTTAAAATCTTATGCAAGTTATAGTATTATGGCATTGGTTACGGCATTTACCGTCCCTTGGATGTTTATTGTTGCACGTAAATTGATTATTACCAAATTTGGGATTGTCCAAGCAGGTTATTGGGATGCCATGTTGCGCATATCCAATTTTTATTTATTGTTTGTAGCAACAGCTTTGTCACTGTATTATTTGCCAAAATTAGCAACATTAACTACAGATAAAGCCTTTTTTAAAGAAGTAAAAAATTATTATAAAACCCTAATGCCTTTGTTTTTATTGGGACTAATTGTGGTTTATTTTTTGAGAAAGCTGATTGTACATTATTTTTTAACGGATGCTTTTATGCCTACTACAACTTTGTTTGTTTATCAATTAGCAGCTGATTTTTTCAAGGTAGCATCATTGGCATTTACCTATCAGTTTTTAGCAAAAAAAATGCTTTGGCAATATGTTTTTACGGAATTGTTTTTTGTTGGTATTTTTTATGTATTGACACATTTTGTACTGAGTACAGAGCAATTAGATTTTGTAGTTAAAGCCTATTTCTATACTTATGTATTATATTATTTCTTGATTTTATTTTTGTTTCGAAAGGTATTGTTTGATGACAATAAATCATTTTAATTTCGACAACGTGAATCAAATACTGGTAAATATTATAGTAGTATCACAGGTTAGACTTGAGTCTTTTTTTATTTGTGCGAAGCAGCCTCAATCCCTTTGATGAAAATTAAACATTTTAACACTTTTGTTACTTATGTGCACTTTTATTTTGTTATTTTTGTAACTTAAATAAAAAATAAATGAAGAAGTTATTTATTATCATTATACTATTGTTATCAAATACAGGTTTTGCACAGCGTGAAGCTGCAATTTGGTACTTTGGAACAGGTGCAGGTTTAGATTTTAATAATACCGCAGCGCCTCCACTTTTGTTAACAGATGGTCAAATGGATACCTACGAAGGTTGTGCTACCATATCTGACGCTACAGGAAATTTACTCTTTTATGTCGGGGCTCCAGATACTAATCCTAATGCAAATTTAAGAATTTGGAATAAGAACCATGCTGTTATGCCTAATGGCACAGGCTTACTTGGAAGTGTTTCTGCTACTCAGGCGGCAATGATTGTTCCTAAGCCAGATGATACTAATATATATTATGTGTTTACTGTTGGGAAATTTGGTGGTAACGAAGCTATCAATTATTCTGTTGTAGATATGACTTTAGATGGAGGTTTGGGAGATGTTGTTGCAGGGCAAAAGAACCTTGCTATCACAGGTCATTTTTCAGAAAAAATTACGGCAGTAAAAGGAGATGGTAATTATTATTGGATAATTGCTTATGGAAGTACAGCAGGAAATTTTAATTCTATTTATGCCTTTAAGTTGGATGATACAGGTACATTATCTGCTCCAGTTATATCAAGTGCAGGTGTATTAACTGGAGATGGAAGAGGTTATTTAAAAATTGATGCAACAGGCTCAAAGCTAGCACTAGCAAATACGGGAAATAATGTTTTAAGGTTATTTAATTTTGATGCAACTACAGGAGTTGCTTCTGGCGGTCAAAATCTATCAATACCTGCAGGAATGTCTCCTTATGGTTTAGAATTTTCCTTATCTGGGAATATGCTTTATGCATCACTATATAGCGGAGGGAATTATCCAGGTCCAGTACGTATTAGACAATATGATTTGTCAAGTGCAAACGCAAGTGTAGATATTGATACCAACAATCCCAATGCTTTTCCAGATTGGGGTTTTCGTAGTGCCTTACAAATGGCTATTGATGGAAAAATCTATGTAACACTACCTAATTCCTACACTTCAGGAACTCAAAATATGGGAGTTGTTAATAATCCCGAAGGGGTTGGTGCTGCTTGTAGTTATAATCAAAATGCAATTACATTTCCAGCCACAGTTACTGTTCATCAAGGATTACCACCTTTTAT
>JALSVQ010000159.1 GCA_027073495.1 Flavobacteriaceae bacterium | reverse complement strand
GCGAATTGTTTAACACAAGTAAACAAAGCATTAGTTACCACCTAAATAACATTTTTAAAGATGGAGAGTTAAAAGAAAATTCAGTTGTCAAAGAATTTTTGACAACTGCCTCAGACGGTAAAAACTACAACACAAAATACTATAATTTAGATGCCATTATCTCTGTTGGTTATAGAGTAAACAGCAGTAGAGCAACGCAATTTCGTATTTGGGCAACACAAACCCTTAAAGCGTATATAATCAAAGGTTTTGCCATAGATGATGAACGCCTAAAACAAGGTAAAACACTCTTTGGTAAAGACTATTTTAGAGAATTACTCGACAGAGTTCGTTCCATACGTGCCAGTGAACGCAGAATTTACCAACAAATAACCGATATTTTTGCCGAATGTAGTATAGATTATGATAGAAATTCAGAAATTACCAAAAACTTCTATGCATCTGTACAAAATAAATTTCATTATGCCATTACAGGTAAAACAGCAGCAGAAATAATCTACCTAAAAGCAGATAGCACCAAAGAACATATGGGTTTAACTTCTTTTAAAAATTCACCAGATGGCAGAGTAATAAAAACAGATACTACCATAGCCAAAAACTACCTACAAGAAAAAGAAATAAAACAGTTAGAACGTACCGTAACAAGTTATTTTGATTATATAGAAGGATTAATAGAAAGAGAAAACACCTTTACAATGCAAACCCTATCACAAAGTGTAAATAAATTCTTAGACTTTAACGAATATAAAATATTAGAAGGTTTAGGTAAAAAATCTAAAAAGCAGGCAGAAAAAAAAGCCTTTGCAGAATATAATAAATTCAATAGAACACAAAAAATAAACTCAGACTTTGACAAACACATCAAAGCATTGAGCAAAAAGAATAAAAAATAAAACCATAGTACAATGGAAGACATTACAAATAACAATACAGAAGAAGAAAAGTACATCTATGACGGTGGAGCAGAAAATGATGTAGAAAAAGATATTGAAGACCCTACTATTGAGTTAATGGAAAATCCTTTTGACCCTACATTAATAAAAATAGAAACAAAAACACCTTCTTTAGATACGCTAATTAAACGTATTAAAAGTAATAGTGTACAACTTGATACTTCCGATTATTTTCAACGTAAAGATGACCTTTGGGATAAAACACAACAAAGCAGATTAATAGAAAGTATTTTAATACGCTTCCCATTACCTGCCTTTTTCTTTGATGCCAGTGACGATAATAATTGGCTTATCGTAGATGGTTTACAAAGGTTAAGTAGTATTCGTAATTTTATTTTCAGAAAGCAACCATTAAAAAATTTAGAATTTCTAACACACTTAAATGGAAAAACTTGGGATGAATTACCCCTCAATTTGCAAAGACAAATAGAAGAAACGCAAGTAGTTATTTATAAAATAATGCCAGGGACACCTCAAGATGTAAAATTTAATATTTTTAAAAGAATTAATACAGGCGGTTTAGTTTTAGAACCACAAGAAATTCGTCACGCATTATATCAAGGCAGACCATCAAAATTTGTTACCGAATTAGCAAGAAATGAAGAATTTATAAAAGCCACCCAACGGAAAATAAAAACCCACAGAATGTTAGACCGTGATTTTGCCAATCGTTTCTTAGGCTTTTACGTGTTAGGTGTTCAAAATTATGGTACTAAACAATTTGGTCAAGATTTAGACACTTATATGAGCAATGCAATGGCAGCAATTTATGATAAGTCAGAAGAAGAACTTGAAAAAATTAAAACACAATTTTCTAAATCTATGAAATTGGCAAAAGCAATATTCGGTAGAGAAGCATTTAGAAAAGTATATCGTAAATACAACAGAATACCACCTATAAACAAAGCCTATTTTGATGCCTTATCTACACAATTTGCTTTACTAACAGATGAAGAAATGGAAATACTTAAAAGCAAAAAAACACTTTTGCGAAACACCTTAAAAAGTGTATTAGCAGAAGATGGTTATTTATTTACTTCAATGACCAGTGCAACAGGTGATAAAAAAAGAACTCATTTTAGACACAACCGCATCAAGGAGATAATTCAAGATGTAATAAATGATAGATTATGATACAATCAATAGAAATAAAAAACTTCAAATCCATTAAAGAGAAACACTTTAATCTCAAAAACTTAAATGTGTTATTGGGCTTAAACGGTCAAGGAAAATCATCTTTTATTCAATCTTTGTTATTATTAAGACAATCAGACAAAATACAAAATGGTATTATTCGTCTTAATGGTGATTTAGTGAGTATTGGTAATGCTAAAGACGCAATATATCAATACAATAAAAGTAATATGGCTTTTAATATTAAATTCTCTGATACCCAACACAATTTAGTTTTTGATTATACTCAAGGTTCAGATATTTTTACAATACAAGAATTAATGGAATATCAAGCAATTATTAGCAAAGATGAAGGATTGTTTACCAATAATTTTCAATATCTAAATGCCGATAGAATTGCACCTACATCTTCACACAAAAGAAGTTATTCCAATGCTTTTATTGAAAGAAATCTTGGTACAAAAGGAGAATATACAGTAGATTTTCTTCAAATTAATGGAGATGATCCTATTGCTTTTGATAATTGTTTGCATCCTAATACAATAACAACTTCAACCAATAAAGGAGAAAAATATAAAGTAAAAAAACTAATTCATCAAGTAAATCTATGGTTAAGCGAAATATCTCCAGAAGTAAATGTAAAAACAGAACATATAACATCTGATATAGTAGAACTTGCTTTTGAATTTAACCAACCAACTTTTGGAGAAACAAATGCATTTAAACCAGAAAATGTAGGTTTTGGTATCTCTTATGCTTTACACGTAGTTACGGCTTTATTATCTGCAAGAAAAGGAGCATTGATAATCATAGAAAATCCCGAAAGTCACATACACCCAAAAGGTCAAGCAGAATTAGGAAAACTGATTGCTTTAGTGGCTCAAAATGATGTACAAATTATTATAGAAACACATTCTGACCATATTGTAAATGGTATTAGAGTTGGTGTAAAAGAAGAACCAACTTTAAAAGACAAAATAACACTTTTCTATTTCAAAAAAATAGTAGAAGAACAAGAACAGTATTCTTCAATCATTGATATTAGAATTGATAAAAATGGAACACTAAGTGATTATCCTGATAATTTATTAGATGAATGGAGTAATCAACTTTCAAAATTAATGTAGAATGGAGTTGATGTTTAACGAATTAAGTGTAGAGCCTTTATCTAATAATAAATATGAAGGTATTGAAAAAGCAAAACAGTTTGCTTCAACATTTTCTGTGGCTCGAAAAAAAGGTTTTAAAAGAATTAGATCTGTATTTCATTATTCAGAAATAAATTTATCCCAAGATTACTCTTTACAAAACTTTTTATTTGAAAAATCTGTAGAGTTGAAAAATTATAAAGATATTCTTTTTGGGAACATCAATCAACCTTTTATTAATGAAGATGATGAGGTAATAGTAGATGCTTATATTCAATCAAATTTACATTTTAGTAATAATGGGAATAAATAAAAATGTTTCGGTTTAACAGCAGCATTTTTGCAAGAAACATTAAGCATAAGTCTAAATTCATCTACACTTTGGAAACAAAATAGTTTACCTATAATAAATGAAGTTGAAGAAGTTGCTACTACTATACAAGTAAATAACGTATTTTCTAAAGATTGTTTTGATGTTCAATTAATTTCTGATTTTGTTGAAAATTTAGGTGATGTAGTTTTAGAAGAAACTAATATAAACGCAAGCGAAAAAACTATAACACTATTTGGAGACCATCACGGAAAAGAATATTTACAACCATTAGCAGATAAATTAGTTAAAAGTCCTTATGTAGTTGAAATAAAATCAACAGGTTTTGGAGGGAATAGTTTTATTAGGAAAATATTTGATAATGGTGTCATTGAAATAGTTGTAATGAAACGAGATGAAAGATTTGCCCTTTGGGTTCAAACCACAGGTAGAAATTATAGAGAAACAGCAGCAATAGCACAAAACCTAAAAGAAAGATATTCATAATATGAAAATAACAGATACATCAGAAAAAGGCTTAGAGATAATTATAGAAAACTATTTAGTTGATACTAATAATTTTGATAAAAGTAGTAGTAAAGACTATGATAGAGATTTATGTATCAATACAAAAGTCTTATTCGAGTTTATCCAACAAACCCAACCTACATCTTATGATAAGATAGTACAAAGAGGTAAAGAGAAATTCTTAAAAAGATTAAAAACGCAAATCAAACAAAAAGGCATCATTACTCTACTGCGTAAAGGCATCAAAGATTTAGATTTACACATACATCTTTACTACAAAAAACCATCATCAGACCTTAATCAAAAGTCAATAACAAATTACAATGCTAATAATTTTTCGGTTACTCGTCAGTTATATTACAGTTTAGCCAATAGTAATTCTTTAGATATGGTAGTATTGGTAAATGGTTTGCCAATCATTACTTTAGAATTAAAAAACCATTGGACAGGGCAAACCGTAAAAAATGCCATAGTTCAATATCAAAAAGACAGAGACCCAAAAGAACCATTGTTTGCCTTTGGTAGGTGTATGGTTCATTATGCAGTAGATAGCAATTTGGTGTATATGACTACGCATTTAAACGGAACTAAAACATTCTTTTTACCATTCAATAAAGGAGATAATGACGGAGCAGGAAACCCTGTAAATCCAAATGGTATGAAAACATCTTACTTATGGGAAGAAAGTTTAACAAAAGAAAATTTGAGCAATATGATAGAAAACTACGCTCAAATAGTAGAAGAAAAAGATGAAGATACAGGTAAAATAAAAAAGAAATTAATCTATCCAAGATACCACCAATTAAGAGCAGTAGATAATATCCTAAATCACGCTAAAACCAACGGAGTTGGTCAGCGTTATTTAATACAACATTCAGCAGGTTCAGGTAAATCATATTCTATTACTTGGTTGGCACATCAATTAGTTAGTTTGCATAATGCAGATAATACAGACACCGTTTTTGATAGTGTTATAGTAGTTACCGATAGACGTGTATTAGACAAACAAATTAGAGATAATATCAAACAATTTGCACAAGTAAGTAATGTTGTAGAAGCCATTGAAAAAGGAAGTAAACAACTAAAAAAAGCATTAGAAGATGGTAAGAAAATAATTGTTACTACGGTTCAAAAATTCCCTTTTGTTATGGACGAAATAGGCACATTACAGGCTAAAAGGTTTGCTATCATCATAGATGAAGCACATAGTAGTCAAAGTGGTGAAACAGCAAGTAAAATGAATTGGGTATTATCTGACAAGAAAACACCTTATGGAGAAGATGAGGCTCACGACCCAGAACCACCAACTTCTGAAGATGCTATCAATGAATTGATAGAAAAACGTAAAATGCTAAAGAACGGTAGTTATTTTGCTTTTACGGCTACGCCTAAAAACAAAACATTAGAAACATTTGGAGATAAAACAGCAGAAGGTAAATTCAAACCTTTTGATACCTACACAATGAAACAAGCCATTGAAGAAGGCTTTATTTTAGATGTTCTTAAAAATTATACTACCTATCAATCCTATTATAAATTAGATAAGTCAGCAGAAGATAATCCAGAGTTTGAAACCAAACAAGCCAATAAAAAACTAAGGGCTTATGTAGAAAGTCATCCTTTTTCTATAATGGAAAAAGCCAAAATAATGGTTAATCATTTTAATACAGATGTTCACAACCAAATAAAAGGACAAGCCAAAGCAATGGTAGTTTGTAAAAGTATCAATAACGCTATCCGATATTATTATGCCTTTAAAGAATATTTAAAAGAAATCAATTCACCTCATAAATGTATTATTGCTTTTTCAGGTACAAAAGAAATAGATAATAATGAAGTTGACGAACCAAGACTAAATGGGTTTTCAAGTGGCGATATACCTAAAATGTTTAAGAAAAAAGAATACCGTTTTTTAATAGTAGCAAATAAATTTCAAACAGGTTTTGACCAACCATTATTACATACAATGTATGTAGATAAAAAACTAAAAGACGTACAAGCAGTTCAAACACTTTCAAGACTTAATAGGTCAGCACCAAACAAAGAAGATACTTTTGTATTAGATTTTTTCAATACAATAGAAGATATAAAAGAAGCCTTTGAACCATTTTACACAACTACTATTTTAAGTGAAGAAACAGATGTAAATAAACTAAATGATTTACAAGAAGCATTAGATGATGCACAAATTTATACCAAAGAAAATGTAGTTGAGTTTACCGATTTATATTTCAATGATGGTACAAGAGAACAATTAGAACCAATAATTGATAAGTGTGTTGCTACTTTTAAAACCGAATTAAATGATGATGGCAAAATAGATTTTTATGTAAAAGCAAAATCATTCTTTAGAACCTATGCTTTCTTATCTAAAATATTAACTTTTTCTGATGTGTATTGGGAAAGATTATATTGGTTTATTAAATTTCTATTACCTAAAATTAAACCAGAAGGTACAGGAGATTTAGCAAAAGGAATATTAGAAGCCATAGATTTAGATAGTTATAGATTATCTGTTACTACTAAAGAAAATATCAAGTTAAAAGGAGATGAAGAAATAGATCCAACACCACCATCAATGAAAGGTAAAAGAGGAGAGAATGATTTTGATACTTTAGAAGCCATTATTAAAGAGTTTAATGCTCGTTTTGGTATTGACAATTGGTCAGATGATGATAAGATAAAAGAGTTTTTATTTGAGCAATTACCAAAAGATTTTATTCAAGATATTGACACCGTAAATGCTGTTAAAAATTCAGACAAACAAAATGCTAAAATAACTTCTGATAAAAAAGTAGAAGATTTAATGCAAGATGTAATATTCACTTACACCGATTTATACAAAAAATTCACAGACGCCCCAGACTTTAAACGTCAATATTTAGATTATGTGTTCGATAAAATATGGCAACAGCAACCACCTGCCTCATAAGAATAAACCGCTATGCAAAAACTTACATTAAATATCATTCCATTCAAGCATCCAACTTCATTAGTAGAATTTGGTTTTTTCAAAGAAAAAAAAGCAGGCTTTTTTCCATTAAGAAAGTTTGATTATCCTAAATCTTTATGGAGTGAATTTGAAAGTGAGTTACAAGAATGTGATAATTTATATTGCAACTTTGAAGATAAAGACAATTGTGATTTTGTCACAAAAGTAGATTTAAGTAAAAGTTGGCATTTTGCCAACCATTATTACACAAAATCTATTTACAATTATTTTTTAAAAAATGCAGATGCAGTTCGTTTTGGTTATGTAAATGATGTTGAGGTATGGTTAAAAGATAATACAGTTAAAAATGCTAAATATGATACTTATAAAAAATATTCTTTAAGGGTTCAATTTGGCCAAGTATCAAAAGGTATGGAATTAGTCTTAACTTCCAATGGTACATCTTTAGTACATAAAAAAAGTATTTTAGATTTTGATAATTTACAACCAGACTTAATTAATAATGTAATCTATAAAAATGAGATATATGATTATCAAGAGCAAAGTCAAGAATTAAATGTAGATTTAAAAGAAGTGTTCCCTATTTTGGGTGGAAAACTTTTAGATGAATTAACCATTGACAGGTATTTTAAAAAAATACCAAATAAATACCACCCATATTTAAAAGAAATTACTAAGTTTTATTCTGATTATTTAGATAATGATATTTTCAAAAGTATTATTCCTTTATCTCCTAAAGGATTTATTGAAATAGATGATAAAAAAATACTAAAAACAAAAAACAGTTCAAATGAATTGTCTTTTGGTACAGGTAAAGGTAGAGAACCTAAAAAAGATTTTTTAAGATTAAGGCATTAGCAGAAAACCTCAGTATACAGAGTTTGGTAAGAAAAAAGCAAACAACTTACGCCTGTATTGTTTAAGAGTAAACACCAATGTAGTTATCCTTTTTAGTGGAGCTATTAAAACCACAAGGAAAGCACAAGATTGCCCTAACGTAAAAAAACATTTTAAATTTGCAAACCAATTGACCAAAGCATTAGATAACGCCTTTAGAGAAAACGATATTCTTTGGAACGAAGATTGCACTGATATAAATTATAATGAAGATTTAAAGATTTATTTCTAAAAAATAACTACAAATGAAATTTCCACAAAAAAGCATAATAGATACTTGGTTAACAGAAAACGGAAACCCAGAAATAGATAAATTTGTTGAAAAAAACTTAGCAATAGCAACCAAAGTAAATACTATTTTAAAAGAACGAAATATTAAAAAAATTACTTTTGCTAAAATTCTCGGTAAAAAACCTTCCGAAATAACAAAAATTTTAAGTGGATCGCATAACATTACACTTAAAACAATTACCAAAATGGAAGTTGCTTTAAACATTAATCTAATTAATATAGAACCCGTTATTGAACATAAATATGTTTATTTAGGACTAATAAAAGGTGATAATATTAAAAATGCTATAAAAGAAAGCACTGAAACTCATTATGAGCAATCAAATTTATACGCTAATTGTTAATTTATAATTAATGGATAAAAATCCTAAAATAATATCTGAAAATTTTCATCTTTTTCACCTACAAATAATTGAAAGTAACATTGCATCATCATCTAAAATTGAGGATTTAAATTTTAAAATAGATGTAGCGCATACCACAATGCATAATATAGACCAAAAACGAATTAAAATTGGGTTAATGGTAAGTATATTAGGTCTTAAAGATAATAAAGAAACAGATGTTAAAGCCTTTTTTAATATAGATTTTCATTATATTATAGATGATTTCGAGAAGTTTTATGAAATTAACAAAAAAGAACACCTTACTTTTAATGGCACATTTATAGCTGTTTTATTAGGTATCAGTTATTCTACTGCTCGAGGTATTATCTATGAGCGCCTTAATGACACATCTTTAGAAGGTGTAATATTACCTATAGTTTCGCCAAGTAAGATGCTAGAAACAAGAAAACAAACATAGTAAGCTTTTAAAACGCAAATATATTCCATTTGAAGACTTGAACCAAAGACGCTATATGTTGTCCTCAAAGCGAAGAGATTTTTAAAAACGTGCTATAAAATCATTCGAAATTTGATTATTATGCTGATTTTTCTTTTCCAAAATTATAAAAAAGGAATTCTAATAGAAGTATTATTCCTCACGTATTAAATAAAACCTTTTACTATTCTTAGCCAAAAATTAAACTATTTTTGTGCTTTACACGTTTTAAACATATTGAAAAGATTAATAAGTATAGCATGTATCATAAATAGCTATTTGGCTTTTGGGCAAATAGATAGTACTGCTATACGCCAAAAAATTATTATACTACAGCATCATAAACTGCTACAGGTAGATAGTATGAGTATCAGTCCGTATGGTTTTGTGCTCAAAACAATGGCTAACAAAACCATTTCAAAAAATGAATATACGATCAATTTTGCAAAGGCGCAACTCACGTTCAAAGATACACTTGACTTAGCGCAGCAATATCGTGTGTATTACAAAACTTTGCCGCAATTTCTTACAAAATCCTACCACGGTTACGACACTTCGTTAATATTGAAACCTACACATATTGATAGTAGCTTTATAAGTAGTAAGCCTTTAAAACGGGAACACATTCCTTTTGAAGGCTTGCAGACCAAAGGGTCTTTTAGTCGTGGTATCACACTAGGAAATACCAGTGATATGGTTGTAAACTCGGCTATAGATTTGCAACTTGCTGGCGAAATAAAACAAGGCGTAACACTTCGTGCGGTTATTCGCGATGATAATTTGCCACGCCAACAGATAGGTTATTCCGAAAATATTAAAGAATTTGATGAAGTTTTTATAGCGTTAGAAGCTAGAAAATGGAATGTACGTGGTGGTGATATGAGCTTAAAAAACCGTGATTATTTTTTGAATTTCACTAAGAAAATTCAAGGAGTGCGTTATCAATATTTAGGCAATCATTTCAATATAAAAACTGCGGGAGCGCTTGTCAAAGGGCAATATGGTAAATATGATTTTCAAGGCGAAGAGGGCAATCAAGGACCGTACAAAATCAAAGGCAAAAACAATGAAGTCTATCTCTTATTGGTTAATGACTCTGAAAAAGTATATCGTAATGGTCAGCTACTAGAAAGAGGCGCTTCAAAAGACTATAGTATTGATTATCAAAACGCCGAAATTATTTTCAGTCCTACATTCCCGATTAGTGCTAAAGACCGTATTCAAATAACCTATCAATATACAGATAGAAGTTATACGCGCTTACTGACTTTTGCCCAAACAGGTTTTCAACAAAAAAAATGGCATGTTGCTGCTAGTATTTATACCGAAAATGATGCTAAAAATAGTCCGTTGCAACAGGAACTCACGCCGCTTCAGCAAGAACAATTAAGGCAAGCAGGCGATAGCGAAACCTTAATGCAAGCGCCATCTGAAGTGGCAACAGCGTATTCTGAAAACAAAATATTGTACAAAAAAGTGCTTGCTGGTGCATCGTATTATTTTCAATTTTCCAATCTTGAAACAGATGAATTGTTTTATGTGCGTTTTAGCAATGTCGGCATAGGAAATGGCGCTTACAGCATAGCAAGCACCAATGCTATCGGTACGATTTATGAATATGTTGGAGCAGGAAATGGTGCCTTTTCTCCAACTGTAAAGCTCATTGCGCCCAACAAACTACAAGTACTCGCTTTTGATGCCAACTACACGCCTTCGGATAAAACAAACCTTCAAATAGCAACAGGATTGTCCAACTATGATAAAAATTTGTTTTCTACCATTGACGATACTGATAATAAAGCCTTAGCATTCAAAACAAGTATAAAACAACAACTTATCAATAAAAAATGGCAAGTTTGGACACAAGGCAGTTTTGAGCATTTGGCAGCTGACTTTAAAGCTATAGAACGTCTCAAAAAAATAGATTTTAACTACAAGTGGAATATTCAAAACACTTTTGGTAATCAAGATTTTTTTCAAGCAGGAATTTTTGGTCAAAAAAATGAAAAAACCAGTTTTAAGTATCAAATACAGCAACTTCAATTTGGCGAAACGAAAGGTGTGAATCACATGTTGAATGCAAACTATCAGTATAAAAAATGGACGACCCAATTTAGCAGCAATCAACTAGCAAGCACAAGTGCTTTAGAAAGCAATACTTATAATTATTTGACTTCAAAAATAACATTTACCAATCCAAAGGCAAAATATGCACTTACCTATGAAGAAGAAAACACCTTGCGTAAAGATAAAATCACCGCTTTACTCAATCCATTAAGTCGTGGTTTTAACAATTTGGAATCAGCTGTTTTTTTAGGTAAAAAAAATAGTAAAAACATTGAATTTGCGTATGCTTTAATACAAAATGATAGTATTTTGAATAACACATTACAGCATAAAAGTACTACAAATTCCTATCGTATTTCATCGCGTTTTATCCAGAACAAACAAGGAAATGCTCATCTTTTTGTAAACTACAGAACAAGTGATTTTACCGATAATAGCCAAATTAATAGTTTAAATTCAAAATTCATATTGCATTATAATTTTTGGAAAAAACTCGTACAATGGAATACCAAATACAATACACTCTCAGGAAAACTACCGCAACAAGAATACACTTTTGTAGCAACAGATTCAGGCTTGGGATATTATAAATGGAATGATTATAACAGTAATAACATTCAAGAACTCGATGAATTTGAAGTTGCTCAATTTCAAGATGAAGCGGACTATATACGCGTGCTTCTACCAACTAAAAACTACATTAAAACGTTTCAAAATGGTTTTACACAAAATATTATTATCAACCCAATACAGTGGCAACAATCGAAACTGAAAAGCAAACGTTTTTTATCGAAATTTTACATGCAAAGTCATTGGAGTATTGACCAAAAAAACAAACAATTGGGCACTGACTTTACACTCAATCCATTTCAAAAAGCAACAACTAACACCTTATCATTACTATCGCGTTTTCAAAATGATTTGTATTACAACCGAGGGAAGCAAAAATATGCATTGCATTATGAATATTTAGATTTAAAAAACAAAACCTTGCTAAGCATCGGTTTGCAAGAGCAGTACAACCAGTCTCACGGACTTTATTTAAAACACCATTTCAAAACTGATTGGCGCTTGGAA
Source organism: Flavobacteriaceae bacterium (assembly GCA_027073495.1). Lineage (GTDB taxonomy): Bacteria > Bacteroidota > Bacteroidia > Flavobacteriales > Flavobacteriaceae > JALSVQ01. The sequence goes on along the minus strand of JALSVQ010000159.1, from coordinate 23,818 downwards.
CTCACAGCCAAATCACAAAAAAGTGTACATTTTGCAGCAAACAATCCCAATGCAAACCACAAGATAAATAGTATGCTATTCAAACCACAATTAAACTACAAAGTAAGCACAAAAACGCAGTTTTCTACATCGTATTCTTGGGTAAACAAGCAGAATACTGTTGGCAATTTAGAAGTATTACATCAAAAAGTATTTGCTTTGAAAATACAGCATCAAAGTGATAAACAGTTTAGTCTTTCGCTAAGTTTTGATTATTATATCAATGATTTTGTAGGTAATACCAATTCGCCTATTGCCTATTTTATGCTCGGCGGATTACAACAAGGTAAAAATGAAGTTTGGCAACTCCTAATTCATAAAAAAATAAATAGTTTTATGGATTTAAATCTTAATTATAATGGGCGAAAAGCAACAACTTCAGGTGCTGTTCACAATGCTTCAGTGCAACTAAAAGCTTATTTTTAACTATGATTTTTTTAAAATAAAAAAATACCACTAGAATAAACTAGTGGCATTTTTAAATGAATTATAACTCGTAAAAACGAACCTTATTTACTTACTTTTTTAGCAAGTTCTATTGCTTTATAAAGGTTTACTACAGTTCCTGTTTTTGAAATCGTAGTGAAAGGTACTTTTTTAGAAGCATCACCAGGAAGTTCTACTTCTTGATCTGTTTTATTACCGCTTAACATAATGATTTGTTTTACTTGTCCAGCAGTCAATTTTGGAAAGTATGAACGTATCACAGCAGCAACACCAGCAACTACTGGCGAAGCCATTGAAGTTCCGTCAAAGTATTCATATTTATTATTTGGTATTGTAGAATACACTTTATATCCAGGAGCAAAAACATCAGTTCCTTTTTGACCGTAGTTTGAGAAATCTGTAGGTAGTTTTTCATTGAAGTAAGGTGTAGAAGCACCAACAGAAATCACATTATCAGCTACTTCGTTTATACCATCTTCTGCTAAATCAGTAGGGAATTGTGGTGTCTCATCTACATTAGCATTGTCATTACCAGCTGCTTTAACTAATAATACATCGTGTTTTGCAGCATATTTAATAGCCTCTTCAACCCATTTTCTATGTGGAGAATAACCTTTACCAAAACTCATATTGATTACTTTAGCTCCATTATCTACAGCATAACGGATGCCTAATGCTACATCTTTATCACGCTCATCACCATCTGGCACAACACGTACAGCCATTATTTTTACATGACCAGCAATACCATTCATACCGATACCATTGTTTCTCTCTGCTCCAATAATACCAGCAACATGCGTTGCATGTTCTTCTGTTTCTTTGTTTCCGATAATGTCATTATCACCATAGTGATTGTCATTAATATCATCGGTATTATCTCCAACTACAGCTCTAAAATCTTTTTCTGTATTAAGATAAAAATCTACTTTTGATTTGAAATATTTTATAGCTCTAGCAAATCTTTTTTCATCAACACCTTGTTTAGCCATAGCGGTATAAAATTGGACACCTCCTTTTAGTGCTTCATCATCTGTAGTGATAGCAGCTACTTCTTCTAGTGTAAAATTGTCTTTACCTAATTGTTTTGCTATAGCAGCTTTAACTGTTGTGTATTTATCTGCCATCATTTTGTACTGTCCGTACATAGCTGTAGCTTCTTCAAATTGTTTTGTGTAATCTGCTTTTACTTTTTGATACAGTTTAAATTCTGCTTTTTTCTCTACAGGCACATCAGCTTCAGTTTTTCCTTCGTATAATGGTTTTAGTTTTTTGTACAAACGGGTTACTTCTAGTGTTTCACCTTCTACTTTCCCAAGAAAGTTCCATCCGTGAATATCATCTACAAATCCATTTTTATCATCGTCGATACCATTTCCAGCAATCTCATCTTCATTGGTCCAGATTACATTTTTAAGATCTTCGTGCTCAATGTCCATTCCAGAATCTACAACTCCTACAATAATAGTAGTTGGTGTCATACCTTCTAAAGCTTTGTGTGCTTTGTCAGCAGAGACACCAGAGATCTGATTGTCTATAAGTGATAGATGTTGGTAATTATCTTTTTCGTTTTGAGATAATTCTTTTTTTGTAGTTACAGAAACAACTTGGTTTTCTCCAGCTGTTTTGGCAATATCAATAGTTTTACAACTAGCAAGCCCTAGGGTTAATGCGAGTGTAAATAAAGAAATTTTAGTAATTTTCATGATTTATATTTATTTTAATTTTATACTAATTAAATACTTCGTCAAAAGTATATGTTTTGTCCAAACGCACGCCTTTTTCGGTGTGTTTTACGGTGCAAAGTTCGTTATTTGCATCATGTTCCAAAAATAAGAAATATTTTTGGTCTGCTGCCTTATTTAAAAATTTTAACTTTTCATTAAGAGTTAAAAGTGGTCTTGTATCATAACCCATAACGTAAGGTAAAGGAATACTGCCTACCAAAGGTAATAAATCTGCCATAAAAACAAGTTTTTTCCCTTTGTAATCAAGCATTGGTATCATTTGTTTTTCGGTATGTCCATCGGCTAGAAAAATATCAAAACCTAATTCAGAATTTTTTATTAAATCGGTATCAGTTGGTAAGTTTATGTAGTTTAACTGCCCGCTAAATTCCATAGGGTTGATATTTTCTTTGAGAAAAGATGCTTTTTCGCGCGCATTGGGTTCTGTAGCCCATTGCCAATGGTTTTTATTCGACCAAAATTTAGCATTTTTGAAAGCGGGTTGCAAAAAAGTATGCGCTTTGTTGTATTCAATAGCGCCGCCACAATGGTCAAAATGCAAATGCGTAAGAAAAACATCGGTGATATCATCACGATGAAAGCCATATTTTGCCAAAGAGGTATCCAAAGAAAAATCACCAAAAAGGTAATAATAGGAAAAAAATTTATCTGATTGTTTGTTACCAACTCCTGTATCAATAAGTATCAATCTGTCACCATCTTCTATAAGCATGCAGCGCATACTCATATCGATAAGATTATTGCTATCCGCAGGGTTGGTGCGTTGCCAAAGTGTTTTGGGAACAACACCAAACATAGCGCCGCCATCAAGTTTAAAATTGCCCGTTTCTATAGGATATACCTTCATATTTTTATTTTTTTATAACAAAATAATCACTTTATTACAACTGTTATTTCGGTGGTGTTTTCAATAAATTTTTTGGAAATCAAAAATTCTTAGTCCTCTTTTTTATCGTTTAGGCTAAGATTTCGTTTGGGATTTCAAAGCTCTTAATTTTCGGTTTATTACTGAGCTAAAAGTAATAATTTTATTTTTAATTTTTATCATTTTAAACATCAAATTTTACTTTTAGCGGACTTTATTCAAAGCTCATCACTTTCAACTTACCTCTTCAACTCAAATGAATTTTAGCCATTGTTGCCATTAGTATTTTATCATTTAGGTATTATAGATTTATCTAATTCTTTTGAGATTCTTAAAGCTTCATTTACAACTTCATTTGGGTAATCATTAATTTCAAGTATTCTTATAGCATTTCTGTTTTTTAGCTTTCCTTCTTTTAATTTATAATCAAACCCAACTGTTTTATTTTCGACAGTTTCGCTAAAATGATATAACTCATATTCGTTAGAAAGCATATCTGTTAATTCTATATCGTGTGTTGCTACCAAAACTATGTTGCTTTCTTTAGTAAGGGCAGATAGTACAGCTTTTCCCGCAGAAATACGTTCTATTGTGTTAGTGCCTTTAAATATTTCATCTAAAAGGAAAATATTATTTTCATTCTTTCGACTTTCAGAAAGCATTTCTTTTATCGTTAAGACTTCTTCAAAATAATAACTTTTATTGTTCATTAAGTCATCACTGATACGAATAGCCGAGAATATTTTAAGTACAGGGAAACTGAAAGATTTAGCAAAACAAGTATTAATGGTTAACCCTGTAATTATATTTAAACCAATTGCTCGTATAAAAGTTGTCTTACCCGACATATTAGAACCTGTGAGTAAAATTGATTTTTTTGATATTTCAATACTATTTGTTTTACAATTAAATAGTAAAGGATGACTAATTTCATTTGCTATAATTTTGTTATCGGAGGCGTTTATATTAGGTATGCAAAATACATCAAGACCATTTCTCAAAGATGCTATTGAAATAAGCATATCAATATGTCCAATAAACTTAAACTCATCTTGAATTTCGTTTCTTTTAGTATCTAACCTTTTCAGAACTCCAAATAGGAGTAGAGGTTCTAATAAGAAAAGTGTTTTAATTTGTTCAAAAATAAACCAAGCAATTATCTCAAAATCTCCTTGAAGTTTTGCTTCAAGTTGAAAAAATGACATTCTATTTTTTACCTCATTGATTATTTTTATAGACTTTGATAAATTTGGATTTAATTTTTTCAAAAGAGGATTTACCAATAAGTGTGAAGCAATATTATTAAGTTTTAATAATTGAGGTAAGGAACTCACATATTGGGTTAAGTTATTTTTATTCCAATAATGAATTATAAAATTTAGACAAAATATAGCAATTAACAGTATGAAAAATGATGGCATAAAAAAAGAAAGAACTAATGTTCCAAAACTTGCGATTGATAAGAATGGAACAAGATAAAACCATTTTGGGCGATTTATATGTTCTTCTTGAAATAGTGTAGCGATATAAAAAGCATCTTTATGATTTAGTTTCGCTAATCTTTTTTGAATAGAAATTCTTAATTCAGAATTTTCTAATAATTCGGATATTATTACTTCATCTAATTCTGTTTGACTTTTATCAATGTTTATATTTCGAAGTTTATTGTAATAATACTGTTGACCTATTCTCGAATTTGTCCTATCCAAATACATAAATAACTCATCAAAATCTAAATCATTACAAGTCTTATCTGATAATACTTGGTATGATTTCGAATTATCTTTTTTTCTAAAATATTTCTCTATGCTTTCAAAATTAAAAGAGTCGACTTTCATTTCTCCAAATGATTCTTTAAGTCTCTCTTCTATACCTTTCTTTCTTTTAAATGATATTTGTGAGATTGTATATTTTATTTGATTTAGAATATCTTTTATCATTGACTAATTTGTAATGTATAGCGTTTTGATTTTTTTTACTATTAATGACAACGGTTTGTGTAAACGTAGTTGCGGATTTCAAGTCACTTACCTTTCATTTTAGCACTAAACTTTGTTCAAAGATACAAATTTTTGGTTAAATACAAAACCCGCAATTACGTTTACACTTTGTTACCAACTGGCTGTTTTTTATGTACTGCTTTTAGCGTTGGCAAGCCATACTCTTTTGCAATTTTTGGCTTGTGCTGTTGGCTGTAGCGAATTGCAAATGTGTATGGCTTATGCGTTGGCTTTTATATTTCTAAACTTAAATTTGCTTTTACTGATTGTCTAAAAGTATTTTCTGTTACTTTATTGTAAAGAGGCAAACCTACTAAACGATAATTCTTACTTTCTTCTTTCAATATTGTTTTTGCTCCATATTTATTGGTTATTTCCTTTAAGAATTTATCTTTCCATTTATCCTTTTCTAACAAATGAGAACCTTTTGGTTCAATGAAAACTTGATAGTATAAATTCTCCTCTTTTGTTTTTAGGAATAATAAAAAATCGGGCATAAATCCTGTTCCATCATCAAAATTGTAAATTTTATAGACTTCCTCATTTCTTAATAAATAGACTTCTTCATATTTGTCTTTGAAGTTTTCCATTGTTCCTTTTAAGAAACGAATTAAACTTTTTTCTTCTGATGTGCCATAAAAAGCATCTAAGGCATACCAGTCTTTTTGTATTAATTCTTGCTCTAATCTATAACTTTCAGCATCTTCTTGTACTGATATTTGTTTTGGTTCGTTAAAGTATTCTTTGAATGGAACTGCTTCAAAGTCTGTTCCTATTCTTGGTTTTGATATTCGTTTGAGTTCGGTTACTAATTTTTCAAAAAACTTACTTAGTACTCTTAGGTTTTCTTTTGGTGAAACTACTCTAAAATAGGTTTCTATTCTTTCATCTTCTGTTTTACATTTTTCAAAATCATCTTTAAAACCATTTATAACTACAGAAATACTAAAATTTCCAATGTATTTATCTTCAAACAGTTCGTCTATTGTGTTGATAGATAATTCTTCTTTTAGATTATCAAATCTCAAAATGGATTGGTCTTTTTTAGATTGAATATGCAATGCTTTATAAATTATATGCTTAGGAAAATATTTTAACAATAAAGCAATGGTTCTACCATCTTTATTGTTGCCAGAAGTATAACGAGTAACATCTTCCTTTTCTTCTAATTTTATATTTGTTTCTTTTACTGCTAAACTTTCAATTTTAGTATGGTATTCCCATTCTACTTTTAACTCTTCTAAAGTTCTTTTCCGTTTGTTTGGATTGTCTTTAAAATCATTTTTGTAAATTTTTAATTTATGGTAAAATGAGTTTTTATCTTCTTTAATTTCTTTCTTGATATCAAAAAGTTTTAACTGCTTGTCTGTTTCGGGTAATAACTCTTGACGTTTCAATTCTTGCTTTAACTCACTAATGTATTTTTCATCATTATCACTATGAAAATAAAATTCTTCTAATACTCGTAATTCGTGATTTAGTTCTTTATCAAATTTTCGCTTATTAATGATACTATCATTGTGTTTAAACGGATAATAACGAACACCTCTACCAATTAATTGCACTTCAGAAACGGTAGATTTACCTGCTTTTTTCTTATTTGTTCCACCAGTATTTTGACCAGAATACATACGTACAATATCATAAAGGTTTAAAACATCCCAACCTTCTGTTAAACGCATACACGTAAATATTGCTGTAATATTATTAGTTTTGTCTTCTAAACTGTTTAGTAATTTATCTTGTTCTGGTGTTGTTTTATCTTCTCCTCTTCTTCCTATTGCTGTTTTTTCTTTAGAGTGTGTTATAATGCAATTTTGGTCTTTAAAAGCATCTTGCAAATAGGTTATTATTTCGCTATAATGTATCTTTTCTGTTTTTAAATAATTGGCAATATCTACAATCCTACTTTGTCCTTTTTTGTATAATTCATTACCTTCTTCAACGCTTACATTTTTAAGAAAAGAAAAATATTTTGCTGTTAAGTTGTCAACAAGATCTCTAAACAATTCATAATCTGCTCCTACGTTTTCTTCTTGTTTGGCATCTACAAATTTACTACGGAAAAGAATTACAGGTTTAAAATGAGGAATGTTGTATTTTATTCCCATTTTGTAACGATACCAATTAAAAAGTAAGGCTTGTAAAACTCTTTGTTTCTTGTCAAATGATGAGGAAACTAAATTTATTTCTTTGGTGTAACCTGCTTTTAAAAAGTCTTTTAACTCAAATTTAAAAACAATTTTATCTTGATACTTTTTTACTACATTTACATTGGTTGGTACAGTTGCCGTAAATTCCAACAATACATTTTTGTTGATCTCTGAACTGTTTTTTTTACCTTTTTGAAGTATTAAATTGGTAATTGTATGTTCCCAACTTTTTTCTACCTCTTTGGCACTTGCACCACTTTTTAGTTCGGTTATTAGTTCTAATTCAGTTTGTTTATTTGTTTTAGTATCGGAGTTTAAATGATGTGCTTCATCTGCCAACATTACAATATTTTTATTTTGTAAATCGTCTAAAAATATGGAGTTTTCTTTTACCGTATATACTGCATTGTGTAATTTATGAATAGAGGTAAATATAATTTCTATATCATCAGTAGTGTCCGTAAATGTATCTACTTTGTTTACGTGAACTGTTTTATCATCTATTACTATAGGATTTTTAAAAAGGTATTTATTATGTGTTGGGTCTAATAAATTATCTTCTGTCTTACCTACGATATTATTTTGATTTACAAAAAACAAAAAATGGCGATAGCCTTGTTTGTAATAATACAAGATTAAACTTGCCATTACTAAGGTTTTTCCTGTACCTGTTGCCATATTAAATAACAAATGTGTAGCAGAATTAGGATTTTCTATTGCTTTTACTTGCTGATAATCTATAAAGTTTTCTATTGCTTTTTGTTGCCAGTCAAATAAGTTGTATTTTACATTGTCTGTAATGTAATTTGGTACTTGAGACCATTGCAAACGATATTCTCGCATTTTTTCAGAAAGTTGTTCGTATAAATATTTTGTTTCTGCCATTATTTACTTTTTTTGTGAAATCAATTTGATACGCATTACGTACCATTTTGTTGAGTACAACAAATTGGTTTTATTTCTTTCTCTTTTTAGGATTTAATGATTTTGGATTTTTACCCAATTTCTTTTCTTCTGATTTTACACGTCTTTCCAATTTTTTTAAATCTTCTTCGGCTGGTAAATTTTCGGGTTTTATACCTCTTTCTAATAATATTCTACGAACAGAACGATTGTTTACAATATGTTCTGTAGAGATTTTACGTTCTGTATTTAAGCCTTTTTCTTTGGTATTAAAAACCGTAATTTCAGTAGCAAAATCTTTTGCTTTTATGGTAATGGTTGGTAAAAAATCGGCTAATGGTCTGTTTAATGGAATACCCATTTTCTTTTTCATTTGTTTGGTTGTTAAACCACCAAATAAGGCTTGGTCTCCTTTGCTTCTAATAATGCCAAAATTTCTATCGTTTCCTGTTTGTTCGTAAATTAATGCACTTAATTCTTTTTCGGATAAAGATAGTTTGGTTCTTGCTTGCAAGCGTTCCCAGTCTTTTATTCTTTGCTCTATCAACTCAAATTTTCGTGTTTGAATAGCAAAGTAATTTTGAGCAAATGCAATGGCTTCTTTTTTTGGGTCTCCGTTTTGAGTAACTAAATAACAAGCGTATCTTGTTAGCATTACATCTTTAATTTCTCTTTGCGTGCCAGAACCAATTGTAACCATTTTCCCGATATCGGCAAAATGGTCTTCTATGTTGTTTTCTGAGGCTTCACAAGAAATTTTTGCTTTGTTAATTACCTTTACAAAATTATCCCATTTGGTATAACCTAATAGGTGTTGCAATTCTCTGGCAAACCAAAATTCTACACCATTTTCTGTGGTGTAAGAACAGTCTTCAAAATTATTGGTTAATGATTGTATAATTTCTTTTTTCATAGCCTTACTTTTTTAGTTGATAAAAGTCTTTATTTAAAGCAACATCTTTAGCATCTATCTTATACCTACTATCTTCCATTTCGCTCAAGTTTACATAGAGTTGGTTTAGGTCGAGCATTTTGGTAAATATTTCTTTTTGGCGTTCTAAGGCTAATTTCTTAAAGTTTTCTTCTTGGCTTATTTCTTCTTTAAACTGTTTGATGCGTACATTGTAATGCAAAAAATATTTATTATACATTGTTTCAAAATACTGCATCAATTCTTTTAAACTCTTACATTTTAAGATTTCTTCTTTTGCTGTTTGGTTGTTTTTGGCTAATTCTAAATAGACAAATGAACCGCCTCCTTGCTAGTTATAGGCTTTTGAAACGCCAGATTGTTCTCCAAGAATTACGTTATGAAGTCTTTTTTTTGATAAATCAACTTGATTGTCAATTTGTTCGCAACCAATAAATCGTCTATTCATTTTATGAGCAACTGCACAAGTAGTACCAGAGCCTAAATGGTAGTCTAAAACTATATCATTTTCAGAAGTGGCAGTTGAAATAATTAAATTCAATAATTGTTCTGGTTTTTTACCATTTTTCATAACAACACCACCTTCTTGTGCAACACCACCAGTCGTAGTTATTTTATGCCATATATCACCATAATAAACATTTATATTGTTTTCAGCAAAAACCAATTCAATACGTGCAGTATCGGTTTCCCTATTAAAATCAGTTTTTATAATTTTCAGAGTACCTCTTTGATTTTTTAAAGCAAATATATCTTGTGAATATTCTAATTCAATTGCCTTTTTCTTTAATGCCTTGTTTGGTTTAGAGGCTATTATTTTAAAAGCATTGTCAAGTCTAAATTTTTCAATATTTAATATTTTATTCTTTTTTAGATACTCTTTTAAAGATACTATTCTTAATGATGAAAGAATTGAATTCAATTCTTTTTCATTATTACATTCTATATTTTTATGTATATCATTAAAAATAGCAATGGTAAGTTTGGGAATAATCATATTATACTCATTATCCCATTTATCTTTTTTATTTTTTGGTATTGTAAGTTTATAACTTGATTTATTCTTTGCGTAAAGTAAAATATATTCTTTTATTTTAGGAAACTTTCTCCCTTGAATAGCGTGTTCAATTTTATTTCCTGATAAATTACTCATTTCTGCAACTAAATTATTAATAAAACCATTTTTAAAAATATCATCTAATAATATTTTCAAATACGCCTGTTCATTATCATCACATTGCACAAAAATAACACCATCTTCCCTTAACAAATCTCTCGCCACTATCAATCTATTTCTCATAAACGTAAGCCAAGTAGAGTGGTTAAAACTATCATTATAAGCAAAACTATCGTTACCAGTATTGTATGGAGGATCAATATAAATTAGTTTTATTTTGCCTTTAAATTCTTTTTTAAGCGAGTGCAAAGCCAATAAGTTGTTTCCTTTTATAATGAGGTTATCGGTAATAGTGCCTTTGGCGTTTCGGTTAAATTTTGTAGGTTTGCTTTTGCCTTTGCTATCGTATTTTGTAATGTTGGTAAATGCTTTGGGTTCTAATAGTCGGTCTATTTCATCACGAGCCAATACTTCATTAAAAAATATTTCTTTTCGTTTGCTTTGTTTTTCTATGTAGTTGCCATTGCCATCATCTTCAAAATAGGTGTCTAAACCGTCTTCTGTGCTTTGTCCGCCTTCGAGTATGCAATCTTTAAACGGAAAATTTAGTACTACATCTGTATTGTCTTTTAAGAATTTTCCGCCACTTGCTAAACCAATACGATTACTGTATTGTGTAAACGAATTGTCTATGCTGTTTTCGTCTAAAAAGAATTTAAATTCATTGGTTTTAAAAACGTAAGCATCTTTTATTTTTAAGAAAAACTTGTTTCTTGTTTGTTTGTCTTCTAAAAGTAGGCTTATTAGTTTTTCGTCTAAAGTGTTTACGTATTCTTTTACCAAATTACCTCTTAATTCCCCTTGTTCATCCTTTAATCTATCGTCTTGTAGTAAAAGTTGTATGATGTGTTCTTTGAAATTTTGTTGCATATCTATTTCTTAGTTTTATTATATTTTACTTTTTCTTCTGCCACTTTTAAGGCTTTTAAAGGAAAGTCTTCATTCTCAATGTTTTTATATATTTTTTCGCCTAACCATAATATGAGTAGGGTTTCAATATCAAGTTCGTAAACTTTCGCAAAGCCATTTAGTTGTTCTTTGGTTGCTTTACGTTCGTTTCGTTCTATTTTACTAAGTATTGCTTGGTCTATTTCGAGTAGAGCAGATGCTTGTCTTAAAAGCAAGTTTCTATTTTCTCTTTCGGTACGTAAAATATCTCCTATTGTATCCATTTAGGTTGTCTTTTTATTTGTCTTGACAAGATGTGTCAAATGTACAAAAGTTTTTTGGATTTTAGGGAAGCGTTGGCAAAAAAAATGCTCTTTTGGTTTTTTTAAGGTTGAATTTTTAAGCGTTGGGAAAAACCAAATGTGCAATTTGCGTGTTGGCTTTTTCTTTTTAGCAGGATTTTTTTTTCGTTCTGGCTTGTTGGTAACGTTGGTATAACCGTAGTTGCGGGTTTTAAATTCCGAAACTTTGGGTAAAACACTTAACTTTGTAAAAGTACTAAATTTTGAGTTAAGCACAAAACCGCAATTACTGTTATACGCTGTTGTACACTGGCTCTATTTTCCAGTTTAATTTGTCAATTCGAAAAATATTAACAGGATTTCCTTTATAAGAATTTATTTTTTTTTCTAAATTCATTCCATTTTTCAAGGCAACTTTTTCGGAACTAATATTATCAACGTGAATAATTGAAATCAGTGAATTAGCAAAATCATTCTCAAATGCATAATTTTTACATTTAATTGAAGATTCCGTTGCATAACCTTTATTCCAAAATTCTGGAAGTATTGAGTATCCAATTTCTAATCGGTCAATATTTTCAACAGTTTGAACAAGAAGTCCGCATTGCCCAACAAGTCGCTTAGTTTTTTTATCAATTAATACATTCATTCCGCCTAAATCATTTTCATACCTGTCAAATACTTTTTTAAACCATAATTCACATAGTTCATTTCCCGTCAAACTGGTATCAAGCCCTAAGAATTTGGCAACATTATTTTCTTGAAATAAATAAATCCAATTGTCAAAATCTTCAGGTTTTAATAACCTAAATAACAATCTTTCCGTCTCTTGTCCTTCAAGTATATATTTCATTTTTTTTGCTTGTGTACAACGTAATAATAAACCAAATAAACAATTTATCTTGTATTAGCACAAATATACTAAAATAGTATTCAAATAATGCAACCGTGTTATAATTATTGTATTGCACTCAATTTACAAATGCATGAATAAAAATGTATCTTTGCATCAATCAATTTAAGCAAAAGGCATTGGCAAAAGATAAAAAAGATAAGAAAGAAAAAAAGGTAAGCCCTTTGATGAAACAGTATTACGGGATAAAAGCAAAATATCCTGAAGCTATTTTGTTATTTCGTGTAGGCGATTTTTACGAAACGTTTGCAACAGATGCTATTGAGGTTTCTAAAATATTGGGCATTGTCCTGACCAAACGAGGCGCAGGAACAGCCAATGAAACTGCATTGGCTGGTTTTCCACATCACTCATTGAACACCTATCTTCCGAAACTTGTTAAAGCAGGTTTACGCGTTGCTATATGTGACCAATTGGAAGATCCAAAGATGACCAAAAAAATAGTGAAACGTGGCGTAACAGAGTTAATAACACCTGGCGTTTCACTTCATGATGAGGTGCTTCATGCTAAGCAAAATAATTTTCTTGCAGCACTGCATTTTAGCAAAAACAGTATTGGTGTTGCTTTTTTAGATGTTTCTACAGGCGAGTTTTTGATTTCGGAAGGTCAAGCCGATTATATTGATAAATTATTACAAAATTTCAATCCCAAAGAAATTCTTTTTTCGAAAGCAGAAAAGAAGCAATTTACCACAACTTTTGGATCTGATTTTTATACATTTTTCCTTGAAGATTGGATTTTTCAGGCTGATTATGCACAAGAGAAATTATTAAACCATTTTAAGACCAATACGCTTAAAGGTTTTGGTATTGCAGACCTTGAAAAAGGACAAATAGCAGCAGGTGCTATTCTTCATTATTTATCAGAAACGCAACATCATAAACTGGGTCACATTACCAATATAAACCGTATTGCTACAGACAAATATGTTTGGTTAGACCGTTTTACTATTCGAAATCTCGAATTGTATTACTCCAACAATGTCAATGCCGTGACACTTCTTGATGTTATTGACAAAACCATTTCGCCTATGGGCGGACGTTTGCTCAAACGCTGGTTAGCATTGCCGTTAAAAGACAAAAAAGCGATAGATGCGCGTTTGGATGTTGTTGCTTTTTTAGCAGAAAACATCACAGAATTTGATAGTTTTCAATTACAAATAAAACAAATAGGAGATATTGAACGCTTGGTCTCTAAAGTGGCAACACAAAAAATTCATCCAAGAGAACTCATACAGCTTAAAAACTCTTTGCAAGCCATTCAACCGATAAAAAAACAAGCGACAGCAAGCACCAATAAAGCACTTAAAAATATAGGCGACAGCTTGCATGCATTAGATGAAGTAATCACTAAAATAACAACTGTTTTAAACGAAGAGGCTCCGGTTAATATTATTAAGGGAAATGCCATAAAAGCAGGATATTCTAATGAACTTGACGAGCTGCGTAAGATTGCTTTTTCAGGTAAAGATTACTTAGATCAAATTGTAGCTCGAGAGCGCGAAAACACGAGTATTCCATCATTGAAAATTGCCTTTAACAATGTATTTGGCTATTATCTTGAAGTGCGCAATACACATAAAGATAAAGTCCCTGAATCGTGGGTGCGCAAACAGACTTTGGTAAGTGCAGAACGCTATATTACCGAAGAGCTCAAGACTTACGAAACCAAAATATTAGGCGCTGAAGAAAAAATACAAACTTTAGAACAAGGTATTTATCAAGAACTTGTATTAGGGCTCGCTAGCTTTATACAACCAATACAGCACAATGCCTCATTGATAGCAAAGTTAGATTGTCTGCTTGCCTTTGTACAATTGGCAAAAAACAACAACTACACTAAACCAGAGCTTACCGAAGGTACCGCAATCACAATCAAAAACGGGCGTCATCCTGTGATTGAAAAACAGTTGCCATTAGGCGAATCCTATATTGCTAATGACGTTTCACTGGATCGTGATTTGCAACAGATTATAATGATAACAGGACCTAATATGAGTGGTAAATCTGCCATTTTGCGTCAAACAGCATTAATTGTATTACTAGCACAGATGGGAAGTTTTGTTCCTGCTTCAGAAGCAAGTATCGGTTTGGTAGATAAAATATTTACGCGTGTGGGCGCAAGTGATAATATATCTATGGGCGAATCTACATTTATGGTAGAGATGAACGAAACGGCAAGTATCCTAAACAATCTTTCGGAACGTAGTTTAGTACTTCTAGATGAGATAGGGCGTGGTACAAGTACTTATGATGGTGTTTCTATAGCTTGGGCTATTGCAGAATATCTCCATGAGCATCCATCGCGAGCCAAAACATTGTTTGCTACGCATTATCACGAGCTCAATAAAATGACTAAAAATTTCCCACGAATAAAAAACTATAATGTGTCGGTAAAGGAGTTGAAAGATAAAGTACTTTTCTTGCGTAAACTTGTAGCAGGAGGAAGTCATCATAGTTTTGGTATTCATGTAGCAAAAATGGCAGGAATGCCTAGTTTGGTTGTTTCTAAAGCCAATAAAATACTCAAAGAACTTGAAAAAAGAAACAATCACAAACAAACAGAAGCAGCTTTGGAGCAAGTACAACAAGAAAGTACACAATTGAGTTTTTTTCAATTAGACGATCCTTTATTACTGGAAATCAAGGAAGAACTCGAGTTAGTAGACATTAACACATTGACACCTGTAGAGGCTTTAATGAAGCTAAATAGCTTAAAAAGAATGCTTACAAAAAAAAGTAAAAAATAGTTTGTGAGATATTGATAAAAAAATGTAAATTTGCATCCACCTTAAAACAATAAGGTATAGTTCTTATACACTATGCGAAAGTAGCTCAGGGGTAGAGCATCACCTTGCCAAGGTGGAGGTCGCGGGTTCAAATCCCGTCTTTCGCTCTGAAACGCAAGTTGAGTTTTTAAAATAATTTTTTAGAAATTCACGTTGCGAAAAAGCTATTTTTGTTGCGTAAAGCATCAATGATGCTCGAGTGGTGGAATTGGTAGACACGCTGGACTTAAAATCCAGTGGACATTAGTCCGTACGGGTTCAAGTCCCGTCTCGAGTACTTAAGCCCTTGTTAATCTTTTGATTTTCAAGGGTTTTTCTTTTTTAAAAGGTTTAGTTCGCCAACATCTCTCCAATATTTTAAAAAACCTCAACTTATTATTAACACTCGTTAAGTTTATTTTTTTGGTTTAATGTTATTACGCTTTAGTATTTTATTAATCTCGTAAAGTGTTTCAAATCGTTTTCTATACTTTTCTTTCACTTCTACCTCAAACGTTTTAATTTCTCCTTTTGCTAAAATTTGGGCTTTTCTTTCTTTAAATACAGAAACATCATTGTATTTAATTACCTCCCCGCCTTTAATATCCCAAATTGTCCCATTTAAGTATGCTCTATCATTATAAGTTATTGCAGTTTTAAAAACCAACTTGCTGTTTTTTGAAGTAATTATGCTATTTATTTGCTTTTCTGTTAGTTCAAAACTAATTCCTGCATCGTAACTATCAATTCCTTTTATAGGAGAGCCTTTAGATATTATTGTTTTCTTTCCATTACTCTCAATAGTAATACTCGTAAATATATGAGAATGAAACCTGTCATCATAATCACAATTTAAAATAATTTTTTGAGGTGTTTTGTGTAAACTTATTTTACTATTAATAAATGCCCTACCTGTATAAATATTTGTTCTATCTACAAGTAAAACTTCGCCTAAAACCTTAGTCAAATCTGCATATAAAATAGTACTTCTCAAATTTCCATTTTGAAAATTAATAATTTTTTCAATAAATTCTTTTCTGTCTTTTTTTACTAATTGATTTTCTATTTCTTTTACTCGATTTAAAAAACTCAAATAATTAATAAGATTAATACTATCTTGCTTTTTTAATCCTTTAGTTGATTGAATTTTGAGAATAGCCTCATTTAGTTTGTATTTATTTACTAATGAGTTAATTGATGAGTAGTCAAAGTCTTTTTTTTCGGGTTGAGAATTACATTTTATTAATGTAATAAATATGATAATACTAATAACTCCAATTAAAATAGTTTTAAAATTTTTCATTATTTTTTTGTTTTATCCCTTACCAGTTCCGAGCAAGAGTTTTAGACAAAAAAATAAGCGTGGAACTGAACTGTACTTTTTAAAGGTATCGCCAAACACCCCGCACCAATACAGACAGACCACGCCATTACTGGCGTAGCATTTATCTGTATTCATTGGTACTTTGAAAATTGGCGATTTCTTAAAAAATAATACAATTACGCTACTATGTTAATTATTTCGGTTTTTTCCTATATTATTTCGTTTTAATGACACAAAGATAATGTATTTTATTAATTATTTCTAATTCAAATCTCGGGTTTAACCACATCGCAAACTTTATGAATAAATAAGGGTGCATAAATGTACCCGCATTTGCTCTTGATTTTACATACCCCTTTTTAGGGGTATGTAAAAACTCTTTGTCCTGCTCTAAAACTTCTAAAAAATCCTGTGTTTGTTTTAATTCCTAAGAGCCGTATTTTTCTGACAACATATTTAGTAAGGCTACTTTATCGTTGTACTTAGTGTTATAAACTTCTTTATTCCTACACTCTTTTATTAATTTTTTCCAATATGATTGATGCCTTAACTCTTTTATATCCGTTACATACTTACTGTTTTTAGGTACTTTAATAGTATAATCAAATAATACAATTTTAGACATATTTTCTAAATGCTTTTCAAGTAAAATAATATGATTTTTTATTTCGTATAAATCTGAAACTAAAATAATCCCTTTATTTTTCAAACCCCTTGCTTTAGTTGGTTTATCCTCTATCCTAAACGTATTATCACAATACTTATAGCAGTTTGGTTGTAATGATTTTGAGTAAACTTTCATTCTTGTTTCAGTACTACTTGTTCCTGATATTAATGAGGTTTGTACACCTCTATTAGGTGCAAATAAAATTCTTTTTACACAAAAGATATTATCAATTATATCACCATCTTTATACATAGTTTCAAATTCGTTAAGAAATATGTTTGTGCCATTTTCTAAAGGAAGTAATACACATTTTTGTAAATTAATTCCAAATAAAGAAACGTATTTATTTAGGAATTTTACAAAGCATTCAAAGGTTAAAATATTAGCATTATGCACTCCTTTATTTGAAAAGGTATGTATTGAGCCTCTTACTGTAAGTTTTTCAAACTCCTCATTACTATCAAGCCTAAAGGTAAAAGTTAAGTTCAAATACTTTCTTTTATAGAGATAGTATATTTCCCCAGTTTTATACTTTACTTTTCTTGTATCTTCTATGAATATAAGTAATCCGCAATAATAAGCATTGTTTATACTTTTTTTGTCTTTCGTTTCAAATGGCATATTATCTATCAAAATAAAATGTATATTTGCGTAAGTAATGCTTTGGTATTACAAACATTTTGAACGATGTAAAAAGAGGGTTTTTACCCTCTTTTTGTTTATAGTATCTATCAAACATAAACTTAGTGATTTAGTTTGATAATTGCGTTTTCTACTTCTTTACGCTTATAGTAAACTCTTGCCCCTATGCCGTAACTAACTAATTTTTTGTTTTTTGTCCAATTATAAAGGGTTGAAAGGTTTATTTTTAGCATTTCTACTACTTCCTGCC
Organism: Flavobacteriaceae bacterium; assembly: GCA_027073495.1. GTDB lineage: Bacteria > Bacteroidota > Bacteroidia > Flavobacteriales > Flavobacteriaceae > JALSVQ01. Next base: position 5,801 of record JALSVQ010000159.1, on the reverse strand, counting down.
TTGTTAGATACTCGGTAGGCTCTTTAGGTTGAAAAGATTTTTTTAAGTCCTCAATTTGCTTTTTTAAATCATTAATTGGATTGATGATTTGTTGAGGTTCTACATTGTGTAATTGTGTAATGTTTTCTTGCATAACTTGATTTTTAATTGTTATGCAACAAATAAAGATTAGGGTATTTTTAGGGTTTCCCTAAATCGTATTAAGCAGGTTTATTTAGGTGTAAAACCTGCTGAAATAATTTTTTGATTAATTTTGTTAACTGTTTTTTGGGTATTAAAAGGATTGTTTTTTTGAGAAATCATATCAATATTGCTATCTTTTTTAATAATAGTATTTATCATAGGGTAAACACTACCTTTTTTTACCCTGTAATACCACTAATTACACTTGCTAAAGCATTGACATTTAAGAAAGGTTGTTGTTCTTTTAGAAAATCTAAAATACCTAACTGCGTAAGCATTATTATTTTTTCTGTATTATTAGTATCACTTAAATCAATAGCACTACTAAGGTCGTTTTTAGTTTCAAAACACTGCATAACTTTAGTCAGTTCATAAACAACAAATTTTAAAACTGGAATTAACCTACTGTCTATAATGCTTTTAATCATATAATCTAATAAGTTATTTTCTTTGATGTGTTTTCAAAAGGAATGCTATTAGATAATTCCGTACTATCTTTTAATAAAACGATTAAATGTTTTTGCTTATGCTCTAATAGGTCTTTATACTTTCCCCCTTTTACTATTCCTTTAGTGATTTTTGCTTTTTTTTCATACTTATCAAAAAACGGAATAACCTCATCAAAATCATTATAGGTTTTGATATGGTTAAACTTGAATTTATTTAATAATTCCGTTGTATTTTCAATAAAATTATTTAGGTTAAAAAAATATCATTACTCATAGTTATAGTTTTTTCTGTTTTGTGTAAACGTTTCTCCTGTCATTTATACAAAAGTGCTGTTTTGTATAAACGTTATATGATGCATTTATACAAAAGTGCTGTTTTGTATAAACGTTAAACGTTTGACAAAACCTTAATTAATTCGTTATTTACATAATAATTTGTTTTACCAACCTTTATTTTTTCTAATAAACCTAATTTAGTTACTAAATCTAAATACTTGCGAGCAGTTAAATAACTTACGTTTAAATCCTTTTCTAAAAACTCAATCTTTGTATATGGATTTTTAAATAGGTTGTTTATTAGGTCTTGACTGTATATTTTAGGTAATTCTGTTCTAATCTTAATTTTATACTCTTGCATTAATTCTTTAATATTAGTAATTAAAGTAATGGTTTGCTTTGCCGTAACCTCAACACTTTTTAAGAAATATAATATCAAACTTTCCCAGTCGTTTTTTAACCTTACATTTTGTAGTACTGTATAATAATCTGCTTTGTTTTGTGTGATATATCTACTTAAATACAAAATTGGAATATCTAATAAACCCTGTTGTACTAAGTACAAAATATTCACTATTCTACCTGTCCGACCGTTACCGTCATAAAAAGGGTGTATACTTTCAAATTGGTAATGAATTACTGCCATTTTTATTAAACTATCTAAATCTGAAAAATCATTATTATTAATGTATTTTTCAAGGTTTGCCATTAAGTCTAAAATTTCCTCTTTCTGTTGAGGTGGTGTATAAACTACTTGACCTTGTGAGTTGACTAATCGTGTACCTGCTTGCGTTCTAAATCCTGCGTTATTTTCTAATAATTGTTTTTGAATTTGTAAGATATGTTTGTTTAATAGTAGTTTTTCTTTTCGTACTATCTGAAACCCTAATTTTAAACCACGTGCATAATTGTACACTTCTTTTGCGGATTGACTTTTACTTTCAATAAGTATATTTTCTTTATACAAATCATCGTGTGTAGTAACAATATTTTCGATTTCGGAACTATCCTTTGCCTCTTGAAGTGTCAAGGTATCAATTAAAATATTTTCATTTGGGATTGTTTTTGCAGTTCCTTTTAATTCTGCTAAATACCGATGTGCCTTAGATAACTGTTTAAATATTTTTAAAGTTTCTAATTTTGTATTTGGTGGTAATGGTGGAAGTTTAAAATCCATATTATTTTTATTGATTTATTGCTAAATTTTTTACTACTCTTAAATTGGTTTGTTTTTTTGCCTTTTCGGTTTCTTTTAAATAGTATTCTGCTATCTGTTGAGCGTGGTCAATACCTGTTTTACCGATATAGTTTAAAAATGTTTTTTCAGTTGAATGTCCTGTAATACTCATTATCAAAGGTGTTGGCATTTGTCCATAATTATTAGATGCAAATGTACGTCTTAAATCGTGTGAGGTTATTAATTCGTGCTTTGGATATTTGCCTAATACTCGCCTTTTAACTTCTGTTACATATTTATAACCCTCTGTAATGGTGTCTATTTCGGCAATTTTACAAACATCTTTTAGGTGTTTATTAAATTTTTGAATACTAATTTTGTAAGGAAAACCATATTGCAAAAGTGTTTCCATTTGTGGCGAAAATGGTATAACTACATTTTTGTTTCCTTTTTGTTGTGTTAATTCAATTAGTTTTAAATTACTTCTGTACGTTATATTATTTTTAGTAAGGCTTAATAAATCGTTGCCACGTTGTCCAATCATTGCACCTAATAATAACCATTTTTTAGTATTGATTAAGGCATCACGTTTAAACTCGGTTTGCTCTATTTGTTTCAATTCCATTTCGGTCAAATAAATAATATAATCGTTTTTTGTTTTAATACCTGTAACGTTTTTTAATTGCGTACTCGTTTCTAGACCTCTTAATTGTGCATCTAAACAAACGGTTTTTATATCTGATAATTTCTTTTGCGTATTCCCATTGTTATAATTTTGATTTTGCATAAATTCTAAAAAAGAGGAAACAAATTTTAAATCAATATCTTTTATTTTTAGGATTGTTTTACTTTTGGTTTGGTATCTTTTAATAATTAATTTTAAACCTTTGTAGGCATTTATTCTACTAACCGATAAACCAACACCGCCTTTACCATTTTTACGAGTAGATGCTGTATTAATTATTCGTTGTATGCTATCTAATAATAAATTACTTTCTTTTCCTATTTCTTGAACACGATTAAAATATAAATTTATTCGATAACTTAACCATTCGCCATTTACTTCTGTACCGTTACTATTTGCATCGTTAAGGTTTTGAAGTATGGTAATGGTTAAATTTCTTAAATTAGAAGTTAGGTTTTTATTTATAGGGTTGTTTTGTTTCGGTAATCCAGTTGCATTACTCCAATCTTTTGAATTAAGACTTAAACCCGTCTTGCGTTGGTAACTAATATATTTAGGTTTTTCATCTTTTTTAGTTTTTGCTCGACCTAAAGAAAGGCGTAAATAAATGGGTGCATTTTCGGTTTTACTGTGAAGTCTATATTTTATTGTTGCCATAAGTTTAACATTTTGAACGATACAAAAATAATAAAAATAAATAAGTTCGCCACCTCGTATCTTACTCAAACCGCCAAGCTATAAAGCGTGTGATTTTATTACCTTGTTCCATTGGGATGGTTTTTATAGTTTTAGCACCTATTTGCTCAAGATGTTTGTAGAGTATCGGTAAGTTTTCGCCTCGTGACACCAAACTCGTAAACCAACATACTTGCTTTTGGTATTGCACACTTTCATTACTATAGTTTTTTATAAATGCTATTTCACCGCCTTTGTACCATAATTCATTGGCATTTCCGCCAAAATTCCTCCCTTTTGTATTGATTTTGAGATTACGTAGTTTACGTAAATTTGCTTTACTTGCTTCTTCTTTGTTTTTATAAAAAGGCGGGTTACAAAGTGTAGCAAAGAAAAAATCATCAGCTTGAATAATACCTGTTAAAATATGTTTTTTTCGAGTTTGTTTACGAAGCGTAATTTTGTTTTCAAGCTTATTTTTGTCAATAATATTTTGAGCACTTTCTAAAGTTTTTTCTGCAATATCACTAGCTACAAAATGCCAGTCAAACAAAGCATTACCTAGTAATGGATAAATGCAACTAGCTCCAGTACCAATATCTAATAGTTTGATAGGCTTTGTATCAAATGAAGAATCTCTTAATAAATCGTGGAGATAGTATAAATAATCTGCACGACTTGGTATTGGCGGACAAAGATTTTGATCTGAAAACTCCCAAAAGTCAATGTTATGATATGCTTTTATCAAAGCTGTGTTCAAAGCTTTTACAGCATTAGGATTTGCAAATTTTATGGTTTGTGTACCGTATTCGTTAGTAAAAACATGCGCTTTCAACTCGGGATGAGCAGCTATGAGTTTTGAAAAATCATAGTTGCCATTATGCATATTTTTAGGATGCATTATTTACCTATTTTACCTAATTCAACACCCTCTGAATAAGCTACTTTTATATTGTTTTTTGCCATTGCTTTGGTTACATTTCGGTATGATTCATAATACACATCCCAATAATCTTCGATATGACAATGCGGCCTTACTGATAGTAAGATACTGTGACTTTCCCAAGCTTCTATACCAACAAAAGGCGCAGGGTCTTTAAGCACTTTTGGCGTAATGCGTAGTGCATCAGTTATAATACCTGCTACATAATCAAAATCTTCTTCATAAGGCATATAAACGTTCAAATCTACACGTACATAGTCTTTTTCAGACATATTTACGATAATATCGCCTATTGCGAGACCATTAGGTATAATAGAAAGTTTATTGTCAAAAGTTTTTACTACAGTATTAAATATTTGGACTTCTACTATTTTTCCCACTTCTCCTTTTATATCTACAATATCTCCTACCTTATAAGGCTTGAAAATCAAAATCATAATTCCAGCAGCCAAATTTCCTAAACTACCTTGTAATGCCATACCAATAGCAAAGACAGCTCCAGCAAGTACTGCGGCAAGCGAATCGAGTTTAAATCCTGCTATTCCTGCTGCACTGAGTAACAAAAATACTTTGAGTGAGACGATAATCAATGAACTCAAAAAAGGCCTGATACTTTCGTTTAGCCCTGCTTTTTCAAAAGCTAACGCTACCATTTTTTCTATTTTATTGATTATTTTCAACCCTATCCAAACCACCAAAATGGCCCCTATAAGTTTAGGAGCATAAGTCATAGCAATATCAGGAACTGTAGCCATTATCTTATCTTTCAAAGATAATTTCGCATCGTTTTTTAATGTCTCAGTTACAACATCTTGAAATAGTAGTAAAAATTTCATTGTTTATTATTTTTTGACAAATTTACATTATTTTAATTAATAAGATGTAAATGTTGTAAAATGTAAGGTATTATTTAATATTTTATTGCTTAGAGAAATGAATCTCAAGAAGTTCATCCATAAGTACACGATTGTTTTGTAACCTTGGTATTTTATGCTGTCCACCAATTTTATTGTGTTGCTCAAGCCAGTTGTAAAATGTTGATTTTGGAGTTATAATTAGTTCTAACATATCAAGTGTAATATTTTTATAACGTTTGGCTTCATAATCAGAGTTTAGTGTTTGTAGTGTAAAGTCTAATGTTTTTGTAAATAATTTTAAATCTTTTGGTTTTTGATCAAAAGCAATGAGCCATTGATGCTTTCCTTTGGTTTCAGACGCTATAAAAACAGGAGCAGCAGTATATTCAGAAACAATAGCTTGGTGTATTTTACATGCTTCTTGTAATCCTTTTTCTGCATTATCAATAATTAATTCTTCTCCAAAGGAGTTGATAAAATGTTGTATTCTCCCGGTTACTTTAATACGAAAAGGTTTTAATGCTGTAAAAGTAATCGTGTCACCTACAATATAACG
>JALSVQ010000158.1 GCA_027073495.1 Flavobacteriaceae bacterium | reverse complement strand
GCTAAACGATCAAAAGTATGCTGTATCAATGTTTTTCCTGTTCCAAGCATATCGTGAAATTGCTTGGGATAGTCTGCAGTGCTCATCGGCCAAAATCGCGAACCGATACCTCCAGCCATTAGTATAGCATAATTATTTTTTGTTTGCATTTGTAACTGTTTTTTATCTTTCTGGTCAAAAATACAATTTTTATCTCAATTTGTATTAAAGCTTACTACAATTCAATTATTAGCAAATACGATTTTTTGATAATAGATTATAGACCGCTTCGCTATAAGGCATTAAAAAAGATTTAACAATTTGATAAAAAATTTATAATAGTTTAAACATCTTTGTATCAATTTGAAAATTAAAAGCCATTTCGCTAGAACGATAAGAAAGTTCTTTTCAAGAGTCATGGTCGTTGTGACTCAACTAATTTCACAAACTTTTTTTTTTCAATTATGTATTTTTATTAGCTGATAATTAATTTTTTTAATAGGATGAAGTGTGACTTTAATATAAAAAAGCACCCCGTTCCTCTAATCATTATTTCACAGTAAACATGTCTGAAATACATTTGCATAATTAATTATTACAAAGCTAAGGGGTAACAAAAACAACAAACCTTGATATAGTGATGTAACAATAATAAATACAACAATTATGAAATACTTATTTAAAACATTAGCACTAGCCTTTGCCTTTTTTACTATTGCAAAAGGAAATGCACAAACTGTAAGTCCTACAGCACAACAAAAATGGGAATTTAGCACACGCGTCGGATACGATTTTTGGCAAGACTACCAAAGTTCTGGCAAATATATCGAAGAAAAAGGAGGCATGATGTTCGGTGCATCAGTAGCTCGTTTTTGGGGAAATTGGGGAGCAGGTATTGATATAGATCATATCACAAATAAGGCTACAAACAGCATGCCTTTAGATAATCTATTTTACCCAGCTGGTGGAGGATACGATTTAGTAACAAGTACTAAAATAGATGAGAACAAGATAAAACGATTCTTCTATGGTATAGGACCTGAATATCGTATGCGCAGTAAATCTGGCAAACTAACAACCAATATCTCTTTACGTGCAGGTATGGCATCTATCAAAGGAGGACGCGTTGCAGTACTAGCTAGTGGAGGAACGTTTACAGATCAACTAATCAATTTTCACTCAGGATATGATGAGAAAAGCGCCTTTAGCTACAAAGCACAAGTGCGAATGGGTTACCAATTCAATCCAATGTTTCGCGTAGATGGAGGTATCTACTATATGCATCATGCAGCAGCACATGGCGTAGAAAAAGACCCTGATTATCCAGGTATTTTAGAAATGCATTATGATATAAGACTTGATGGGCCAGCAGCTAATGAGAATTTTTTATCACAAACACCACGATACAGAGAACATAATTTCCCTTGGGAAAAAGGAATCCAGTCTTTAGGTGTCTTTGCAGGCTTAACATATAGTCCTATGGCTACTCCAAAAGTAAAAAAAGAGAAAAAAGAAGAAAAAACAAGTTGCTCCGTTTGTGGTTGTAATGTAACGGTAACTGCAAGAGATAAATTTACCAACAAAATACTACCAAATACCGATGTTGTATTAGTAGATTTAGATGGTAACATCGTTCAATCAGGAACTACAAATTCTTATGGAACTGTGGTATTTACTAGTGTTCAAAAAGGAGATTATACTGTCAAAGGAAAACTCTATGATGTCGATTTAGCTGAAAATACAGTTGACAAAGAAGAATTCAAAAATTGTGGAGAAAATCCTATTCAAAAAGAAATACTATATACAGATACTAACTTTATCTTAAAAGGTAATGCTGTAGCTTGTAATACTACAACAGCACTTAATGATGCTTCGGTTGTTTTGAAAAATGACAATTCACAAAAAAGTACATTAACAGATGCTAAAGGAGAATTTAAGTTCTACGTAAAACAAATGACTGAATACAAAATATATGGTAAGAAAAATGGCTTTTTCTCTCAAACAGAAACTATAAAAACGAGTGAATATGATAGAAATAAAACACTATTTATACAACTTGAGATTTGTATGGAAAAAGCAGATTGTGGTAAAGCGATAGCACTTAAAAACATTCATTATGATTTAGCTAAATACTTTATTCGTGACGATGCTAAACCAGAATTAAATAGATTAGTACAGTTTATGAAAGATAATCCAGAAGTACGTATTGAAGTATCATCACACACCGATTCTAGAGGTTCTGATGCCTACAATCAAACGCTCTCTCAAAATAGAGCAAGTGCAGCAGTAGATTATATTGTTTCACAAGGTATTGACCGCAACAGATTATCTGGTGTTGGTTATGGAGAAACAAAATTGTTAAATAACTGTAGTAACGGTGTGGAATGTTCTGAAGCAGACCACCAAATAAATAGAAGAACAGAGATGAAAGTCATCTGTCCAGAATAATAGTTTAAGTTTGTTTTGTTGAGTTGAACAAGTGCAAATCCAATCAAGGATTTGCACTTTTCTTTTTTGTGATAAGAAATTTGTATCTTTGTTTTCTATGAATGACAAAATATACATTGAATTAGCTATTTTATTAAAGCTATTGCTTAAGCGAAATCCTGAATAGATCTTATATTTATAATCGGTTTTCAAATAATCAATACCATTAATTTTAAAAAATACAAAAACGATGTCAAGATATCATACCTTAGGAAAAATACCACCAAAAAGACATACTACATTCAAAAAACCTGACGGAAGCCTCTACCAAGAAGAATTATTTGGGACAGCTGGTTTTGTGGGAATGTCTAGCTTAATCTACCATCTTTATCCACCAACAGTAGTTAGTGAAATAAAAAAAGTAGCTGATTTAACACCAAAAATAGCCATAGAAAAACACATGAAAGCCATGAGTTTTCAAGGTTTTGCATTGCCTGTTGAAGAAGAATATATAGCAAGTAGAAAAACATTGTTTGTAAATAATGATTTGCATATTGGACTTGCTGCTCCAAAAACATTTGATAAAAACTATTTTTATAGAAATTCAGATGCCGATGAAATGCTTTTTATCCATAAAGGCTCAGGAGTATTGCATACAATGTATGGAGACCTTGATTTTAAATATGGTGATTATTTAATTATACCTCGCGGAACAAGCTATCAAATAGATTTTGATACTCAAGAAAATAAAATACTCTATATTGAATCTTTTAGCCCAATTGTAACACCAAAAAGATATCGTAATGATTTTGGTCAATTATTAGAGCATTCGCCATTTTGTGAACGTGATTTTAGATTGCCAAAAAATTTAAAAACACACGACGAAAAAGGTGAGTTTAAAATCTTGTCAAAAAAACAAGGAATTCTCTATGAATACACACACCAAAATCACCCTTTTGATGTTATTGGTTGGGATGGATTTCATTATCCTTACGCCTTCTCTATTCATGACTTTGAACCGATAACAGGGCGTGTACATTTACCACCACCGATACATCAGCAATGGGAAGCGATAGGATTTGTGGTTTGTTCTTTTGTACCACGTATGTACGATTATCATCCGCAAGCAATTCCTGCGCCGTACCATCATAGTAATATTGATTCTGATGAAATACTCTACTATGTTGACGGTGATTTTATGAGTAGAAACAATATCAAAGAAGGGCAGTTTACACTGCATACAGGAGGCATACCTCACGGCCCACATCCTGGGGCTATAGAACGTAGTGTTGGGAAAACAAAAACCGAAGAACTTGCTGTAATGATAGATCCTTTCAGCCCTGTGATGATTACCGAAGAAGCTTTAAAACTAGAAGTTGGTGATTATTACAAAAGTTGGTTACTTTAATTATTATAAAAATAAAAAAAATGACAGATTTAAAAAACATACAAGACTTTGAATATAGTTTGGACAAAATATTCGATGAAGCCGCAGATTTTTTACCAATTATGGGTACTGATTATGTAGAGTTTTATGTAGGAAATGCTAAGCAAGCAGCACATTTTTACAAAACAGCTCTTGGCTTTCAATCACTTGCTTATGCAGGTTTAGAAACAGGAATGAAAGACCGTACAAGCTACGTTGTAGTGCAAGACAAAATACGTTTAATCTTTACTACTCCGATGCCTAACAAAGAAAATCAAGGAATCTTTGATCATATAGCCAAACATGGCGATGGTGTAAAAGTAATAGCGCTTTGGGTAGAAGATGCGCGTAAATCTTGGGAAGAAACAACCAAACGTGGTGCAAAATCGTATTTTGAACCACGTGTAGAAAAAGACGAACACGGCGAAGTAGTACGTGCAGGTATCCATACCTATGGTGATACCGTTCATGTTTTTGTGGAACGCAAAAATTATAAAGGAGCATTTTTGCCAAAATTTGAAAAATGGGAAAGTCACTACAATCCATCAGATTGCGGTTTGAAATTCATAGATCATATGGTTGGAAATGTGGATTGGAATCAAATGAATGTTTGGGGAAAATTCTATAAAGACGTTATGGGGTTTGCACAACTAATTTCTTTTGATGACAAAGACATCTCTACTGAATATACCGCATTAATGAGTAAGGTAATGACCAATGGAAATGGTAGAATAAAATTCCCTATCAATGAACCTGCAGAAGGAAAGAAAAAATCACAAATAGAAGAGTATCTTGATTTTTATGGAGGAGCAGGTGTACAGCATATAGCTGTTGCTACAGATGACATCGTCTTTACCGTTAGCGAAATGAAAAAACGCGGTATTGAGTTTCTTTACGTTCCTGGTTCGTATTATGATACCGTAGGCGATCGTGTAGGAAAAATAGCCGAAGATATGGACTTACTCAAAAAGCACGGTATAATGGTAGACCGTGATGATGAGGGCTATCTTTTGCAGATTTTTACAAAGCCATTAACGGATAGACCAACTTTATTCTTTGAAATCATACAACGTAAAGGTGCGCAGTCTTTTGGAAAAGGTAATTTTAAAGCATTATTTGAATCTATCGAAGCAGAGCAAGCCCGCAGAGGAACATTATAATTAATAATTGCTCCGAGTAAAAACTCGGAGCAATATTATATTTTTAGACAATGATAAAAAAAAGTATTTTTATATTGATGGTTTTCACAATGCTGCGTTGTAGTTTTTTTAGCGAAAAACCACAAGCTGTTGATTTGGTCAAAGAGCTTAATTTGAAGACAATAGACAATTACCCTGAGTTTGATAATTGCATAGATGCTAGTGACAAAAAACAATGTTTTTACACTACCTTAACCCATACAATACAGCAAGAACTAGAGAATATTACATTAGAAGAGCCGCTAGATGAAGGGGCTATAGTACTCTTTATCAAAATCAATACTGAAGGTAAATTTAGTGTCGAAAAAATTGAAGACAAAAATACCTTAAGTAACGAGCTGTTGCTATTACTTAAAAACAAAATCAGTAATTTAACTGGCATTAAACCTGCTTTAAAACAAGCTATTCCTACAAACTCTGTATATAAAGTTAGAGTTAATTTAGAAGAAAATAATTAAAAGCTCATTTACTTTTGTATCTTTACTTTTTATAAATAACCCTTCGTTGCGGTTTAATAACCAACTATGTTAAGAAGAATAACTTTTATAATAATATTGTTTTTGTTCAATTCTTGTACTATTTTCAATGCAGAACAAGATACTGTTTCAAATATTCAATTTGTAAAATCTTTAAAAAAAAGTACTACTTCTAAGTCAATAGCAGCAATAGATAGTACATTAAATATTAATGTTAATGCAGAAGAGAAGGCGTTACTGTTTTTTGAAAAAGGAAAATTACTTGCTTTATTGCAAAAAGATAAAGAAGCTGTTATTTATTTTAATAAAGCATTGACCTATTTTAAAGCGAAAAATGATAAAGAAAATATAGCGAAAATATATTGGCATTTAGGCTCAGAACATGCCTTTTTATCTGATAAAGTAGAAGCATTATCCTTTTTATTAAAAGCACAAGAATTAAATGTGCATAAGAATAAAAAACTAGAAGCAAATATCTATATATCATTGGCTCACGTGCAGTATTTATACAAAGAATACCTTGAATCTATAGCTTATAGTAATGAAGCTGCCGCCATTCAAGAAAAAGAAAAAGACACTATAGGATTGGCTGCTACTTATAATAATTTAGCTGTAGTTTATAAAAATATCGGTGAATTTTATGAAGCTTTAAATTATAATAAAAAATCATTAAAACTCAATGTTTTATTAGATGACAAAAGCGCCATTGCTAAATCATATAATAACCTAGGACTCGTCTCAGAAGAAATAGGTAATTATGTTAGTGCAATGAACTATTATAAAAAATCCATTGCAATAAACAACGAGATAGGAAGTGTAAACACAAACCCATTAAAGAATTTGGCAAGCTTGTATTTTTATGTTCAGAAAACAGAAGATGCAAAAGAAATATACTTAGCGGCTTTAGCTATTTTGAAAAAACATCCAAATATAAAAAAACAAAAAGATATCTATAATGAGTTATTGCGCATTGCTATAAAACAAAAAGATTTTAAAAACTCATTGCTATATCAAAAAAAAAGTGATTCACTTTATATTCTAGAAAGAGAAAAAGAAAATGAAGAAAATTTAAAATTAGCAGAAAACCAATATCAACTTATTACCAAGAAAAATGATTTACTTAAAGTAAAAAATACCAATAGAAAGAATAAATTTATATTTGCTATTATTCTACTTTTCTTACTTTTTATACTCGTATACAGGCAAGTGAAAAATAAAAATAAAAAGTTGAAAAATGAAAAGGAGCGTATGTTTTTAGAGCAAAAAGTACTGCGCAGTCAAATGAACCCACATTTCATTTTTAATGCATTATCAGCTATTCAAAATTCACTTTTGGATAACGAACCTATTAAATCTGCAAGTTATTTATCGCGTTTTGCAAAACTGGTACGCCAGAATTTTGATTTTATAGACAAGAGAAAAATCATATTAGTAGAAGAAATTGATGCGCTGACTAACTATCTAGAAACTCAAAAAATGCGTTACCACGATAAGTTTGATTATGAAATAAATACTTTTGCAGATATCGATGTTAATACAGTCGAAATACCACCATTACTGTTGCAACCTTTTGTAGAAAATGCCATTGAACATGGTTTCAAAAGAATAAATGAAATAGGAAAAATAGCAATAAAAATCTATAAAAAACAAAACACCATTTGCTTTGAAATAATAGACAATGGAGTAGGTTTTGAGAAAAAAACAAAAGACAATAGAAAACATGCGATTGACATCTTTTTAAAACGCTTGGAATTAAGAGGTTTTGGAGAAGAAAAATCTTTTGATATCAGATCAAGTAAGCAAGGTACAACCGTTAAATTCTGTTTAAAATTATGATAAAAACTATTCTTATAGAAGACGAACTCAATGCGCGCAATGCATTAAAAAAAATGCTAAAACTAGTTTCTACTGAAATAGAAATAATAGCAGAAACCGGTTTTGTAGACGAGGCAGTTGATTTAATCAACACCTTAAAGCCAGATTTAGTATTTTTAGATATTAAACTAGAAGACGGTACAGGCTTTGATATCATTGAAAAAATTGAAAACGCTAATTTTAAAATTATATTTACTACTGCGTATAATGAATATGCTATAAAAGCATTCAAAGTAAGCGCTTTAGATTATTTGCTTAAACCTATCGATCCTTTAGACTTACAAACTGCTTTAGAAAAAGCTACTAGCATTATTAATGATGAAAAAGAGCATAAAACATTACTTTCGGTTTTCAAAAACAATGAAAAAGAAGCTGATAAAAAAATAGTACTAAAAACAACAGAAAATAGATTTATCATTTATTTAAAAGATATTATTCGACTCGAAGCTGATGGAGCTTATACTTTGTTTATCACAGAAAAACAAAATATTATCATTTCAAAAAATTTAAAATATTATCAAGAATTACTCGATGAAAATATGTTTATCCGCTGTCATCAATCGCATTTGGTAAATCTAAAACAGGTAGATTCTGTTTACAAAAATGATAAACTGCTGATGACCAACAAAGATTTAGTACCTATTTCTGTGCGTAAAAAAGGAGATATTATTAAACAACTACAAGCTATTAAGTAATCCATATATTTTCAATATTTCACAGTATTAAAATGATAAATTGCTACAATAAATCAACAAATATCAAATAAACCACTACACTTATCAATTGTATTTTATTATTAAGCTATCTGTACTTACATTTGGAGTATAAAACAGATAGTTATGGCAAATCCATTTAAAAAAACGACAAATAATGCCAATAAATCTAAAAAGATTTATGGTACAGAGCGCGAAACATCAGAAACAAAAACACGCAAATGCGAAGGTTGTGGTGCTGCAAGACCTGCGGACACCAATTTGACAACTTGTGACTATTGCGGTTTTAAATTTATGGATATTGACGGCGAAATAACAGTAGATAACGATAAAAAATAAGCACATGTTTGGATTATTTAGTAATAAAAAGAAAGAAAATAAAAAAGAACAGGAACAAGTAGAAAATCCTGAATTCTTAAAACTTGTAGCAAAATGGGATGTGTTTTTAGAAAAAATGGAAACCCGTTTTAATGAGTCACTAGTCAATGCCAAAGAAGCACTTCTTGAAAATCTAGAAGAAAGTAACTACGATATCAATCCAACAATGACTGCTTGGCACGGTATCAAATCACAACTAATGGCAATGGGAAATAAAGTAGATACTACTTTTGATGAAAAAGTATTGCCACAAATGAAAGCGTACAAAGAACACTACGATTTGCTCGATGAAGCTGCTAAAGGAAGACACTTGAGAGAAGGTGTTATTTTTCCTAAGATAGACCGCTTCGAAATTGAGATGGAAGGCGAAGTTTCGCAACGTTTTTACAATCATGCCATTCAATTTCTCAACGAAAATTTTAACTGCACCCAATGTAGTGCAAAAATAGAAGTACGTAAAGACATTTTTCGTGCGCACTATGTAACCTGTGATTATTGTAATACGGTAAACACCTTTACGCCAAATGACAAAATCAGTCAAATACGTTGGATTGTAGATAATATTGCTAAACTAAAAGCATTAAATGAATGGGATGCTATGCAGAAAGCAGAAAAAGAATTTAGCGACCTTAGACCACCAAGAGAAGGGCAAGATAATGCTTTTTATATCGCCGCTTTTGAAAAAAGAGAAAAAACATCTCGTGCCTATTGGACAAAATATTTTACGGAACGTGCAGTATATCTACCAGAATATGCAGAAACCATTGAGCACGATACCGATGTAAAAATGAAATGGTTTTATGAAGAACGTAAACGTGAATTAGGATTTTAAAAACCTAGAAAATTATAGCGAATTATAAAAATACCATTCGACAAGTACAAACGTCGAGAAATTTTATAAAAATAAATAGTAATAAATAAAACAATAACAATTATGGAAAAACACGGAGTAACATTTAGAGATTATGCACTTGCAGGAGCAAATTTAGCAAACGGTATGCCTTTAGACAAAGTATGTCAAGTATTAGGAATTGAAGAACCATTTTGGGGAGAAGTTCAAGAGTTTTGGAACAACAACATGGCTTCTATGTCTATGGATGACATGGCATTTTATGGTCAAGTATTTACCAATCCTAAACAAGGAAAATTTGCCAATGTAGAAGGTGCTGCTGGAGGAGTAGAAGATGTATTAGCCAAATATCCAGAATGGAGTGACTATATGAAAATGCGCGCATACAGTTCAGAAGCATCAAAAGTTGGTTTAGAAATCGATTTTGATAAAGAATTTGGTATTTCTGTAACAGAATTTGCACAATTAGGAGGTCATTGGTCTGCTTACTACAAAGAAAAAGTACTAGATGTAGAAAATTTTGACAGCTATGCTTTTGAAGAAAAAGGTGGTCCAGCTATTACACCAGCGCAAGAAGAACGTCACAGAGTATTCAATTTGCACACTGAATTAATGGAAAAATGGGAAGCTTATTACAAAGAAAAATTCAAAGATGCTAGTGCTAACATAAGCGATGATATAGATTTTTAATACCTAAAAATGAAAGTAAAAAAATTTATTTGTCAAAAATGTGGTGCTCCAAAAGTAACAAAGATAGAAACCAGTTATGTGGTTTGTGATTATTGTGCTTCTTTGGTAGATGTAGATATCACGATGGGTGAAAAAGAGTATGATCCTGGTTCTGAAAAAACACAATATTTCGAAATTCAGCAACATTATTTAGATCATAATGCAGCAGAAGCTTTTGAAAGAGGTGATAAACAAGCGTATTACAACGAACGTTATAAGTTTTGGGAACTATATCTAAATATTTATCCAAATTATATTTTACCTACCATTGCTCCAGATCAGTTAGAAATGTGGATTCGTGTCTCTG
The DNA here is from genome assembly GCA_027073495.1 of Flavobacteriaceae bacterium. Lineage (GTDB taxonomy): Bacteria > Bacteroidota > Bacteroidia > Flavobacteriales > Flavobacteriaceae > JALSVQ01. The sequence continues at coordinate 26,150 of JALSVQ010000158.1, read as the reverse complement.
CACATTCTGATACGTACTTTCAATTTAAAGAAGGTGGGGACGCAGATAGACAAAGACAACAAGAAGCCAATGATGCAATAACATGGTACGAAAAAAATGGTCAAAATTACGCTGAGATAAACTCATTTATGCATGCAGTAGAAACGTATAAAGAAGTTTTAATGAGTGATTTAACAGAAATGCGAAAACTAGAAGGTTTAGCGTTGCTAAATGAAGTTTTCCCATTAGAAATTGCACTAAAAAAAGAATTGTCTTCATTTGTACAAATGTGGTTACCTTATTTAGAAGAAGAAAGTCAAAATAAATTATTAAAAGTAACAGGTTTGGCTACAGAATATATTGATTTACCACCAATCACTATTAAAGAGAAACCGTGTACTAACTGTAATCATACACTTCATGTTCCTGAAGGAGCAATTCGTAGTAGATGTCCAGAATGTAATACAGAACACACTTGGGGAAAAGTTGTTTGTACATCTTGTGGTGGCGAAAATGAATTACCAGAAAAGTGGCATGAAACAATAAGTTGTCAATATTGCACATCTGAAATAAGAGTAATAACAAAAGTATTTGAAAAATAAAAAACATGGGAACAAATAATCAATTTAGATCCGTAATTCAATGGGAAGATCCAAGATCCAATGAATTATTCTTAAAATTCACCGAAAAAGGTGATGAAATAAAAAACGCATCCAAACTTATTCTTCAAGAAGGGCAAGGTTGTATTTTAACCTACGAAGGTAAAGTAGTAGCGGTTTTTAGCGAAGCCGGAATGTATGATTTAAAATCAGATAACAAACCATTCTTAACTTCTATCAGAAAGTTTTCAAAACTTCAAGATGGCTCAGAACACATAATGGGAATTTGGTTTTACCGTAAAGCAGATATCTTAAATATGCGTTGGGGAACACGTGTGCCGATAGCATATACCGATCCAACCTATACTTTTCCTATTCTACTTTCTGCATTTGGAAACTACAGTATCAAAATTACAGAACCACGCAATTTCTTTGAAAACGTAGTCGCTGGAAAGGAGTATTTTGGACATGCAGAGTTGAAAGAAATTTTCTTATCACGTATCACACAAAACATAACCGATTATTTAGCAAATGCCAAGTTTTCTTATGTTGATATTGATAGTAATTTAAATAACATCGCTACAGAAGTGCGTTCAAAAACAGAAGATGTTTTTAATGATTTAGGTTTTGAAGTGCTTGACTATCGTATTGAAGGTACGCAGTTTGACAAAGAAACCTTAGATAGAATTGCCAAAATATCTGATGTTCAAGCTGAAGTGCTTGCTGCTAAGATTGCAGGTATTAACTATACAGAGCACCAACAACTACAAGCCATGCGCGATGCTGCTAATAATGAAGGTGGCGGTGCAGGAATTTTGATGGGAATGAATGCTGGTATGGGAGCAGGAGCAATGATGAACCAAGGCACACAACAGCAGCAAGCGCCACAGCAAGCAGCTCCACAAGTTGAAAGTCCTATGGATAAGCTGAAAAAGCTAAAAGAACTGTTTGATATGGAACTGATTAATGAAGAAGAATTTGCTCTTAAGAAAAAAGAAATATTGGATAGTATGTAATATGCTAGCAAAATAGAAACAAGACGTAAAAAGTGCAAACCAATAGGTTTGTGCTTTTTTTTGTTTATCATAATAAAAACTACAGGCCGCTTCGCTGTAAGATAAAAGACCTAAGTTATAGTTACGTATGGAAGACAATCCTTAATTAAAAAAAACAGTTATCAATTAATACATTACAATTATCAATTAAAAATTGTAAAAACAGTGTATTTTATTACTTTTACTAAATTAGATGAAAACAATGAAAACATACTTAGAATACAAAGACGAAAAAAGCCATAAATTTTGGCAGATAGCAGTTACGGATAATGCTTTTACGGTAACTTATGGCAAAGTTGGTACGAACGGGCAATCCAAAACTAAAACATTTGATACAGCAGAAAAGGCAACGTTAGAAGCAGAAAAAATAATTACTCAAAAATTAAAAAAAGGGTATAAACCATTAGCGACTATTTTAGTAGAGAAATGGGATGATGAATTACAAAAAATCATAGAAGAAAGAGCTCGTAATTCTTCTGAAAGTATTGAAAAATTTAGGGAATGGCTTACAAATGCTTTTACTCTTCATCTTGAAGACAAAATAAATAAAGGTAACTTGGACAAGCTAAACAGACAAAAAGTACAAGAAATTTTAAAAATACTAGTATTTTTTTCATCGTATAAAGAAGCACCAATTCCCATAGCGAAACCCAAGGAGAAACCCAAAGCTACAAAATCGAAAAATCCGAAAAGCAATGCAATAGATTATTTTTCAGAATTAGTAAAATTCAATGAACAATATGGTGGAGAAACCTATGCACAATCTTTTTGTATTGTAGAAGATGAAGAAGATTATTTTGAGACATGGTTAGACGAAGTTTCCGAAGAAAAAGCAAAAGAATACAGTGATGCATTGGAGATTTTTGCTTCTGCTGATGGTACAGGTGCGCATTATGCCTTTTGGTTTACTGATGGCAACACCGACAAAAACAAAGCACCTATTATTTATTATGGCAGTGAAGGCGATATTATTGTAGTTGCCGAAAACATAAAAGACTTAATAAAGATGTTGAGTTTTGGTACCGAATGTATGGATGGTTCTTTTTGTCATTATATTGATGATGAAGCTAGTTATTACAAGGGTTTTTTAGATTTTATGCCAAATCATCTTATCTTTAGAGAATGGATGAAAAACACTTTAAATATTGAGCCTGTTAATTTAGATGGTTTAATAAATGATGATGAGGGATACAGTGAAGAAGTAGAAAAACTTCAGAAAAAAGCAGAGAAAAAAATAAAAAAAGCCTTTGACAAATGGCAATATCAATTTTATCCAAGTGACGAAGATTAAACAAAGCACATTACGACAAAAAGCAAATTAAAAAAAATAGTTATCAATACATTACAACTATCAATTAAAAATTGTAAAAACAGTTTGTTTTGTTACTTTTACTAAATTAGATGAAAACATACTTAGAATACAAAGACGAAAAAAGCCATAAATTTTGGCAAATAGAAGTTAGTAAAAACACCTTTACTGTAACTTATGGCAAAGTTGGTACAAACGGACAATCAAAAACCAAAGAATTTGATACTGCTGAAAAAGCAACATCAGAAGCAGAAAAAATCATCAAACAAAAACTTAAAAAAGGTTATAAAGAAGTGGCAATTCCCATAGAAAAACCCAAGAAGAAACCGCAAGAAGAAAAAATTGAGCCAGAAAACTCTGAAGTAAAAACATCTAAAAGTGGTGAAATAGATTATTACGCTGAGTTGGTAAAATTTGATAATAAATACGGTGGAGAAAACTTTGCGAAAGGCTTTTGGATTGTAGATGATGAAGCCGATTTTTTTGAAGATTGGCTCTACGATGTTTCGGATGAACAAATAAAAGAATATAGCCAAAGTGTACAAGTTTTTGCTTCGGCAGATGGCACAGGCGCACGCTATGCTTTTTGGTTTACCGATGGCAATACCGACAAAAACAAAGCACCAATTATCTGTTATGGTAGCGAAGGGCAAATTGATCTTGTAGCAGAAAACATAAAAGATTTAATAAAAATGTTGAGTTATGGTTGCGAAGTAATGGATGGAACTTTTTATCACGGTATTTATGAAGAAGACTACGAAGATTACGATAATTATTTAGCATATATGCTTACTTACAGACCACATTTTCTAACCTTTAGAGAATGGATGAAAGAGACTTTAGGAATAAAACCTGTAAGCATCAAAAATTTAAAGAATAATAAAGGTGGCGAAAGCAAAAAAATAGAAAAACTTCATAAAAAAGCATTAAAAAAATATAAAAAAGCCTTTGACAAATGGCAACATCAATTTTATCCAAGTGACGAAGAATTAAACAAAGCACATTACGACAAAAAGCAAACTATATACGAGCAAACTAAAGCAGAGTTATTAGACGAAATTGCTAAAAAACCAACAGGAGATTTATATTTAAAACTTGCAGAAAACGAAACAATTTTAGAAGAGATAAATCACGAGCAGATGCTTTCGTATTTTGAAAAAGGGCTAGAAATAGCACCAAATCACATTGATTTATTAATAAAATACACTAAAAAACTAACGTTTTCTAGTCCTGAAAGAGCAGCTGAATTATATACAAAACTTATTCAGATACATCCAGAACCAAAAAAGTTTTATAGCGATATTGCTTTTGTTTATAAACAAAATAACGATTTAGAAAAAGCCCTTAAATACTATCAAAAAGACATTATTTCCAATCCAGATAGTTACGGCACATATAGTCAAGATTATTTGGTAGAAATCTGCAAAAAATTAAAGAAAAAAGCCATTCCTATTTTAGAAGAAACTTTAAAAGAAGGTACAAACAAAGGAACTTACAAAGTGCTTTACAAACAATATTTTAAGAAAGAAAATTACGAAAAAGCCTTAGAAAATGTATTAAAATATATAAAACACAGCGATGAACAAGCACATAATTATACCGATATTGCTGACCGTTTTTTCAAAAAAGAACGTTATGAAGCAGCAGCGCAAATTTATAGCAAATCACTAGAAAGAGAAACTTGGGACGATAGAAAAATGCGTCTTTACAATAATATTGGTCTATGTTATTTTCGTATAAAACCAATGCATATTGATAAGGCTTTAGAAGCCTTTAAAAACGCGTATAAAATAGATAATAACGAAGTTGCAATGCACGCAAACATTCAATTGTGCGGAATGCATTACTTTGTTCAAAAGGAATATGATAAAGCAACAGCCACTTTAAAGTTTTGTTTAGCTAATTTTGATTATGAAACTCAAAAAACCAAAAAGGTTGTAAATGCATTAGAAAAACTAGCAGATAAAGGTTTGTAAGGCAAACTGTTTGGTAAGAAAAATAAAACAAATGAAAAAATACAGAAAAAAAATACAGAAAAAATTAGGCTTAGAACTGCCAATATATTTGGATAAATTAATTGAGTTTGTAAACACAATAGACGCCAAATACGATACTACCAATTTCTCATCAGATTTTAAATTGGAGTATAACAAAGAATTAATTGAAGATTATTTTTGGGATAGAGTTGAAGATGAAGATAGCAGTGTAAACTACAAAACCATTAAAAAAGTATCAAAAAAACTCATACCATTTGCTAACTTAGACAATGGATCGGCTACATCGTTTGGTGAATTTGCCTTTTGGGTAAAAGATAACGAAACAGCAGACAATCTACCTATTGTATTTGTATGCCATAACGATGGTTATATGAAATTGTTTGCTAAAAACACCAAAGAATTACTGCGATTTTTGAGTGCTGGTGCACTAAGTTGGATGCTGAATGAAGGCGATTTTCCTTTCGTAAATTTAGATGCTTTAGCAGCTTATCGAAATTGGTTACAAACCGAACTCAATATAAAACCTGTACAAACCGATAACGAAGCAAAAGCAATTACCCAAGAAGCAGAAGATTTATATCAAGAAGTATTCTACGAATGGTTATCTCAAAACGGTTCCGACCATCACGCAATGGATGCTATTTGGAAGAGTTAACTATTAAAGCACACAACTCATAATTAATAACTCATAAATAAAAAATGATGCAAGTAAAACCAAGTAAACATTTCGAAAAATTATTAGACCTTTTACACCAACTCAATGATGTTGACACGCAAGAACACAATATATACCTTGATTTATTCAATAGTGGTTCTAAATATTGTACGTACAACTTTCTCAACGATATTAGTTGGTTTAATAATGATTTAACACCTTATTTTGAAGATCAATTTGTAGAGTTTGCAGGCGAAGGTGATGGCAGTTCATTTTGTCTGTGGTTTTATCCCGATTTGGTTGGCGAACCACCAGTGGTATATATTGGAAGCGATTACGAATTTATAACTATTGCGCCAAGTATGGAAGATTTTATTTGTTTAAAAATTCAAAGTCAAGAACCTTATTTTTTTGAAAAAAAGCCTAAAGAAATTTGGGAAAAACTTTACATAGACAAAGAAGATGTGCCAGAAATCTATAATGATGTAATGAAATTAAAAAAAGTGGCAAGCACTGTTATTGAAAGTTTTCGTGACCGTAAAAGTATTTTGAAAGATTTTAAAAAGCATCCTAAATTTCATAAATGGGTTAAAAAAGTAGAAAAGAAAGACGAAGAATTACAAGCAGAAAAGAATTAAATATTCGTTGACTAGCAATTATGAAACAAGAAAACAAAGACTACGCAATACAATTAATAAACGAAGAAATTCTTTTTGGTTTTTATACAAAAAAAGAGATGCTACAAAGTATTGGCGATGCCTTTTATGGCGATGATGATTATGATGAAAAATGGCTAAAAAAAGAAATCAAAAAGCGCTATAAAAAACATAAAGAAGCGAGTTTAACTTGGCAAAAACTAACAGATTTTGATCGTTTAGTAAAAGCCTTTGATCAGTTGAGCAAACAAAAAATTGTAGCACTTCACAGAGCAGGTTATACAAGACAAGATGCGGAAGGCGATTGTTTATACATAATTAAAAAACTAAAAAAGAAAGGTATTGATGCCAAAGGCTATTGTTACTATCACACACAAGATTTAGGAAGAGCAATTTCTGAAAGCAAAACGCTGCTTATTGGTTATGATAGTTTTAATGGCGAAGACCAATTAGCCTTAGAAATAGCCAATACTATTGCTGAAATTCTTAAAGAAAATGGTTTTACAGTAAACTGGAATGGCAAATTGGAAACACGCATAGAAATTCAACATATAAACTGGCAAAAAACGGTAGATAAAGTAGATTACGGCTACAAAAGGATTAAAAAATTAATGTAATTCACCAAAATAATTAAATTAGAATTAATGCTTAAAAATGATACTTGTCACGATATGGAGATTTTAGGGATTTATAGAAATTCAAAAAATTTAAATATTCTTTTAGCCGATAGAATTATTGTCTTAGAAAATATAAAACATTGGGAATTTTCATCTTTTGACAATCAAAATATTGTCTTTAGCTTAAATTATTTTAATATTAATAAAGTTCCTAATTTTCTTATAGAAAATTATCCTTGGCTAGCTAATTATAAATCATTAAATACGTTAAAAGTAATTGAGATACATTCTGCTGTAGGTTTAGATGGCGTAGCAATTTTTACGGATTTAAAAATTCAAAAAAGAGCTAAAAATAAAACACTTAAAATTCAATAAAATGGAATTAAGCAACAATGCAAAAAAGGCAAACATTACATTATTTCCAAGTATCGAAGATGTTTTTACGGATGTTACTGACAATCATAAAGCGGTCTTTTTTCCACTTTTAACAATTGATTTAAAATCAATAGATAAAGGTAATGGGAAAGTTTTTCAATACTATAATTGGAGTTAATAAAATGGATGAAAAATTTAAAAAAATAATAGCCAACAACTATTCATCGCGAATGAATACAACCAAATGGAGCGAAGTTGTTAGTGTATTAACAAGTTCGTCTGAATACAATCCAAGTGTTAGTATTAAGTTTTTATTTGATAAGGTAAACAGTGGATTATACAGTCCTGTTTGGTGGAAAGAAATAGAATGCTTGGGATTTGAATACATCGAATGGATTAAAATAAATCCTATAAAAAAGACATATATCGGTCGTTTAGTAGCTGATAGAGAAGAAGATTTTTCTAATTTTATTAAAAAAGGATTAGATAAATATGGAATACCTTACGAAATGGAAAATGAAATTTTTGTAATCTATGGTTATTATAAAAATAAATAACGAGTTGCTGAATGATTACACACAATTCATTCATCACTAAAAACATAAAATTGAAAAAATGCAATTAAACGAAAACACAAAAAAAGCAAACTTAATATTAACACAATGGGCATCTGGAGACCAAGAATACAGCTTGTACAATCATAAAGATATGGAAGTTCACGGTTCTTTTGAAGAATGGTTTGAAGAAAATTTTCAATTGTAATATAAATAAGGGTAGCTTATCTTAAAGATGTTCATTGAGATTGTTATGATGAGAAATATAGAATTGCCAAAGCGTATATAAAAACACCTTAAGATGAAAAAACACTTAGAATACAAAGACGAAAAAATACACAAATTTTGGCAAATAGATATGTTTGGACACTACAATATAAAATTTAAAGATACTAGCGAATTTAAGCTTCACGGAAGCGATTTTTTTGGAGACAGAATAGAGTTTAGTAGGCATCATAATGAAAACTTATTACATTTTTCTTTAGAAGTTTGTAATAAAGGAAGACCAGCGCGTTTATATACTAGTTATGAAGATAAGATTTTAACCTTTAATTCTGATACTGAATTTGATGAGTGGTATTTAAAAAATCAATCTCGTAATCTTGATTTTGGTTTTTCTGACGTAAAAACCATAGAAGAACTTAATATTGAAGTAAATAAACGGATTGAGGTTATTAAAACTATTTTTATAGAAGATCTAGAAGACTTACAATCAGGCGAACTTTATTTTCGGTATTATTATGAAAGATATAATAGATTGTTAAAAGAAGTGAAAATAAGCTTGAAATCTATAGATGTACTGTTATCTAAACATCAATTTGACGAAGAAAAATTAAAAAAATTTCACTTGCTTTTTCAGTCTCCATTACTAGAAATTGAAGGCAAAAAAAGTTTGGCATTTTACAATAAAACAACAGAAAAAACTATTTCAAAAAAAGAAATGATACAACTTATAAAAACTCATTATTCGCTTTTTATAAAAAAGATTTTTTAAATGAAAAAACACCTAGAATACAAAGACGAAAAAAGCCATAAATTTTGGCAAATAGAAGATTTTGAAACTTCATTTACGGTAACCTATGGAAAAGTAGGTGGAAAAGGACAATCAAAAACCAAAGAATTTGATAATGAAGATGATATGCTTGATGCTATAGCAAAATTGATTGATCAAAAATTGAAAAAAGGTTATAAATCATCAACTACTATTTTAGTAGAAAAATGGGATGAAGAATTACAAAAAATCATTAAAGAAAGCGCTACGAATTCTCCTGAAAGCATTGAAAAAATTAAAGAATGGTTTACTAATTATTTTACTTTTCATCTTGAATTTAAAATAGCTAAAGATGAATTGAATAAGCTAGATAAGCAAAAAATACAAGAAATTTTAAAAATGCTGCAAAAACAATATTACGAAGAATATATCGCAGTATTATTTCCATCTCACAAGATTAATGCAGCAATAGAAGAAGAAAATAAAAGCAATACAACTTACCTAGAATACAAAGACAAAAAAAGCCATAAATTTTGGCAGATAGAAGTTATTGATAATACTTTTACGGTAACTTATGGTAAAGTTGGTACGAACGGCTACAGTGTTAAGTGCCGAGCAGAAAAATATGGCATAGACTTAAACTTTTCTTGGGATACAAATAGTGAAAAACAAAGAGCAGAAAAAGAGTTAAGAAACCTCTATTTTGACGCTGTTTCCTTTAGGAAGGAGTGTAGCATTCCTTTGCCATTTGGATTAAAAAAAGAGGATAACCGAATGGAAGCCACAAAAAATATTCATGAAAATGCAAAAATTTTACATCTATTTAGAAGCTCATATGTTGATGCTATTCTGCTAGAAGACAATGATAAAAAATATTTTTTTAAAGTTAAATATACTGATGATGAAGATGAAAAACTAGTTGATATATATGCTCATGTTTGGAACATAGATATGGATTTAAACAAAAACTATATGCAGCATAAAATAAATATAGAAGAGGCACTAAAAGCGTAACAAATAAAACCTTATGAAACCAAGTAAAAATGCTGTTCATTTATTAAATCTCTTACATAAATTAGGGCAAGTAAAACGAGAAGAATTAAATATTGAATTGTTTAAAGGCTTATCAAAATCATTTAAAGAATATAATTATCTAAGTGATGATAGCTGGTTTAAAAATGATTTAACACCTTATTTTAAAGATCGTTTTCTTGAATTTGCAGGGCAAGATGGAAATTTATTTTGCTTATGGTATTATCCTGGTTTAACAGGCGAACCGCCAGTTGTTTTAATAGGTCAAGACAGCAATTCTTGTACTGTCGCACCAAGTTTAAACGATTTTATTTGTTTAAATCTTATGGATATGGAACCGTATTATTTTGAAACAAAACCAAAAAATATTTGGACAGCACTTGATTTAGATTATTTTAAAGAAGAACTGCCCAAAACATATAATGATATTGTCAATTTAAGAAATGTGGCAAATAATGAGATTGAATGTGATGATTACAAGCAAATTATAAAACGCTTTAAAAATTATCCTAAATTTGATAAATGGATAGAAAAAGTAAATCAAAAAGATAAAAAATGGCTTTAGAAATTGAAAAAATATACAGCAAAAAGCTTCCTGACGCTTATATCAACTATCTAAAAGACAAAATGCCTTATGATGAGATAGATTTTAATGGTAAATGTTGGTTTATGTTAGAAAAAGAGGAGTTGCTAGAAACTTGTGAAATGCTTCAAGTTGGTACTGCGGCAAATTACGAAAGATTAAAGCTATCTGTAAAAATATTAAGAGATTGCGGAAGCGTTGATACCACTTCTAATGTTGGAAAAATTGATCTAGAAAGAGTAGCGCAAGGGTTTGTCATCGGCAGAGATAATGGAGATGATTTATATCTTGATGCTTCCGATAATTTTTCTGTTTGGATATTTTATCACGATGGTGGCGATGTGTTGCGCATTGCAGATAGTTTTCAAGAGTTTATTGAAAATGAAGAAAAATAGTAATATGCAGCATATCAAAAACAAAGCTTTAGCATTAATAGCAGCAGGAAATTCACAAACAGAATATTATCTTATTTATGCCGAAGCGATTAAACTTTTAGTTGATAACTTTACAGCCGAAACACATCAAGAAATTTCAGCTTTTTTTGAAAAGCACATACCAGAACCAAAAGAATTTACAGCCTTAAAACCATACTGCAAAAGTTTATATAGCAAAGATGAAGGGGAAAGAATTAAGGCATCAAAATATTTTTCTAAAATAGCAACAGCACAAAAAAGTGGTTTTATTGAGTTTCCTTTTAATTATCCTAAATATTTTGAGCTGCTTTTTCCTGCATTAGAAGATGATAATGAAAAAGTTGTTGCAAATATCATTATAGCATTAGGAGCTTCGTGTTGGCATTATACAGATTATCGTGTGCTTAAAAAACTACAAGCTTTTTACTATGCAAAAAGCAGTACATTGAGATATTACGCATTAATTTGGACAGAAAGCCTAACCCACAAAAACCGTGATTATGATTTTTTGATAAAATATATTCAAGAAAAACAAAGCTTAAAAGTTATTGAAGCCATAAGCATACATTTCAGTGCAAAATCAAAGTATCGAGAACAAGTTCCAACTCATATACTTCATCAAATATTACCTATTTTTATAGCGAAAGCAAAGAAAAAAACGAGTATTCAACGTGGATTAATTATAAAGATTATCAAATTATTGGGAGATTTAGAGCGTAGCGAAATTGAACCTTATCTTGATTTGCTAGACTTTGGAAATGAAAAAGAAGTGAAAGCTATTTTTAAAGAGTTCATTGAGATTTACCTTTATAAAGATAGTGATGCTTATAATGTGTTTACAAAGGAATTACAAAAATAAATCAATTAAAATATAATAAAGAAAAATAATAAAAAAATGGATATTAAAAAATTTCAAGAAACCGTTTTAAAAGGGCAAGAAATACCTAAAGATTTAGCAATGCTAATAAAAAACAAGTGTGCTATGACTATTTTAGAAAGCGATTTTTTTGAATTACTCAGTGCAGAAACTATAGCAAAGGAATTGGCGCATTCGCTATCTGAAGAAGATAAAAATGATTCAGCTGTTATGGCAAATTGCAAAGCCATAAACCTTGTCTTTGAAAAAATAACCTTTTTTGCTACCATTGAAAGTAGGCACGGAAGCCATACTTTAATAGGTTATTGGCAAGAGAATGACAGTGTTTTACTTTCAGAAGCACCACTAGTTGCGTATTCTGAATTTAGCGTACTCAATGGCGACAGATCCTTTAGGTTATTGTATGATGACAATATCATAGAAAGTCTTGTAGCCGAATTAACCTGCGAAGATGAAGACGAATACGAAGCTTATAAAAAATCATTCAGTAATTGCGGTGTACAATTAAAAGAAGTTTGGGATTTAGAAAGTAAAATACCAACTGTTTCTCCAGAAGAATTACACGCTCAATTACATAAAACGGATAAAAATGAAGCATATCCTTTAGATTTGAGTTTAGACTTTAAAAAATTAAAAGAAATTCCAAAATCAGTATTAGACAATTTAGATCTTGAAGTTTTAAGTTTGTCTGAAAATAAAATTACTGAAATTCCTGATTTTATTTCTAAATTGAAACATCTAAAAAGCATTTATTTAGATAATAATGAGATTACTGAAATCCCAAAATTTTTTGAAAACTTTGAACATTTAGAAAATTTATATTTACATAATAACAACATAAAAGAATTAAATCTTGATTTTAGTAAAATGAAATCATTAAAAAAAATAACCTTAGATTTTGTATTTGATATTGATGAGCGAATAACAATTAAAACTTTTAAATAAATTATGTTGTAGGTAATTGACACTTTATCCCTTTGTATTCTGCTATGTTTAAGTTAAATAGCAGTAATTATTCAAAAAACATTAAGACAAATAAACATGAAATTAACAAAAACATTCCTAGCCATTCTTTGTATAGTTACTTTTTCTCAAGTTGTAATGGCCCAATTCCCAAACGATGGGGTTTATCAAAGTATTCAAACACCAGCAACTATTCCTGCCCTTCCTGCTTATGGAGAAAGTGTTATTGACAATTCGCTACCAAGCGCTATAGAAATCACTAGAGTTACACAAATTTTTAATTATGTAGATGCAAATGGAGATCCGCAGGTTTGGTATCCAAATCATGGATATTCTAAAGATCAAGTTTGGAATGCAGACCAAACTTTATATAAAATTAGTGCTTGGAAAGTATTTAATGCAACAAATTTTGAAGAAACACAAAGCTTATCAAATATGTACCCTGCTTATTGGTCAAATACAAATCCTGATTTAATATGGAGTTTTCGAGAAGATGGAGCTATAAAAAAACATTTTATTTCTACTAATACAACGGAAACGGTAGCAAATATTGCTGGTTATGAATCTATAAAACTAGGTCCTGGAGAAGGAAATATTGATAAAAATGACCACTTTGTAGCCTTGGTAGGAAAGAAAGCAAATGGCGATTTAGACATTATCATCTTTGATTTACAGACATTGCAAGTGACACACACCAAAACATTGGTAGGTGCTTGGGATGATGGAGGTGCCAATTTTCCAAAATATATAGATTGGGTTTCAATATCGCAATCTGGTGATTATGTAGTTATTATGTGGAATCATAATACATCTTCTGTAAATAATCCATTTACAGAAAATGGCAATTCTCATTATGGTGTAGAAGTGTATAATACGGCAGATGTGCAATATCAAAATCGTATTGTAAGTTATGGAAATCATGGTGATCTTGGTTATGCTGTAGATGGAAGTGAAGTACTTGTTCAATTTTATGGTAATTATGGAGGAGGGAAGTTATATATGCATAAATTAGATGGATCAGCATCCAATATTGTTCTTTCAACACATACAGATTTTGGAGTAGCAGGTCATGTTTCTTGTAGAAATATTAATAGACCAGGTTGGGCATATGTGACACACAGTTTAGCAGCACAATCAGGACAAATTGTTGCAGTAAAACTAGATGATTCTGGTTTAGTAGAACATTTTGGACACCATTTTAGTAGCTCAACTAGTTATGAACAAGCTCCAATGGCAACAGCTTCTCCAAATGGAGATAAAATATGTTTTAAATCAGATTTTCGTACAGGTCCAAATACTAACCCTTCAGTAGTTTATAGTTTTTTTGCAAATTTAGCAAATCCTTTATCTATTGACAGTGAAGAATTAAGCGAACTAAAAGTATATCCTAATCCAGCAAAAGAAGCTATTAATATAGCGTGCAAAAATAATATTAAAAACATTACAATTTACAATAGTATTGGGCAAAGTATTAAAACTATTCAAGTTGATAATACTAATAATACACATATTAATGTGGCTAACTTGAGTAAAGGAGTTTATTATTTAAATGTTTTGACAGCAGAAAAAGTTATCACAAAAAAAATAATTATTAACTAATACTAATTAAAATTAATAAAAAAAAGGCTGTTTCTAAAAATAGTCTTTTTTTTATTTAATATTATTAGGAATAGTTTTGACAAATGAACTATTAGAAACTTAAATTACAAATACCGCGCTTTGACAATATTCAAATGATGTAGTACGTGACCACTGATAATATAGCCCTATGCGTTAACAGATAGATCAGAGCCACTTGCCTTTCCTACGCGGTGTAATATTTCGGTATTAAAATTTTTGTACATCGCGATAGTAGCTTTTCGTACCAATGCAAAGACCTTAGCTCAATTTTATACTCTAAAAAAGGATGCTAAAAACTAAGAAAAACATTAAAAGACAGCTTTATTGAAATAAAATAATTTTAGTCGAACAACAATAAATTTCACGCATCATTATTAATAATTTCTATTACCTTTGAAAAAAAAGAAAAATATGTTAGAATCTCCTTTTAATGATGAATATTTTATGAAACGTGCGCTTGAAGAAGCTCAGATTGCATTAGAAAAAGGTGAAGTGCCTATTGGAGCCGTTATTGTTATAAAAAATAAAATAATAGCTCGAGCACATAATCTCACCGAAAGGTTAAATGATGTGACTGCACATGCAGAAATGCAAGCTTTTACGATGGCAGCTGATTATTTAGGTGCAAAATACCTTAAAGATTGTACATTGTATGTTACTGTAGAGCCTTGCCAAATGTGTGCGGGTGCGAGTTATTGGACACAGCTTGACAAAATAGTTTTTGGCGCTCCAGACAAGCAACGAGGCTATCAACACTACAAAACAACATTACATCCTAAAACAAAAGTTGTTTCTGGTGTTTTAGAAACAGAATGTAGTAAGCTAATGACCGATTTTTTTAAATCAAAACGATAGGACAATTAAAACAACTTAAAATAAATCTGTATCTTTACGAAAAATAAAAATTAGTATGAATTCCATTATTAATCTTGAAGGAGTTAGTCTCAAACAAAACCACAAAAGCATTTTAGAAAATGTTAAGATGCAAATTAATAAAGGAGAACTTGTTTACCTCATTGGGAAAACTGGAAGCGGTAAGAGTACTTTGATACGCTCATTGTATGCAGACACGCCTATTGAAACAGGAAACGCTGTTGTTTTAGGTCACGATATTACAGCTATTACAGACAAAGACATCCCTATATTACGCAGAAAAATTGGTATTGTATTTCAAGATTTTCAATTGTTGCTTGATCGAACGGTCTATCAAAATCTACGTTTTGTCTTGCGTGCAACTGACTGGAAGGATAAGACCAAAATTGACAAACGCATACAGGAAGTTTTGACATTGGTCAATATGCCCAATGTAGCTCAAAAAATGCCTCATGAACTTTCTGGTGGTGAGCAACAACGCGTAGCAATAGCACGTTCATTACTCAATTCTCCTGAACTTATCATTGCCGATGAACCTACAGGAAACCTTGATCCTGCAACTTCTATTGAACTTATGCAATTGTTCCAAAAGATTAACGAAGTACAAAACGTAACCATACTTATGGCAACACATGATTATGCTTTGATACTCAAATTTCCATCACGAACACTCCGTTGTGAGAATAAAAGAATAGAAGAAATAAGTATCAAAAAACGCACATAAATGTTATCCATACTTATTCCTACATACAACTATAATGTGTTTCCACTTGCCAATGAAATACATAAACAAGCATTAAAAGCAGGAATACCTTTTGAACTATTAATTTTTGATGACTCCTCAAATATAGCATTTGAAACAGATGAACTACTAAAAAATTTAGTTCAAGTTCGTTATATAAAACTTACAGAAAATATTGGACGCACTGCTATAAGACAAAAACTGGCAGAAGCAGCTAAATACAATAATTTACTGTTTATGGATGCAGATACATTTCCTAAAAATAATGATTTTGTAAGCAAACTTATTCAAAAAATCAATAGTAATACCGTATTTATATTTGGAGGTATTGCCTTTCAAGAGAATCCACCAAAAAAAACAAAATGCTTGCGCTGGAAATATGGAAGGTCTCGCGAAGGACTTTCGCTAGAGAAGAGGTTAAAAAAACCTTATAAAAGCATTATCTCAACTTGTTTTTTGAGTAATAAACAATTGTTTCTTACAATTAATAAGCAGTTGCAGTACAAACGTTATGGTATGGATATTTTATTTAGTTACCTGCTCAAACAAGCTGATGTTGCTGTACAGCATATTGAAAACCCTGTGTATCATTTTGGTTTAGAAGCTAATGATGTATTCATAAAAAAATCAGAAGAAGCCATTGATACTTCGCTATTTTTGATTGCAGAAAAATTAATACCAAATAATTATAAAACTCTTGATATTTTTCATCAAAAAAAAGGAAAATTTGGACTCGCTCTATTAGCTAAAATAAGTCATTTTATTCTTGGGAACATCATGATAAAAGCTTTAAATAGCAAAAATCCGTCATTACATTTGTTTGATTGGTATCGTTATGGCTATTATTGTTCAATAAAATAAATTATGGCGCAAGTATCGGTTATTATTCCTGTATTCAACAAAGCAGCAACACTTCAAAAAACAATTGAGAGTGTTTTGGCGCAAACTTTTACTGCTTTTGAATTATTACTCGTCAACGACGCCTCTACAGATAATAGTCTTGATATAATACAGCAATTTAATGATACTCGTATACAGCTAATCAATCAAGAACACAAAGGCGTTTCATATACACGGAATACAGGAATAAAAGTTGCAAAGTCCCCTTTTATTGCTTTTTTGGATGCCGATGATATTTGGAAAAAAAATCATTTAGAAAATCTGATCCAGTTAAGTAAAAAGCATTTTGAATGTGCTGTTTTTTCAAGCGCATATAGCGTAACTTATCCTAATAAAACCAGAAAATTCAATTTCAAAATAGCACCTCAGAATCCAATGGATTTCTTTGAAAATAGCCTTAATTTTTCATTGCTTAACAGCTCCAATATAATGATAAAAAAGATCATTTTTGACGTTGTTGGTTATTATAACACATCGTATTCAGGAGGAGAAGATACGGAACTTTGGGTACGTATGATGTTAAAATATAAACTGTGTTTTTCTAATGAAATAACAGTTACTATCAACAAGAGACTAACCGAACAAGCAAGTAGTACCTTAACAAACTATCATGAGGCTGATTATGTGTTCCATTTTTTAAAGGAGGAAAAAAACAATAATGCTCTCCGTAAATATATGGACTTACAGCGTTACGCCCTGTTAATACGTTTTAAAAAACAAGGGAAAGCACATCCAGAATATCACGCTATTCGCAAGGTGATGAATACTAAAAACCTCAACATAAAACAGCGTTTACTATTAGCCTTACCGACAAAAGTTTTACTACTATTGCATAACTTAGTATAAACCGTATCTTTGCACAATATTTATATTATGAAACATTGGCTTCAAGCAGCGCGATTACGCACCTTACCACTCTCACTTTCGGGAATTATTTTAGGTTCTTTTTTAGCGCATTCAAAAGGATATTTTGATTGGTCTATTTTTGCACTTGCTATACTTAGCACTATTGGTTTTCAGGTTATTTCAAATTTTGCTAACGATTATGGCGATGGTGTCAAAGGAACAGACAATGAAAATAGAATTGGTCCTGAGCGTGCCTTGCAAAGTGGTGCTATATCTCCTCAAAAAATGCTTTTTGCAATCAAATTGTTAAGTATTAGTACTTTTTTTATAGCTTTTGCTTTGATTTATGTAGCCTTTGGTTCAGAAAATATGTGGTATATTTTTATATTTTTACTTCTAGGTATAGCGGCAATTGCAGCAGCAATAAAATACACCATGGGTAAAAACCCTTATGGATACAGCGGTTTTGGCGATGTTTTTGTTTTTCTATTTTTTGGTTTACTAGGCGTTTTAGGTAGTTATTTTCTTTATGCAAAATCCTTACAATTTGATTTATTGCTCCCTGCTACTACTATAGGATTATTGAGTACAGGAGTTTTAAACCTTAATAATATGCGTGATATTAATTCGGATACCTTATCAAATAAAAATACATTAGTTGTCAAAATGGGACTTGTTAAGGCTAAAAAATATCATTTAGCCTTGCTAATTATCGCAATGTTAGCTGCTATTAGTTATACCTTGAGGCATTATCATACCGTAAAACAGTTTGTGTATTTACTTGCTTTTGCACCATTGTTAATGCACATTAACTATGTGATTAAACATAACAATCCTAAAGATTTTGATACGGAATTAAAAAAACTAGCATTGACCACCTTATTATTTGCCATTCTTTTTGGTTGGTCTTTGTAAATCTTCTTGAGGTAAAAAGTATCATCTTTTGGTTAAAAGAAAATTAATTTTGTGTTTTTACATTCAAAAAAATGTACTTTTGTGTTTTAACGTCAATTTATGTCAAAGCATTTAGTAATTATACCAACTTATAATGAAATCGAGAACATCGAGCGTATTGTGCGTGCTGTCTTCACTTTAGAAACTCCTTTTGATATCCTTGTAGTTGATGATAATTCTCCTGACGGAACAGCTCAGAAGGTTAAAGAATTACAACAAGAGTTTTCAGCACTACACATGACAGTCCGTCAAGAAAAGTTAGGTTTAGGTTTGGCTTATATCCATGGTTTTAAATGGGCATTGGAACGTAATTATGCTATTATTATAGAAATGGATGCTGATTTCTCACATAATCCCGAAGATTTACCACGTCTTGTGGAGGCTATTGAAAACGGCGCCGATGTGGCTGTTGGTTCACGCTATAGTAACGGTATAGCAGTTGTTAATTGGGATATGACACGGTTAATGCTTTCCTATTTTGCTTCAAAATATGTGCGTTTTATCACACGTATCCCTATCAAAGACACTACAGCAGGTTTTGTAGCTTATAAAAAAGACGTTTTACAAAAAATAAACTTAGATACTATCAAATTTGTAGGTTATGCTTTTCAAATAGAAATGAAGTTTACCGCCTGGAAAATGGGCTTTAAAGTTGAAGAAGTCCCAGTTATTTTTACCGATAGAACAGCTGGAGAATCCAAAATGCACGGCGGTATAATAGCAGAAGGCGTTTTTGGTGTTATCCAAATGAAATTACGTAGTATGTTTAATAAAAAGTGGTTTAAATGAAAAAAACAATAATATTTTTTTTAGCTTTAGTATTGTTTTCTTGTACTGAAAAGCAATTGGTTAAAAAACCCAAAAATATACTTTCTCCCGATAAAATGGCAGCTATATTAACCGATTATTATATCAGCAAAGCGTATAATGAAGAGATAAAAAAAGACAAACGCATCAATCAAACACCTAAAGAAGCTATTAACCCAAGCGCTTATATTTTTAAAAAACACGGTATTGATAGTTTAGCATTTGTTACAAATATGAATTATTATCTTACCCAAAAAGAAGTGATAACAAGTATTTTTGAAAAGACAGCAGCACAATTAGATACTCTAGAGGCTCACTACACAAAACACAAAACAGAAAAAGATAGTATTCAAAGACTTAAAAACAAAGCCAAACAAAAAAAACTAAAACTCCAAAGAAGTAAAAAATAAAAAAATAACTGATATAGATTAATGGTTTGTTGTTTAGAATTCACTCACAACTAGAATAATCCTTTATCCTTACCGCGTAAAAACATACTGCTCTTCCGTAGATAAATTGCTATCAAAAGCATAGTTTGCTTCATTAAAAGCTACTAAATCTTGATAATTTTGAATATCATTTGCTACAATATATCGTGTCATTAAACCACGAGCTTTTTTGGCAAAAAAACTAATCGTTTTAAGCTTTCCATTTTTATAGTCTTTGAAAACCGGTGTTATAATTTTGTGTTGAAAATGCTTTTTGTCCAAGGCTTTAAAATATTCATTACTTGCTAAATTAATGAGCACCTCATCATCTTGCATTTCGTTATTTAAAAAAGTTGCAAGTTTGGGTTTCCAAAAATCATATAAATTGGAGTAATTTTCAAAAGCAAGTTTAGTACCCATTTCAAGACGATAAGGCAAGATCAAATCTAATGGTTTAATAATACCATATTGACCAGAAAAAATGCGCAAGTGTTTTTGTAATTTATCTAAGACCGCAGGTGTAAGTGTATATGCATCAAGCCCTTCGTAAGCAGTGCCTTTGAAGGCAAAAATAGCTTGTCGTGCATCGTTGCGTTCAGGTGTGATAGGTAAACTCCACTTTTGATTACGCTCCCAGTTGAGCGTTGCCAAATTATCCGAAATATGCATCAATGTTTTTAATTCTGCAGGTTTTATAGCTTTAAGGGCTTGGCTAATCTGATTGGCTTCTTTTTTAAAGGCTAAATCTGTAAATTTATTATAAGGAATAGCTGTTTTGTAATCTAATGATTTGGCTGGAGATAATACTATTTTCATAATTAAAAAATTTATAGTTCATCAATACTTTTATGCTGTGCATAATTGCGCCATTTATCGAGTACTTGTACAAAATCTGAGGTTAAGTCGCTTTCAAAACGCATCATTTCTCCTGTTTTTGGATGTTCAAAACCTAATGTTTTGGCATGCAAAGCTTGTCTTGGGAGCAATTGAAAACAGTTTTCTACAAACTGCTTGTATTTGGTAAAAGTAGTACCTTTGAGAATGCGGTCACCACCATAACGTGCATCATTAAAAAGGGTGTGCCCTATATGCTTCATATGCACGCGTATCTGATGCGTTCGCCCTGTCTCTAACTGACAAGAAACAAGCGTGACATAACCAAAACGCTCCAAAACCTTGTAATGCGTAATGGCATGTTTTGCATATTCATTGTCTTCTTGGTCAAAAACAGTCATAATAAGTCTATTCTTTGGATGACGTGCTATACTACCTTCTACGGTGCCTTCATCTTCTTCTACATCACCCCAAACTAGTGCATAATAGATACGTTCTGTTGTTTTGTTAAAAAACTGTTCATTAAGATGTGCTAAGGCTGCTTCGGTTTTAGCAACTACCAAAAGTCCGCTAGTATCTTTGTCTATACGATGTACCAAACCTGGGCGGTTTCTATCATTACTAGGCAAATTTTCAAAATGATAAGCTAATGCATTAACCAAAGTCCCTGAACTATTTCCATGACCAGGATGCACTACCATTCCTGCGGGTTTATTGACCACTAAAACGGTATCATCTTCATAGACAACATTCAAAGGAATATCTTCAGGAAGAATCGTATTTTCTACTGGCGGATAGCTGAGCATAATGCGCACAACATCATGTGGTTTTACTTTATAATTAGCTTTGACAACAGTATCATTTACAAGAATCTGCCCTTCTTTGGCTGCTTGCTGAATTTTGTTTCTTGTGGCATTGAGAATAAAATTCATTAAAAATTTATCCACGCGCAACGGTTCTTGCTTGGGGTCTGCTACAAATTTATAGTGTTCGTAAGCATCTTCGGGATTAAATACTTCATTATTTTTAGTTTCCATTTCCTAGTACAAGATCTATTTTGGCAGTTTTTATCAAGAAAATACCGGGTTTTATTTTAGTGTCTTTATGACGAATTTCGAGTACTACATCTTTAGCAATATTGTCTATATAATAGATTTTTCCAATGGTAAAACCTGCATTTTTAAGAATAGGAATAGCTTGTCTTTTGGTGATTTCTATAATGTTCGGGACTTTTACTTTACGATAAGCATGCGGATTGAGCGTAAGGTAGATTTTGCGTCCTTCTTTTACTTTTTCTCCTGTATTAGGCTGCTGGCTGATAACAGAGAAAGGTGGATATTTTGGGTTAAAATTAGCCGAATCTTTAACTACAAATTGTAGGTTTTGCTCATCGAGTGTTTTTTTTACACGTTCTATATTATATTTTGCCAAATCTGGCACCGTAATATACTCGTTGTGATTCGTAGTGCTTTTTAACCAAAACTGGAATAAAAATAATCCAATTATAATAAAAACAGCAAAATAGATAAGCTGTTTCATAAACACTTTACTAGATATAAATTTAAAAAAATCTTTCATTATCAATTACTTTATTGGCAAAGATAGTAAATATAATGATTTGCTAGAATTATTCATTATAACTATTTAGTAGCACCTTAGAAAAGGCTAAAGATCGCTTCGCTTATACCTTAATATGAATTTTTATTTTCCATTTTTCGTTATTAATTAAAACAATCGTATTTTAGCAAAAATGAATTTTTATAAATGGAAAAAATAGAACATATCGGTATTGCTGTTCAAGATTTAGAGCAGTCTAATGCTTTATTTGCTAGTTTACTTGGTACAAAACATTATAAAACTGAAACGGTAGCTGCAGAAGGCGTTCGCACTTCTTTTTTTCAAGTAGGAGAAAGTAAAATAGAACTGCTAGAAGCTACAAACTCAGCAAGTCCTATCGCTAAGTTTTTAGCCAAAAAAGGAGAAGGTGTGCATCATATAGCTTTTGCAGTAACTGATATTTATGCCGAGATTACACGACTTCAAAAAGCAGGTTTTACAGTATTGAATGAAACGCCAAAAGTAGGTGCTGATAATAAATTAGTTGTATTTTTGCATCCAAAATCTACCAATGGCGTATTGATAGAACTTTGCCAAGAAAAAGAAAAATAAGTGAAAACGTTTCAAGAAGTAGCCCAGTTTAACAAAGAAAAAGCAACCATTATTACCATTGGAACTTTTGATGGTGTGCATTTAGGACATCAGCAAATTCTCAAACAGTTGACTAATGAGGCATCAAAACGCAAACTCAAATCATTGCTATTGACGTTTTTTCCGCATCCGAGAATGGTTTTGCAGAAAGAAAGTGATATCAAACTCATCAATACCATTGATGAAAAAAAAACATTATGCGAACAAATGGCTATTGATTATTTAGTCATTCAACCTTTTAACAAAGCCTTCTCACGCTATACAGCATTAGAGTTTGTACGTGATATATTGGTTGATAAACTGCATATGAAAACGCTCATTGTGGGTTATGATCATCAATTTGGTAAAAACCGTGAAGGAGGCATTGAATCTTTGCGCGAGTTTGGACATATGTTTGATTTTGAAGTCATAGAAATAAACAAACACGAACTAAATGATATTGCTGTAAGCTCTACCAAAGTGCGAAATGCGCTGCATGAAGGAAACATCACACTTGCAAATGCTTATTTAGGGCATCCGTATACCATTTCAGGCCCTGTGGTTAGTGGACGAAAACTTGGACGAACCATCCATTTTCCTACTGCTAATATTCATGTACCAGAACTCTATAAACTGATACCAAAAGATGGGGTTTATATTGTCAATACTACCATTGACGGTCAACTGTATTATGGCATGCTTAATATTGGTAATCGACCAACTGTAGGTGGCACAAACCGAACTATTGAAGTGCATTTTTTTGATTTTGATAAAGATATTTATTACCGTACAATACAGTTGAATCTGTTAAAACGTTTGCGGGATGAACATAAATTTGAAAGTATAGAAGCTTTGGTTTTGCAACTGCAAGAAGATAAAGCAACAGCACAAACATATATAACGAATTTAGAGCAAGATGAAACTAAGAAATAAGCTTTATACTGTAGTATTCTTGACTGTAATGCTACTTGGAATTGGCATAATGGGTTTTACACTATTGCAAGACTATAGTATCATTGATGCTTTATACATGACCGTTATTACGGTTTCTACTATTGGTTTTGGCGAAGTACATCCGCTTGATAGTACAGGAAAATTGTTTACAATATTTCTTATCTTTACCAGTATTGGTATCTATGGTTATGTGGTAACAGTCATTACAGAGTTTATTGCCAACGGAAAGTTGCTTCGCGAATATAAAATAAAAAAAATGCAAAAGAAAATTGACAAATTAAAAGGCCATACCATTATCTGTGGTTATGGACGCAATGGACGACAAGCTGTTGCAAAATTGCAGAGTCACAAGCAAGCCTGTGTTGTTATAGAGCAAGACAAAGACTTGATTCAAGAAATAAGTGACCAAGGTATTTTATGCATCAAAGGAAATGCTACCAATGATGTGATATTGGAAAAAGCAAATATAAAAAACGCCAGCAGTCTGATAGCAACATTGCCCAGTGATGCAGACAATCTGTTTGTAATATTATCTGCAAGGCAGTTTAATGCAGCTGCTACATTGATAAGTCGTGCTTCTGATGATTCTTCGGAGCGCAAACTCCATATTGCAGGGGCAAACAATGTGATAATGCCTGACAAACTCGGTGGAGACCATATGGCATCGCTAGTGGTATCTCCAGATATTATAGAGTTTGTAGATAAGTTAACCTTAGATGGAAACTGCAAAACCAATCTGGAAGAAATAGACGTCAATAAACTACCAAAAATATTTATCAATAAATCAATTCGTGATTTGGATTTACGTCGTAAAACAGGCTGTTCTATCATTGGTTATAAAACCACTGGAGGCGAATATGTTATCAATCCAGATGCTGCAGTGGAGTTACTACCTAACACAAAACTCATTGTACTTGGACAACCAGAACAAATAGAAAAACTAGAAGCTTTATATCAACAATAAATATGATGAGAACACTAGCTAAATATAAAACAATAAACAGTATCGCTATTCTATTGGTTTGCGTTGCGGTATTACTAGCGGTGATTCATTCGGTGACTTACCAGCAACATTCAAATTTGATGAGTTTTACTGTAACCTTTGATTTTTTGGTTACCATTCCTTTGGTTTATTATTTATTAATCCGAAACACCACGATTTCTAATAAAACGATTTCACTAGTTTTTACTATAACTTTAGTTTTAGCTTCATTTTTTATACCAAAAGAAAATCAATATTATTTAACAATTTTTAAAACTTGGATTTTTCCATTGTTTGAATTTATAATAATAGCTTTGCTAATTAAAAAAGTACATCTAGCAATTCAAAAAACAAAAGTTAACACAACTCATAACACTGATTTTTTTATACACTTACAACAAATTTTATCTGATATTGTACCACAACGTCTGGTTATACCTTTTGCAACAGAACTCGCTGTTTTTTACTATGGTTTTGTTTATTGGAAGAAAAGAAAATTGGCAGTAAACGAATTTAGTTATCATAAAAATAGCGCTATTATACCAATATTAACAGCTTTTATGATTAGTGGAATTATAGAATTATTTGTAATACATAATTTGGTGAAAAAATGGAATGAAATCGTTGCTTTGATTTTGAGTATTTTGAGTGCTTATGCGGTGCTTCAAATATATAGTATTATTAGGGCTATTCCTAAACGTCCCGTTGTACTAACGGCTAATGCTATTGAACTTAGCTATAGCTTTCTCGCTGATGCAACAATTCCGTATGATACTATAGAAAGTATTTGTGTATATTCCAAAGAAATACCCAAAGATGGTATCATAAAGCACTTTTCGCCATTTGGAAAAATAGAAGGCAATACAGTGCTAATTACATTGAAAAAAGAAATAACATATCATAGTATTTACGGTATCAAACGCACATTTAAAAACAACGTGCTTTATATAGATAATCGGGAAGAATTTGTGGCACAAGTAAAACAGCGTGTAAACAGTGATGAATAACCAAATAATAAATAACAATGAGAAGAGAAGAACGACTACGATTTTGTAAAATGTGTATGCACCGTAAAATGGATTTAAAACAAGGATTAATCTGTGGTTTAACAGATAGACCAGCTAGTTTTGAAGGAAACTGTAACGATTTTAAAAAAGACGAAGTACAAGCAGCAAAAATAGTAAAGCAAGTTTATCAAGAAGAAGAAAAAGAATCGTCTGGAACTTGGACGTATATTGTCATTGCATTAGTTATAATACGAATTGTATTACGACTTATGCGTCATTAATTTTAATTAAGAATTATAATTTATGAAACCACAGCAAAACGAATACGCTCCGTATTATGATAACTATGTATCTTTAGGAC
>JALSVQ010000157.1 GCA_027073495.1 Flavobacteriaceae bacterium | reverse complement strand
GGTTACTATATCGGTAACACCAATTTTGGGGATATTTCAATATTGCAAGCCAACAAAAAAAATGAGAGAAAAATTCGATATTGGCAATCAAATTGTATTACCAATATCAGGTTTTAAACTGAAACCAGAATACTTTGAACTTTATGACATTAAAGAGTTTATATTATTTTACGATTTTTCGAGATATAGTATTAGTAATCGTTTGTTTTGAAACTAGGTTCCCCGCTCCCGCCAGCTTGGGCAAAGCACTGTCAAACTTGTAAAAGCCGTTTATGAAGGCAATCTAATTAAAGTTAAAAATCAAACAGTTAGGTTGATTGGTGGAAAAATTGTTTTGATACAAAGAAGCCAAAAAAATTTACTGCTAATTTTAAATTGTTTTTATCAAAACATGCAAATATTCTTCTGTTTTCGTAGCTTTATGATTTCTATTTGCTGTTTTATCTGCTTTAAAGCGTCTGTAGTCAATGGCTTTAAGACTATATGCTCCATATTTTTCCATTATTTCCTTAACCTCATCAACTTGCATCAAACCTTCGTTATTGTAACTTAAAAAAATATATTTGAATTGGGCATCGCGTATCAATGCTTCAAAACTAGCTTTAACTTTGGGTTTACTACAATAGTTTGATTTGTTATAATCTCGCAATCCTGTTTTCCCTTTAGGTTCAAACTCATCATACTTAGCAATAGTATTTAAAATATGGTAATTAGCTCCGTATTGGCGCGCATTATATGGCGGATCGAGATACAAAACATCGCCTTTTATCTTTTTTATCAAGACATTGGCATCTTCATTATATACCAAATGGGTTTTATTATCAACTAAAAATTGTGCTGGTTTTAGTAATAATTTTGGTGCTGCTGATTTTTTAATATGCTTAAGATATGCGCCATAAACCGAAGCGGTATTTGCCACCTTATCGGCACTTTCTAGCAAACTAGCTAGCAAAAAATAATAGGTAGCTTCATCTATTTTTTGTGCTTTTTTCCAAGTTTCTATTTCACTACGAATGGCATCAATACGTTGCCCATTTTCATCTGTAAAATATTGCCTATCGGTTCCACCTCCTCTACAGTAATTGGTATAGATAAAGCCTTTTTGAGGCTCAAGTGTGTTTAACATTTCAATAAGCGCATCAGTATCTTTTAACACTTTACTATTAGTTATATAATTACGCAGCAAGGTATAACTATAATATTCCATATCATTGGCTATCAATTGTTTTACTTCTGCTTTAAAATTACGCCCTACGCTCCCTGTTCCTGCAAAAATATCGCAAAAAATCAGTTTGGATAAATCGTCATTGACCACTTCATATATGGTCTCTTTGATAAAGCTTGTAAGTCGTTGTTTGGAACCGATATAATTCATTAATTATTGTTTTTTAAGCCAAATCACATCACTATAAACTGTTCCTTGTCCGAAGTCTAATAGTATTAACTGGTTTTTATTAAAATTTGACATATAGTTATGGATTGCTATTTTCAAAAGTGGTATTTCTGCTTTTAGTTTCCAATGCATATGATTTTTTGCATCCAACAACACAACAAAAAGTCGATTGGATAAGTGTTTCCGCCCTTGCTGACTTTGGTTTTGATAGAGCCAATCAATTAACTCCTTTTTATGAGCTATTGCATAGTCATAACTGTTTCCAAACCCTTTTGGAAATACAGTTGTTTTATGGTCAAAAGGAATATTTTGAATGGTGAAATCTACTTTTTTATCATAAATATTGTGATGTGATTCTACAGTATTATATGTTGAAAACAGATATTCAACACCTTTGGCAGACCAATAATTATACCAACGGTTTAGTGCATAATTTTTCAACCCATCACTCAACATTTCTATGCGCTTCAATAAGGTATTAAAAGCATAGGTCGTGTAGATAAACTTAGTTTGTTTATCCCAATCATCAGATTGTTTTCTTCCCCATTGGTATGGAAAATCCCAACGTTTTTTTAATTCTCGTTCCAAGCGCAATAAATCCATTATTTAATATCTAAATCATAAGGCAAACGTGTTTGCAAACCTTCTTCACGCAATATTTTTTCAGTAGATTCTAATATGTTATAGGCTTTCTGTCCTAATTTATTTTTTAGCATCGTTTCACTAGAAAAACCTAAAGGGCCTTTGTTTATTGCATTAATTATGTCTTGCAGCTTTTTAGTGATTTTAGGATAATTCACAATTTTATAATTGGTTAAACCTGCTTTTTCTGCAGCAGCATCAATGGTGTTTTGTAGGTTTCCTATTTTATCGACTAATCCTATTTTTAAAGCGTCACGCCCACTCCAAACGCGCCCCTGCGCAATGGTTTCTACACTATCAATACTAATATTTCTACCTGCTGCAACACGGGCTTTGAATTGACTATAAATCTGCGAAACACCTTCTTGAACAATTGCTTTATAGTTATCATCTAAATCTTTATAAGGACTGTAGCCAACAGCGTAATGGTGTGTCTGCACTTGCTCGGCATTGATTCCTTGCGCATCTAACAACCCTTTAATAGTTGGCAAAATACCAAACACACCGATAGAACCAGTTATTGTTGCGGGTTCTGCAAAAATTTCATCAGCCATACAAGAGATATAATAACCTCCTGATGCAGCTACATTTCCCATAGAAACATAAAGTGGTTTTTTTTCTTTAGCAAGTTTTAGTTCGCGCCATATTAAATCTGATGCAAGCGCCGAGCCTCCAGGAGAATTGACACGTAAAACTATGGCTTTAACTTTTTTGTCTTTTACAGCACGTCGAATGGATTTAATCATCAACTCTTGTCCAATGTATTTCTCATCGCCTTTACCGTATTTTATCTCACCTTGTGCATAAATCACTGCAATTTTATTTTTGGAACTACTACTTTTTTTAGATACTTTTATATAATCTTCTATTTTAACTCGCTTTACCTTTTTCTTACTTGATATGTTCAATGCATTACGCAAACTAGAATCGTATTGATCTTGATAGGCAAGTTTATCGACTAAACTGCTTTGCAGTGCTAGATCTGCATTTCTACCAGTTAAAGCATTTGCGATAGTATCTAAATCTGAAACCTCCATACTACGAGAAGTTGCTATTTCTCCTACAATTTCTACCCAAATAGATTTTAAAAGCACTTCCAGTTGTGTTCTGTTTTCATCGCTCATGTGATTTTTAATGTATGGCTCACCAAAACTTTTATATTTCCCTTCTCGTATGACATTGGCTTTAATGCCGTATTTATCCTCAAAGTCTTTATAATACAACATTGAAGTACCTAAACCTTTAAAATCTACAGCACCATTTGGATTTAAGAATATCGTATCTGCCACACTTGATAGATAATACATGCGTTGTGAATAACCATCATTATAAGCAGTAACAAATTTACCGCTCGATTTAAAATCTGCTAGAGCTTTACGTATTTCTTCTAACTGCGCAATGCCTGCATTGATATCCCCTTCAATACTTATTCCTTTTATTTTTGTATCAGATTTTGCATTGTCAATAGCATCCAAAATAGCATTCAAACCAGTAGTTTCACCCAAATCTAACTGTGCAAAAGCACCACTATATTTAGGCACATAATCTGCTATCGATTTTTCAACATTCAACACCAAAACACTGTTTTTTGAAACAGTTACAGCTTCATCTGAGTTTGCTATTGCTGAAAAAATAAGCAGTAGCAAAAAACCAATAAATAGTGCTACAAAAAAGCCTACTACTGTGGATAATACACGGTTAAAAAAAGTCATCAAAAATTAATTTTAAATTGTTTATAAGTTTAGTCTGCTAATATAATACAATCTGAAAATCTTTTAGCATTTTTGCAAAAGCTTTATGAAAATATTAAGAACTACATATCTCTCTTTAGGAACAAACCTTGGTGACAAACTACAAAACCTTCAAGGAGCATTGGACGAAATAAGTATCGTTATTGGTGCTATAACGCATGTTTCTGCTGTTTACAAGACCAATTCTTGGGGGTTTGAAGCACCTGATTTTTTCAATATCGCTATACGAGTAGAAACCGCATGGACGCCAGAATTACTTTTAGAAAAAATAGAAAAAATAGAAAAAAATCTTGGTCGTACAAAACTCAATTCTGACCAATACGAAAGTCGCTTAATAGACATTGACATCTTACTCTTTGATGATGATATTATTTTTTCTCCCCAGCTACTCATTCCACATAGCCGCATGCTCGAACGCTTGTTTGTCCTTGCTCCGCTCAATGAAATAGCGCCAAAACTTATCCATCCAATCACCAAAACAACAATTGAAAAATGTTTGGCTGATTGCAAAGATAAAAATGAAATAACAAAAACAGATTTGGTTTTAAAACGCCCTATCCCAATAAGCGAGAAATACAGTTATATTGCCATAGAAGGAAATATTGGCGCAGGAAAAACAACCCTTACCAATATGATGGCAGCAGATTTTAATGCTAAAAAAGTTCTGGAACGTTTTGCTGACAATCCGTTTTTGCCTAAATTTTACGAAGACAAAGAACGCTATGCTTTCCCACTAGAGATGTCTTTTCTGGCAGATAGATACCAGCAGCTCTCTGATGATTTGGCGCAGTATGATTTGTTTAAAAACTTTATTATCTCTGATTATTACGTATTCAAATCAGTTATTTTTTCTAAGGTTACACTCAACGAAGATGAGTTTAAACTCTACCGAAAGGTTTTTGATATGATGTACAAAGAGATGCTTAAACCAGACTTGTATGTCTTTTTGTACCAAAGTCCTGAGCGTCTTCTTGAAAACATAAAGAAGCGTGGACGTGATTATGAACAAAATATTTCAGCAGAATATCTCAAGCAAATACACGATGGTTATATGGATTTTATTAAATCAAAAACTGAAATAAACACGCTTATCATTGATGTTTCTGATTATGATTTTGTAAAACATCCTGAAGATTACAAAAAAATAATTGCAGCTATTCAAGCGCATTAATTTTTTTTATTAAATACAAACAACTTTGATTTTTACTCTAAATTAAAATTGTATATTTGGAATTCAAATTAAATTCTTTTATACAAAATGAAAAAATCATTAGCCTTACTATTTTTACTTATCACAAGTATCTCTTTTGCTCAAGACACAAAACATCTAAACATATCAGATGCGGTATTGGGATATTACAAAGGGCTCTATCCAAAACGAAAAGCCATGCAATGGATAGCAGGAAGTAACGAAATAGCCATTCGAAATAAAAATTCACTCTTTGCATCCTCTGCAATACATCCTGAATTTGAAAAAAAGACGGCTTTTTTAACATTAGAAGAACTTCAAAAAGCAATACCAAGTGTTAAAAGATTTCCTTATCGATTTGATAATATCAATAGTGAAACCGTTACTTTTTCTAATGAAAATACTGTTTATACTTACAATTATATTCAAGACAAAGTACTTTCTAGTATCAAAACACCTAAAGAAGCTCGTAATAATGAATACAATAGCCAAGCTAATGCAGTAGCATATACTATAGAAAATAACCTTTATATTGCCACTACATCAGCAGAAAAAATAGCTGTAACTAGTATTAATGATAAAAATATAGTCTCTGGACAAGCCATTGCTCGTTCCGAAATGGGTATAACCAAAGGTACATTTTGGAGTCCAAAAGGAAATTTTTTGGCTTTTTATCAAAAAGATGAAAGTAAAGTAGCTGACTATCCACTTGTAGATGTAACCACTACTCCTGCTACATTAACTGCTATAAAATATCCTATGAACGGAATGGATAGCGAAATACCCAAAGCAGGAATATTTAACTTAAAAACAAAGCAAACTATTTATCTCAATATTGATACTTCAGATGAGCATTATTTAACCAATATTTCGTGGTCTCCAGATGAAAAATACATTTTGCTTGCCGAAGTAAACAGAGATCAGAATCACATGTGGTTTAACATTTATGATGCTACAACAGGACAAAAAGTACGTACACTCTTTGAAGAGCAAAACCCAAAATGGGTAGAACCTGAGCATACTGCTGTTTTCTTACCAAATAGTACTACCGAATTTTTATGGCTTAGTGAACGTGATGGTTTTATGAACAGCTATAAATATGATATTAACAAAGGACTTAAAAAACAAATCACCAATTTTAAATGGGTTATCAAAGAAATCATTGGTTTTGACCAAGATGGAAAAAATGTAATCCTATCTGGAACTGGTAATGATCCTAGAGAAACAAAAGTTTATAAAGTAAAACTTAGTAGCTGCAAACACAAAGCAGTATGTTTAACGCCCGAAGCAGGCGTACATCACGTACAACTAAGCCCAAATAATAAATATCTCATTGATACGTATTCCAATTTAAAAATACCGAGAATCTCCAAAGTAAAAACAATTTCCAATCTTACATCGCGTACATTGTTTGAAGCTGTAAACCCGCTTAAAGACTATCAACTCGGAACAACCGAGTTTGTAACCCTAAAAGCAAAAGACGGAAGCGACTTATATGGACGTATTATCAAACCTTTCAATTTTGACCCCAATAAAAAGTACCCCGTTTTAGTGTATCTTTATGGCGGACCTCACGCTCAATTAGTAACAAATTCTTGGCTTGGCGGTTCCAACTTATGGATGCAATGGATGGCAGCTGAGAATGATTACATTGTATTTACCATAGACAATCACGGTTCGGATAATCGTGGTTTTGCCTTTGAAAGCGTGATTCACAGACAAGTAGGCGAAGTAGAAATGGAAGATCAATTAACAGGAGTAGATTATTTAAAATCACTTCCTTATGTAGATGGCAATAGACTGGCAGTACACGGTTGGAGTTTTGGAGGTTTTATGACCAACTCATTAATGTTACGTCATCCAGGCGTGTTTACTACAGCTGTTGCTGGAGGTCCTGTAACCGATTGGAAATATTATGAAATAATGTATGGTGAGCGTTATATGGATAGATGGCAAGACAATGAAGCTGGTTTTGAGAAAAATCGCATTCATAATTATGTGCAAAACTTAGACGGTAAACTTTTAGAAATAATAGGAAGTGTAGATCCTGTGGTTGTACCGCAACATACTATGACCTTACTCAAAGCTTTTATCGAAGAAGGAAAACAAGTTGATTTTTTTACCTATCCAATGCATGAACATAACGTAAGAGGAAAAGATCGTGTACATTTAATGGATAAA
The DNA here is from genome assembly GCA_027073495.1 of Flavobacteriaceae bacterium. Classification (GTDB taxonomy): domain Bacteria; phylum Bacteroidota; class Bacteroidia; order Flavobacteriales; family Flavobacteriaceae; genus JALSVQ01. The sequence goes on along the minus strand of JALSVQ010000157.1, from coordinate 6,673 downwards.
GTATTGCATTATATAATGACTAATAACAAATAAAGCACTCTTATCATAAAGCATAAAAAAAACCAATCTATTCTAGATTGGTTTTTTTAGTCGGGGTGGCAGGATTCGAACCTGCGACCTCCTCGTCCCAAACGAGGCGCGATGACCGGGCTACGCTACACCCCGAAAATATTATTTTTTCGAGAGTGCAAATATAACACCTTTATAATACCAAAAAAAATATTATTTGATTTTTTTTATGCTTAATTTTGCAAGAATTATATTTAAAAAAATAAAACTATGTTAGTTATTGGTATTGCAGGCGGTACAGGAAGTGGAAAAACTACTGTTGTAAACAAAATTTTACGCGAGCTCCCACAAGAAGAAGTTGGAGTAATCTCACAAGACAACTATTACAAACAAAACGATGGGCTCTCTTTTGAAGAACGCGCCAATATCAATTTTGATCATCCGCGATCTATTGACTTTGAATTACTTGTAAAACAACTTAAAGAGTTAAAAGAAGAAAAAACAATACAACAACCCGTCTATTCTTTTGTAAAACACAACAGAACAGAAGATACCATCACCACACATCCTCAAAAAGTAATGATTGTAGAAGGTATTTTAGTATTTACCAATGCAGCATTACGTGATTTGTTTGATATTAAAATATATGTACATGCCGATTCTGATGAACGCTTGATACGTCGTATAAGACGTGACATTACAGAACGCGGAAGAGAGGTAGAAGAGGTGTTATCACGCTATCAAACAACACTAAAACCAATGCATCAGCAGTTTATTGAACCTTCCAAAACTTATGCAGACATCATAATACCAAACGACAGAAAAAATACAGTTGCTATTGACATTGTAAAAACAGTAATTCAAGATCGTTTATAAATGAAGTTATTTCAATACATATCGAAGCGTTATTTTATTGCCATCAGTGTTTTTTTGATATGGATGATTTTTTTAGATCCAACGTCTTATTTTATCCATAAAGAACTAGATGATCAGATCGAAAAACTATCGCGTCAAAAAGCACATTTTGAAAACGAAATTAAAAAAGACGAAGAACAACTTCGTGTATTGAAAACCGACAGCGGATTAGAACGCTATGCCCGCGAAAAATATTTTATGAAAAGAGAAGATGAGTCTATATTCATTATCAATACAGATAGTATAAAAAAAGAGAAGTAATGCCTACAAAATTAGACGAGTTTAACTCAGTTTCTTCTAAAGCTTGGAAACAAAAAATTCAAGCTGACTTAAAAGGAGCTCCCTACGAATCGCTTTTGTGGCATACACTAGAAGGAATTACCGTCAAACCTTTTTATCATTTTGACCAAGACAATACAATCTTGGATATTGACACACCAAAAACATGGAAAATAGCGCAATCTGTTTTTGTAGATTCAGCAAAAATAGCCAATACTATTGCTAAAAACGCTTTTAGTAATGGCGCCGAGTTGACAACCTTTTGTGCTGATAAACCTTTTGATATCAAAATATTGGCAAAGAATATCGCATCAAAAGCAGTTCATTTTTCATTCCATTTTTTAAACCAAGATTTCAATCAAAATATACTTAATCATTTTCCTAATGCAAGTCTAAAACTCGACCCAATTAATCAGCTTGTTAGTGATGGAAATTGGTTTCAAAATAAAAATAATGATTTTGAACAGCTAAAAACACTTTTAAAAACATTTCCAAATCGAAAAATCATTAATATTTCCAATCTTCAAATACAAAATTCAGGAGCGAATAGTGTACAACAAATAGCTTATGCTTTGGCACATGCCAATGAATATTTAAATGAATTTGGTGCAACAGCTGCATCTCAAATTACATTTGAATTTGCTATTGGGTACAACTATTTCTTTGAGATAGCAAAACTTAGAGCCTTCCGCTATCTCTGGAAAAAACTATTAGAAAATTACAATGCAACACCCGTAGCAGCTACAATCATCACAGTACCGAGCAAGCGCAATAAAACCCTCTATGATTACAATGTAAACATGTTGCGAACCACTAACGAATGTATGAGTGCTATACTTGGTGGTGCAGATATTGTTCATAATATGCCTTATGATGCCTTATATCACAAAAGCAATGATTTTGGAGAACGCATTGCGCGAAATCAATTGAACATCTTGAAAGAAGAAAGTGGTTTTGACAGCATTAATGCAAGTCAAGGCTCGTATTATATTGAAACTATAAGTTTAGCTTTAGCAGAAAAAGCTTTAGCTATTTTTAAATCTATTGAAAAAGGTGGTGGTTACATTCAGCTCCTTTTTAATGGCACTATTCAACGTAAAATAAAAGAAAGTGCTCAGAAAGAACAAACATTATTTGATAATGGAGACTTAGAGCTTATCGGAACTAATATTTTGCAGAATGAAGTAGAATCCATGCAAGCTGATTTAGAATTGTATCCATTTCTAAAAATAAATCCGCGCAAAACATTAATAGCACCTATTATAGCAAAAAGGCTAGCAGAAAATACAGAAAAAGAACGTTTAGCTAAAGAAAAATAAGTGCTTTAATAATTTTACATTTTGAATCAGAAAAAATTACTAAAAATTAACTAGCTACATTAAAAAATAATTGTACTTTTGCGGCACTTGATACAACGCGTATCATACATAATAATTATTAAAAACAATATTGGCATGTATTTAACACCAGAAAAAAAAGAAGAGATTTTCAAAAAACACGGAAAATCTGAAAAAGATACCGGTTCTCCAGAAGGACAAATTGCTTTGTTCACTTACAGAATTAACCATTTAACACAACACTTGAAAAAAAATCACAAAGATTTTAACACAGAGCGTTCATTGGTTAAGCTTGTAGGGAAAAGAAGAAGCCTTTTAGATTATTTAACTAAAAAAGATATCTTAAGATACCGTGCAATAGTAAAAGAATTAGGATTACGTAAGTAATTTGACAAAGAGGCTTTATGCCTCTTTTTTTATATAAAAAAGTACATTAAACTTTTCATTGGCGTAACACACACAACTAAACCACAGAATGTTTAATTAAAAAAAAGATTTATGATACCTGAAGTACATAAAGAAATTATCGAATTGAATGATGGAAGAACCATCACAATTGAAACTGGAAAATTAGCAAAACAAGCTCATGGTTCAGTAGTAGTAACAATGGGAAAAGCAATGCTATTGGCAACAGTAGTATCTGCTTACGACGCAAAAGAAGGTATGAACTTCTTACCCCTAACAGTAGATTATCGTGAAAAATTTGCTGCAGCAGGTCGTTACCCTGGCGGTTTCTTCAAAAGAGAAGCCCGTCCAAGCAGTGAAGAGATTTTGACCATGCGTCTTATTGACCGTGTGTTAAGACCTTTATTCCCTAAAGACTATCACGCAGAAACACAAGTGATGATACAATTAATGTCTTCTGATGAAGAAGTTATGCCCGATGCATTAGCAGGATTGGCAGCATCAGCTTGTATCGCACTTACAGATATTCCTTTTGAATATCCAATATCTGAAGTACGTGTAGCACGTATTGATGGTGAGCTCGTTATCAACCCAAGTCGCTCTGAATTAGAAAAAGCAGATATAGACATGATGGTTGGTGCTTCTGCAGATTCTGTAATGATGGTAGAAGGTGAAATGCTCGAAATATCTGAAGCAGAAATGACCGAAGCTATTAAATTTGCTCACGAAGCCATAAAAGCACAATGTCAAGCGCAAGAAAATTTAGCTGCTAAAGCTGGAAAAAAAGAAGTGCGTGAGTACGACCAAGCTATTGAATGTGAAGAGACTAAAAAGAAAGTTTTTGACGCATCGTATGATAAGTTTTATGAAATAGCAAAACAAGCTACAGGTAAAGCAGAACGTACTGAAAAATTTGCCGCAATAAAAGAAGAAGTAAAAGCCTTATTTACAGCAGAAGAACTCGAAGAAAAAGGTGAATTAATTTCACGATATTTAGGACAATCAAACAAAGAAGCTGTTCGTAATTTAATACTTGACGAAGGTATCCGTTTGGACGGTCGTAAAACTACAGAAATACGCCCAATATGGTGTGAAGTAGATTACTTGCCATCAACACACGGTTCTGCAGTATTTACACGTGGAGAAACGCAAGCATTAGCAACTGTAACCCTTGGAGGTTCTCGTGATGCTAACAAAATAGACTTGCCAACTCACGAAGGTGAAGAACGCTTCTACTTACACTACAACTTCCCTCCTTTTTGTACTGGAGAAGCGAGACCATTACGTGGAACATCGCGTAGAGAAGTTGGTCACGGAAACCTTGCACAACGTGCATTAAAAAATATGATTTCAGAAGATTGGCCGTATACAGTACGTGTTGTTTCTGAAGTATTAGAATCTAATGGCTCATCTTCTATGGCAACGGTTTGTGCTGGAACAATGGCACTTATGGATGCTGGGGTCACGATGAAAAAACCAGTTTCTGGTATCGCTATGGGATTAATTACCGATGAAGAAACAGGAAAATACGCTGTGCTTTCTGATATTTTAGGAGACGAAGATCACCTTGGTGATATGGACTTTAAAGTAACGGGGACAGACGCTGGTATTACTGCTTGTCAAATGGATATAAAAGTAAAGGGACTTTCTTACGAAATAATGGAAGCTGCCTTAGCTCAAGCTCGTGATGGTAGAATGCATATCTTAGGAAAAATAACCGATACTATTGCATTTTCTAATGATACCGTAAAATCTCATGCTCCAAAAATGGTTACCGTTATTGTTGCTAATGAATTTATAGGCGCAATCATTGGACCTGGAGGAAAAGTAATTCAAGAAATGCAAAAAGAAACCGGTACTGTTATCGCTATAACCGAAGATGAAAATGAAAATGGTGTAGTAGAAATACAAGGTACTGATCAAGAAATGATTGATGCTGTTATTGCTAAAATACACGCCATTACATTCAAACCAGAAGTTGGTGAAACGTATATGGTGAAAGTAGTAAAGGTAATGGATTTTGGACCAGTAATAGAGTTTAATGATGCTCCAGGAAACGAAATGCTACTACATATCTCTGAGCTTGCTTGGGAACGCACCGAAAATGTAACTGACGTTGTGAACCTTGGTGATGAGTTTGAAGTAAAATACTTTGGTATAGACCCGAAAACAAGAAAACCAAAAATTTCTCGTAAAGCATTATTAGAAAAACCAGAAGGATGGCAACCAAGACCACCGCGTTCTAACAATAGAGATAATAGAGGTGGAAACCGCAATAGAGACAATAGAGGCGGAAATAGAAACAACGATAGAAAAAGAGATTAATCATTTAATTTTTTAATAATAAGCAAAAAGCACAGTCAATGACTGTGCTTTTTTTTTGATAAAAAACAGCAACTTTTCTCATATGAAAGCTGCCGTTTTATTTTAGGCGTATTTTTACAGTTATGGTTAAACTATCCATATAATATAAAAATGATAACAATATTTCTTGAATGAAATATTGTTATCATTAAATGCTACCATTAATATGGTAATTATTGTCTAATATAGTATAGTAATTTAGCTCTATCTACAATCATTAGAGTAAGCGTATTAGCTGTCATTCCTGAGATTTCAAGACATGAAGGTGTAGGGCGGCTTATTTTTTTCCATCTTAAATAAACAACATCATCTTCATCATAATTAAAACATACATTATTTTCAAACGAATATTGATAAATAGTAACCAATTCATTTCCTTGATAAATTTTACATATACCATTAGCTGTAAAAACTAATTTATTATTGGTGTCTTCTTCCCAAACCCAAGTGCCAATTATATTCGTTTCATATTCACTTCTAGGGATTTGCTGTGCCTTACAGCTATAAGTCATAATGACTAGTACTATTAATAGTATTGATTTTATTTTTTTCATAATTATTTATAAAGCATTAAACACACTTCAATATTACGCAATTCTTTGTGAAAAAACAAGAATAAAAATGACACTTGAGAAAATCAAGTGCCATTTTAGCTTAATTAAGATTATAAAGCTATTGTTTGTCTAACGTCATCATAGGCTCCCCTGTTTCTGGAAATATTTTTTCTTCTTCTCCACTACATCCTCCAGAAAGAGGGTCTTGCTCTTCTACATAGTCTACAAGTAACCTTACTTTCATTTGCAAATCATTATTAACCGTTTTAATAGACAATACCCCAAGAGGACTACATTTTTCTAGACTATATCCTGAGTAATTTAGTTGATAATATAAATGATTACTCGTAATCCATAAACCGCTTATAAGATAAATATTATCATTTGGAGTGTTGGTTGTATCCGCTAATATAACTCCTGAGGAATCCGTTACTTTGTAACGAATAATTAACACATCTTTGGAATAGGTAATACCACTAATTATTACTTCTGTTGTTTTAGTTACATGAAATTCTACAGTAATGCCATTGTAAGTTCCTGTCCATATACCTATATATTTATCCAAAAGATGATTAACATCTTTAAAATACGTTCCTGCTGTAATTTCACCTTGATAATTCATTAAATTTTCTAAAGGCTCAATTTGTTGTGCTTTTATGTTCCATACGAGAACAAATAAAAGACTTAATAGTATATTTTTCATATTTTTATTATTTAAATATTAATTACAAGGAATAGCTACTGTAGCTGTACTATTCGCATTTAGTTTTATCTCTTTAACACCCCCATACGGCTACATTTTTCTTGACT
>JALSVQ010000156.1 GCA_027073495.1 Flavobacteriaceae bacterium | reverse complement strand
TTTGAAGAGGCTTAGTAGCACCAGTAAATGTAACCCATGCGCTTGCTGTGAAATTAGTTACTGGTATTGCGCCTTTAGTTATAGAACTATCAGTAAACAATGTTGTCAAGGAATCATTTCCTGTAGGATTAGCTACATTGACAGTAGCATTTATATCTTTAAGACTAGGTGCTGTAGGCTTAATTGTATATCCTGACGTATCACTAACTGAGGCTGTAAATATACCTGATAAATTTTGATCTGGACTTATTACACTTTTTAAATTAGTAGCTGTAGCTGGATATGTAAGTTTATTTTGATTATTCGTAAAATCTGCAGTAATCCAATCTTTCGTATTTTTGTTCGTAAAACTAAAAAAATTGTTAGATGCATCAATTTGCATGCCCGCTTTTATAGGTACACTGTAAGCAAACTGTTTCTTTCCTGTAGCAATTGGTCCAGAACCAGAATCTAATACGTTTACACCGTTGTTACTTACAACTTGTACAGTTGCTTGAACACCTGTACTTTTTTGTGGAATTGTAAAGTTTAAATTAGATGCACTTATACCAGTGGTAGCGTTAGTGTCTTTGTTTGCAACTACATAATATGACCCTTGTGAAATTGAAGTATTATTGTCGCCTTTAAAGACTATCTCATCTTTATTCACTGTACTAGAATACGATGCAACTTTAACCGGGTTTGAAACCGCAGTACTATTTACATCAACTTTAAATACAGCAAGATTGCTAGCTCCAGATACATAACCCGGAACAGTTAGCTGTACACCTGCATTATTAGCAACTGCCACCTTTGTATTATTCATTTGACACTGAAATACAATTCCATTTAGAGGCAGAACATTTTTTATTGGTCCTACGCCAGAAAGTTCAGTTGAAAATGTATCAGTAGGTAGCAGTTTGCTGGTTGCAGCTGGTTGAACCACGGCAGCAAACCCTGCTGTTGCAAGCAATGAAGTTGCAACTAACGACAATGTAATATTTTTTATAGTCATTTTGACTCCTTTATTT
>JALSVQ010000155.1 GCA_027073495.1 Flavobacteriaceae bacterium | reverse complement strand
CTGCTAACCAAACCTACGGACAGGAAGTCCATAGTGGTTTAGTTTTTTAAAATTTTAAAAAACTAGCGTATTTTTTTTGCTACCTCCTTATGTCGAAAGCAGCTTATTAAGTGGTCATTGACCATGCCTGTTGCTTGCATATGTGCGTAGACAATCGTTGGGCCTACAAACTTAAAACCGCGTTTTTTTAGATCATTGCTTATAGTTTCTGCTAGTGCAGTTTTAGCAGGAACATTTTGATTGATTTGCCAATGGTTTTGTATTGGTTTGCCATTAACAAATGCCCAAATGTATTTCGAAAAACTACCAAATTCTTTTTGAATAGCTATAAAAGCTTGTGCGTTGGTAATTGTAGCTTTTATCTTCAGTTTATTACGTATAATACCTTTGTTATTAACTAATCTATTGAAGTCAGATTCATCATAAAGGGCAATTTTTTGATAATCAAATTGGTGAAAAGCAGTTTTGAAATTTTCATGTTTTTTCAAAATGGTTATCCAGCTTAATCCAGCTTGAAAAGTTTCTAAGATTAGAAATTCAAATAAAGTAGCATCGTCATAAACAGGAACTCCCCATTCTTGATCGTGATATGCTATATAAAGCGGATTGTTGCTAACCCAAGAACAGCGTTCTTTTTTAGGCATTATTTACGTTGAAATTTGTAGGTAATGAATCCTTTAGCAACTTCTGGAGCAGCGTTTTTTTCGTTGAAAGTAGTCATATCAGCAAACATAAGTGCAGTTTCCCAAAGACATCTGTTTTTGGTAGTTGTACGTTTTTTATTGACTTTAGCTTTTGTTACTTGTCCCAAACGGTCAACTTCTATATTAACAACGACAAAACCACCTTCTATACACGTATAAATAGGGTTAGGGATAATGTCTTGATGTCTTCCTTTAAGAAAGTACGTAATGGTACTTTTTCGCACTTTACTTTTTCGTGTTATTTTATTGGTTTCTCCAGTACCGTTAGATTCTGTTTCTTTTTTTTCTTCTAACGCACCTGTTGTTGTTTTTTCTATTTTGGTGCTTTTGCCATTGTCACTGTTTTGATTCATATCAAAAGATTTCAAAGATTTTTTAAAATCTTCAACACTTTGATCTTCTGCTTCATTTAGTGCGCTATGGGTAAAAAAGTTTTGAACCACACGTTTACGTGCTATCTCTATAATATCCTCTTTAGGTTTTAGTTCTTCAAAAAGTTTTGTATTGTCCTCTTCAATGATTTCCATTGAAGCTTTACTTTCTGCTATTTTTTTAGAAATATAAAGATTGGATAGTGTAACTAATATGATAGCGTTAATCATAAAAGTTATCAATAGGGCTTTGCTTGCGTTACTTTTCATGCTGACAAATATAATAAAAATTTATTAATTCAGTTAAAAAAATAAAAATGACTAAAAAAAGCTATATTTGCTACCTAACATAAATATAAAAATTATGATATTACAACTTCATTCGTATTGGGCATATATTGTGCTTTTAGTTCTTTTAGTAGCTTTTGCTAATGCTTTATTTGCGTTTATAAAAAAACGTTCCTATAAAGATTTAGATATGCGAATAGCACGTTTTACACTTATTATTATGCATTTTCAATTGCTTTTTGGTTTTGGCGTATATTTTGTTTCTAGTTATTTTAAGTCTGCCAAAGCAATTGGTATGGGAGCTGCAATGAAAGATAAAACAACACGTTTTTTTATTATGGAACATCCTATGGTTATGATTCTAGCAATAGTTCTTGTTACTGTTGGTTTTGTGAAGCATAAAAAACAACCAGTTTCTTTAGGGCGTTTTAAAACATTGACTATCTATTACGGAATTGCATTGTTACTAGTTTTATCACGTATGCCTTGGGGACAATTGTTTGGTAAATAAAATGTAGATGAAATCGCTTACTCAAATACAAAAATCATTTTCTTTTGGCAATCTGGAGCTTTTGGCCAAACAAATAGTCGAAGGCTATATTGTAGGTTTACATAAGAGCCCATTTCATGGTTTTTCAGCTGAGTTTGCTGAGCATAAGCGCTATAATCAAGGAGAGAGTACCAAGCATATCGATTGGAAATTATTTGCTAAAACAGATAAAATGTTTACCAAACGGTTTGAAGAAGAAACCAATCTGCGTTGTCATATTATTATAGATAATTCGGCTTCAATGCATTATCCAGCTTTGAAAAATTTTAGTATTGAAAAATTAAATAAAATATCTTTTTCGGTATTGGCAAGTGCTGTAATCATGAAGCTTCTAAAAAAACAACGTGATGCTGTAGGCTTAAGTATTTATAATGATAACTATGCGTATTATGCTCCTGAGAAAACGAGTGAGCGTCACCATAAATTACTTTTGCATCAATTAGAGCAAGTTGTAGCTGTTCCTTCAAAAGCAAAAACGGCTACTTATACTATACTTCATGAGATAGCAAAAAATATAAAAAGACGTTCACTCGTTGTGTTGTTTACCGATATGTTTCAACCCGAAGTTCCACAGCAAGAACTTTTTGATGCATTGCAGCATCTAAAATTCAATAAACATGATGTTATTCTCTTTCATGTGTATGACAGAGCACTTGAAAAAGCCTTTGATTTTGAAAATACAGCGAGTCAATTTGTAGATGTGGAGACTAATGAAAAAATAAATTTATTTTCTGATCAAATAAAAGAACAATATCAAAACAAAATGGAACTGTTTGATAAGAATCTTAAAACAAATGCGTTGAAGTATAAAATCAATTATATTCCAGTGGCTATTCAAGATGATTTTGAGCAAATAATCACAACATTTTTATTAAATAGAAATTAATTTTTAAAAAAGTTTTGTAGAAGTAAAAAAGTGTTTTATATTTGCAACCGCTTAAGGCAACGGTCTGGTAGTTCAGCTGGTTAGAATACCTGCCTGTCACGCAGGGGGTCGCGGGTTCGAGTCCCGTCCAGACCGCAAAAAGTTAATAAACGCTTTGAATAAAGGCGTTTTTTTGGCTTTATTAATTTTAGTTGTGTTGTTTTTTGACATTTTACTTATAAAATGTCAGGTTTATAGTTAAACCAATGGAAAGCGTCCACATATGTGGAGGCTTTTTTTATACCGTATTGTTTCGTAATTATATTGTAACTTTGTCTGAAGTAAAGAAACTGTCAACGAATATAAACTCAAAGCCTACAAATATGAACTGATGCTTTGCTTTATGCTAATAGGATATTATATTTGGCTTTAATTTTAAGAATGACATTTTTTTTAAAAAGACTTTATATTATTTATTAGACTAATAATTACGCCAAACAAAACAGATGAATACACAAAAACAGCTTGATCAGCTTTATAAAAAACTAAGTGCTTTACAAAAATCGCAGTCACAATTTAATGATGAGATAATTAGGTTGCGCTATCAGTTAGATAAACTGAAATCACAGATTTCTCCAATTCAAAAAAGAACACAAAATAGTTTAAAAGAAGGAGAAATAACTGGTATTGAAGATACTGTAACTATAGAAAATGTATTAGCGGTAAAACAACCAATAAACGAATTTAAAATAAAGAAGAAAAAACAGCTTATAAAAAAGAAATCTGTATTCCAACATGATTTAGAGCGTTTTATTGGAGAAAACCTTATCAATAAAATAGGCATTTTGATTCTTGTTATCGGTGTTGTTATCGGTGTGAAATATGCTATTGACAAAAATATCATTACACCAACAGCACGTATTGTTCTGGGTTATACACTTGGTGTTGGACTTTTGATGCTTGCTTTTCGACTTAAAGAAAAATACCTTGCATTTTCGGCTGTGCTACTTAGTGGTGCAATGGCATCACTGTATTTTATTACCTATGCGGGTTTTAGTATGTACCATCTTTTTCCACAAGTTATCGCTTTTATATTGATGGTTTTGTTTACTGCTTTTACTGTCTTTTCAGCGC
>JALSVQ010000154.1 GCA_027073495.1 Flavobacteriaceae bacterium | reverse complement strand
ACCATTATTACCATTGGAACTTTTGATGGTGTGCATTTAGGACATCAGCAAATTCTCAAACAGTTGACTAATGAGGCATCAAAACGCAAACTCAAATCATTGCTATTGACGTTTTTTCCGCATCCTCGAATGGTTTTGCAGAAAGAAAGTGATATCAAACTCATCAATACCATTGATGAAAAAAAAGCATTATGCGAACAAATGGCTATTGATTATTTAGTCATTCAACCTTTTAACAAAGCCTTCTCACGCTATACAGCATTAGAATTTGTGCGCGATATATTGGTTGATAAACTGCATATGAAAACGCTCATTGTGGGTTATGATCATCAATTTGGTAAAAACCGTGAAGGAGGCATTGAATCTTTGCGCGAGTTTGGACATATGTTTGATTTTGAAGTCATAGAAATAAACAAACACGAACTAAATGATATTGCTGTAAGCTCTACCAAAGTGCGAAATGCGCTGCATGAAGGAAACATCACACTTGCAAATGCTTATTTAGGGCATCCGTATACCATTTCAGGCCCTGTGGTTAGTGGACGAAAACTTGGACGAACCATCCATTTTCCTACTGCTAATATTCATGTACCAGAACTCTATAAACTGATACCAAAAGATGGGGTTTATATTGTCAATACTACCATTGACGGTCAACTGTATTATGGCATGCTTAATATTGGTAATCGACCAACTGTAGGTGGCACAAACCGAACTATTGAAGTGCATTTTTTTGATTTTGATAAAGATATTTATTACCGTACAATACAGTTGAATCTGTTAAAACGTTTGCGGGATGAACATAAATTTGAAAGTATAGAAGCTTTGGTTTTGCAACTGCAAGAAGATAAAGCAACAGCACAAACATATATAACGAATTTAGAGCAAGATGAAACTAAGAAATAAGCTTTATACTGTAGTAGTCTTGACTGTAATGCTACTTGGAATTGGCATAATGGGTTTTACACTATTGCAAGACTATAGTATCATTGATGCTTTATACATGACCGTTATTACG
>JALSVQ010000153.1 GCA_027073495.1 Flavobacteriaceae bacterium | reverse complement strand
ATATAAACGTATATACTAAATAATTAACGAATATATACTATCCAAAAAGTGAATAAAGCGTACCTTTACAGTAATATTAACAAAATATATTTTTTATGAAACCGTACAAATACATTTTTAGCTTGCTTTTGATGACTATTTTCTCAATGAGTCAGGCACAAATAGATTATCCTTCTCTTGTTCGTAACTTAGAAGAAGTGACCATAGATACCAAATTTGAAACTTATTTTGAAGGCTTGTCGTATCAAAAAGAAGAATATGGAGAAAGCACATTCAAAGATGAGCGTTTTTTGCGTTATCATAGCGTTATTGTTGATGATATTTATCCTTATGGATTTAGAAAATAAATTTATTCAGTAGATGCAAATGGTATAGTAAGTCTAGAAAATTCCAAGTATCTCAACAAATAATAAATTAATAAATATGAAGCATCTCTATATCATACTACTATTATCTACCAGCATCATTTTTTCATATTCTTTTATGAAAAAAGGAAAAGTTACTGACATAATACCTAATAAAGGAGTAGCTATCAACAATGATTTCTTAACAGAAGAAGAATTAATAGGGTCAGTATTATCACAACTTAATTTAGAAATAGAAGACTGCAAACAAGACTTAATTGTAACAAAAGTCTTACCAAATGATACGGTAAAAAGTGTTGTTGTTATACCTGAAATAGCAATTATGGACGAAGATTCCTTGTCTTTTGAACTACATAGCCATATATTAGTAGTAAATCGAAAAACAGGTAAAATAGTAAGTAAATTTTATGAAAGTAATAAAACAAACGAATGGCTTTCTGATGGGTTAAGGTTGGCTAGTATATCAATTGATACAGCACCTTATTTGGTCAAAAAAGGCACAAGAGCTTTTGGAATAAGAGTACAGTATATAACAAGTTCGCAAGCTAATCCCTACGACTATGAAACAATCTCGTTATTTATAGAAAATAATGAAAACTTAGATAGGATTCTAGATAAATTTGAACTATCCAGTTATAGTGGAGAATGGGATACTACCTGTTATGGAGAATTGTATAAAGTAAGCAAGATATTCCTAATGTCAAGTAAAACCACAAACGGATACTTTGATATCATTGTAAAAAGCAAAATAACACAGATAAACTTAAACGTTTTAAAAAATGGAGATTGTGACCGTAAAGAAGTAATTACAAATCAGGTATCAGAATTGGCATTTGACAATACTACTTACAAGAAAAAACTACAAAAACATAAAGAATATTATAAAAACGGACAATTAAAAGAACTAGGAGTATATAGAGATAGTATAAAAACAGGAGAATGGAAGCGTTACTATAAAAATGGGCAAGTCCACGAAGTGATCAACTATAAAAACGGTGAAGCTGATGGACAGTACTTGTCTTTCTATAATGATGGAAAGAAAAAAACGGCTATACGTTTTAAAAATGGAAAAAAGCTTACCTATATAAAATACTATCATACAGGACAAATAGAATCCAAAGGAAATTTTGAGAGAGAACAACCGCTAGGTGAGTGGACAACATTTTTTGAAAATGGACAATTAAGAAGTACTAGAGTATTTGAAGACGGAAGAACAAACGATGTTCTCTACCACCCTAATGGGAAAATAAAAAAAATAGGCAGTTTTCAAGATAGCAGAAAAATTGGACAATGGAAGGAATATTATGATAGCGGACAATTAAAAGAGTTAAAAGAATATAAAAACAACAAAGTAGTTCTACAAAAGAATTATTACCCTAACGGAAATATAAAACAAGTAAGAAATGTAAATAAAAGAAGTATTGAGTTTTATGATATTGATGGTAAATTCGTTAAAGAAAAAATATTTTACAAAAAAACAAAATAACCGATAGCAAATGAAAAACACAGAAATATAACGAATATTGATCTATTCCCTACAAATATAGATTCCTGCTATCCAAGATTTTATTTACGTAGTACTTTTACATTATAAAATAAATTAATTAAAAACAAACATCATGTTAGAAAGAATATTATTAAAACATTTAACAAAAAAAGGAAAAATCGCATATTTTGTTGGTTTGGTTGTATCATTTGCATTAGTTGCGTTTTATATATTCGGAATTGCAGGATACACTTCCAAAACAGGAAAAGAACTATTCTTTTTTAGTATAGTAGTAGTGAATCTAGCTTGGGCAGGTATCACTTACGCAATATGGAAAAAAGAGGGAGAATAAAATAAAAATAAAAAAATGATTTGGAACTTTTATAGAAATTGCTAATATAATTACTGTTTCTCAATTCCATTAACATATTTCTTTATCACAGTTATTTTTTCGGCAGTTTCAGCACCTAAAAAACCTTTGATATCACGGTACTCAATGTGTTCGTTATAATAGTTTAAATATGCTTTTGCTAAAGGTAAATACGACCAATGCCAGCGTTCTTCATTATAGCCTGTTCGACCAGTATCTTTTGCTGTATAAACTTGTGTAAACCCGTATTTATAAGCATTTTTTTGAAGCCATTGGTAGGTTTTTAATCCTTTTCCTTTTTCAAAATAAGTGTTTTCCAAATTATTAAGATCTATGTCTGTTCCCCAATGATGCCTTGATGTACAGGGCATTGAGCTAAATTCAAGTATTTTTAATGCGCGTTCCTTTGCTGCTAGATGTTTTAAAGTTTTCCATTTTCGTTCCCAAATAGCTTTCTGTTGATAGAATGTACGTGTGCCTGATAGTATTTTTAGTTCAATGCCATCTTTTAAAGCTGCTTGAGCCATTTTTATAAAGGCCGTATTCGTCTCATTTCTTAAATAAATTGTTTTGTTAGTATAGCGATCAGGTGTTTTGCTAAAGCCTTTTGTTTTGCTATAACTGAATTTTCCCAAAACTAACGCTTTGTTTAAAGCAATATTAGTTTCTTTTTGTTTCAAAAAAAAGAAATCTTCTAGAATCTTATCAGCAATACGAAATGCATTGGCATAAATGGTCCAAGTATATGTTACGCTACCACCAGTAGGCATAAAACTACCATCACTTACATAGAGATTTTTCACTTCGTGAGCTTTACAGTTTGGATCTAAAACACTTGTTTCTGGATCATTCCCAAAGCGGCAACCACCAGCTTGTAGATTAGTTGGCGGACTATTATTTACAGCTGATGCAATACTTTTTGCACCTAGTGCTTTCAATACATTTTCTGCTTTTTCTGCCAATATTTTTCCAATGGTTAAGTTGTGGTCGTGACCATCTATTTGTACTTTGGCTACAGGATCTCCCCATTTGTCTTTTATGATATCATCAAGACTTACAAAGCACTTGTCATTGGGAAGCCAATCAATAAAAATTTCAAAATTCAACTTGCGTAAATCATTAAAATAATGTGTTAATTGGTTTTGAAGGCTTGTACCATATACCAATTGCTTGTTAGTATCCCATTTTTGGTGCAATGCCTTGATTATGGGGTTAGCGTGTTCAAATAAAAAGTCTATTGTACCGCCTTTGTGTTTTTTATTATTGAGTTGGACTTCATAAAAATCTTGCAATGAACGATTAACAAAAACACCTGGCTTTTTGAGTGCTTTGGCAGTTGCTTCATCAAAATCATTATAATAAAGCAAACCTCCACCAGTTCCACCAGCAGAGAAAATTAAATTTTTTCCAACTTGTCCATTGTTATTGGCTAATCCATTAGGAAAATCCTTGTTTTTACTCATTAGTAATAATCGCGATGTTTCTATAGCTTGTGCTGCTACAACAAAAAGCTTAGCGCTTACAGCTTCCTTAATATTATTTGCATTATAATAATGTGCTTTTATGATTTCTTGCTTACCATCGGTTTCAAGATGATATACTTTGGCATTGGTGATAACGGTACAATTACCTGTTTTGAGTGCATCTCGAATTAATGCAACACGTGATGAACCTTTGGCATCTGAACTGCATCCATAAGAACCACAATAGTTAGAGTAATAGCA
>JALSVQ010000152.1 GCA_027073495.1 Flavobacteriaceae bacterium | reverse complement strand
GAGGGGCTTTTGTGCGATTAGGAAACTTAATGAATTCTGAAATAATAGGAAAAGTAACCAATTCTATATTTGGTTTTCGTTTTGTACGCAATGACATCAAATCTTGGGAAGCCGTAAAAATAACAGGGCTAAACAATGTTAATGCTGCATATAAAGCCATTGAACACAAATCAAAATTTAAAGCTGTTTTGGCAGAAATTCCATATCGTTTTCCAACACAGATTTTTGAGTCTTTGGGTTACGTAGTTTTATTTGCATTGCTATGGTATGTGTATTGGAAAACAGACAAAAAACAAAAACAAGGCTTTATTTTTGGGTTATTTATGACCTATCTTTGGATATTCCGCTTCTTTATTGAATTTTTGAAAGAACCGCAAGTAGCAGGTCGCGAGGATTTTGTATCATTTTTAAATACAGGACAATTATTGAGCGTACCATTAACGCTAGTTGGTTTATATTTTATGTTTAGAAGCAGCCAAAAGACAATGTAAATTAGAAAATCAAAGTGTAATAATAGACTTAAGATCACTTCGCTTATAGACTATAGACGCTAGACTAAGGCGTAACTATTTATACTATAGTAGTACTACAAAATAAAAACAGTAGTTAAAAAGGACAATATACTAAATTTTAAACTGCTGAAACAGCGCAAATTTTAGTCGGAGAACTATATTAAAAATAGGAAAATGCTAATGTATTGTTTTAAGTAAATTGGCTTCGCGTGATACCAAAGTAAAATGCTTTATAATATGATTTCTTGCACATTCACCAAGACTTAAATCATTTTTTTGCTTGATATCATTAACTAAAATAACCAATGGGTTGGTCATATTTTCTTTTAAAATATAGCCACAATCACCTATGATTTTTGGAATAGTATTTACCGCTGCCCCAATAGGAATACAGCCACAAAGCATTGCTTCTGCCAAGGCTAAGCCAAAACCTTCTGATATGGCAAGCTGCAAAAAATAAGTGCTTTCACTATAATGCAGACGCATGTTCTCTTTAGACTGAACGCCTAGTCCA
>JALSVQ010000151.1 GCA_027073495.1 Flavobacteriaceae bacterium | reverse complement strand
TCAAAACCTACTAGTAATTGATCACGATTCATATTGATGCTGCTTGAAAAGGCTACAGCAACACTATCTTTGTCTGTGATATGGATATGTGAATCATTTATTTTTTCTAATGGTGTTGCACTACCAAATTGCACTTTTTTGTTGAGCACTAGCACGCCACGGTTTAATGCTTGCAGCTTAACGGTATCTTGTTTTTTTCGTCTTAGTTTTACGAGATAATTATGCTTATATTTTCCTTTAGCAATAGTTAATGCTACCGAATCTGTTTTGAACTGGCGATACCAAACAAGTAAACTGTCTTTTTTTTGTATTTTTTGTACAAAATAATCCATTTTTGTTTTTGGTTCTATGCTTATAGCACTACTATCACCTTCAAAGGCTATTAATATTTTTCCTTTGCTTATATTCTTTGGTTTTAAGGCTTTAAATGGAGCCACAGCCTTGCTCAAAATTAATTTTTTGCTAATTGTATCGGGCAATGTTATCGTTTCTTTTAAAAATGCCAAAGCCTCGGTTTTTGGATTGTATTTTTGATTATTATTGCTATCATCAATGGCAATGAGACGGTATTTTCCAGCTTTTAGATTGGTGAATTCAAAATTATTATCGCTTAATGTATTGGTCAGATAATCCGGTTTTTCTTTATAAATAATAGAATCATTGTATTGCGCATTGATTTCATAAAGCATAACCGTTATTTCCTTTGGGTCTTTCAAATCTAAAGCATTATGTACCGAACCTTTAAGCGTCAAGGAGTCAATCACGCTTCCTGTGCTAAAGACATATTTAAAATTTGGATAGGGGTTGCCTTCGTTATTATCTACTATACTTTGTCCAAAATTAAAAATATACGTTGTATTGGCTTTGAGTGTATCTTGTATTTTTATTTTGATAATCTTACTCGCTGCGCCTTGTGGCGAAATAATCGGTTTGTGCTTTTGTGGCGGAGAGATAATGAGATTTTTGTTCAAATCTTTGAGCTTTACATATTCATCAAAGTAGAGACGAATTTCTTTACCCTTGAAATTGGT
>JALSVQ010000150.1:13051-14061 GCA_027073495.1 Flavobacteriaceae bacterium | reverse complement strand
TAAGAGCACAGTACCAAGAACCAAAACCTGCATTAAACACCGTTTCTACTATTGTTAGAATATTAGAAAACAAAGCATTTGTATCACACCGCAGTAAAGGACGTGGCTATATTTACTATCCTATAATAGATAAAGAGGCTTATTCCAACTCTAGCATTAAAAAAATAATGAACGGCTATTTTGATGGCTCATTTCAAAGCATGGTTTCTTTTTTTGTAAAAGAAAATAACATCAACAGTGCAGATTTAGAAGAAATATTAGAACGTATTAATAAAGAATAAAACATGATGCATTACATTTTACAAATCATAGTGTTACAGCTTGTCTTTCTCCTTGTTTATGAATTATTCTTAAAACAAGAGACCTTTTATAGATGGAATCGCTTATACCTCATAATCACTTCATTACTTGCCATAGCCTTGCCAAAAATACAATTTAGCGTTTTAGAGAACGTAGTACCTACAAATTATATTTACATACTACCAACTGTCAACGTTGGTGCTACTACCAACAACATAGTAGAAGCACCATCAATATTAAATACTTTTTCTAGTATCGAAATAATTTATGTTTTGGGATTTGTTCTAACCGCTATCTTATTTTTCAAAAAACTATACACACTCATTGTATTGCTTCGTAAAAGTAAACGTATAAAGTATGAACAATACACCATAGTATTACTAGCTGAAAAACGCGCTGCTTTTTCATTTCTGAACTATATCTTTATTCATGATGTATTATTTCATAATGAAAAGCTACAAATCATAGCCCATGAGCAAATACACATCAAACAAAAACACAGCTGGGATTTACTCTTCTTTGAACTCCAAAAAATCATTTTCTGGTTCAATCCTTTAGTTTATATCTATCAAAAACGCATCGCAGAAATTCACGAATTTCTAACCGATGATTTAATAATAAAACAGATTGATAAGCGTACGTACTTCAATTTGTTGCTAAACGAGGTGTTCTCGACGGAAAACATAGCGTTTACAAATCAGTTTTATAAC
>JALSVQ010000150.1:0-13041 GCA_027073495.1 Flavobacteriaceae bacterium | reverse complement strand
GAATTATTATGGCGACAAAAAACAAGTCCAAAAAAGTACGTTTAGCAAAATATCTTTTGCTCATTCCTGTACTAACCATGACCCTTATCTACACCTCTTGCAACAAAGAAAGTGTAACAACCAACGATACAGTTACAGCTAGACCCAATCAAATAACAATTATCAAAATAGATAAAGAAAAAGATTTGGTGACTATTCAAAGTTTTGAAAGTATGGAAGAAGCAAATATATTAACTATGACTGTACAAGAGTATGACAGTGGTAACTATGCTGAAAGGTACAAAAATGTAATCATTACAGAACAAGGTAAAACAGGCACCGTAGTGTTAAAAAACACAACAACATTGCCAATTCCTCCTACGCCTCCAACACCTCCAAATCCAGCTGCAGTTTATCAAGAGTTTACCAAAGGAGTACCAGTACCTTTCAAAAGCTTGAGTAAAGCCCCTATTTTTCCTGGTTGCGAGCAAAGTGACGATTTAAAAGCATGTTTTATAGAAAAACTACACGAATTTGTACGAA
This sequence comes from Flavobacteriaceae bacterium, assembly GCA_027073495.1. Taxonomy (GTDB): domain Bacteria; phylum Bacteroidota; class Bacteroidia; order Flavobacteriales; family Flavobacteriaceae; genus JALSVQ01. Next base: position 12,519 of record JALSVQ010000150.1, on the reverse strand, counting down.
CAAACTTCAACTACCCCGAAGCTGCTAAAAGTCAAGGTATAGAAGGGCGTGTATATGTTAGTTTTGTCATTGATACTAATGGAAACGTAACAAAACTGAAAATGCGTGGCCCTAATCCTATACTAGAAAATGAAGCGAAACGTATCATTTCATTATTACCAACTATAACACCTGGAGAAGTCGATGGTAAACCAGTGGCTATGGCTATGGCACTTCCAATAGCATTTAGATTGGCAGAATAAATACCATTTGCAAAATAAAACACCCAAGCGATAATTTACTCCTCAATTTGATGCTTGGGTATTTTCATTTATTAATATTAAAGACCGTTTCACTATGACTTCACAGATAATGGTGTGATTTGGTCGGACAACAATAATTTTAAAACTAAATTATGTTCAAAATAATACCAGCCGCTTTGCTTATTATTAGTTTAAATACATTTGCACAACAGCAAATAGATAGTTTGCTTGAAAAAGGGCAATACAAAAAAGCAATATCTTTACTCAAAAAAGAAACTACTGCAAATAGCAAACGTAAATTAGGAAAAATTTATATCAAAATTGGCAATTATCAGTTAGCACAAGAAAACCTGAAAAGCATTGCTCAAAAAACAAGTGATGACAGTCTTAATATCGCGCGAATTGAGTATAAAATAGGTGCTAAAAATCAGGCGTTGCAATACATGATGAAAAGTTACAAACAACAAACAAGCAACCTATTACTCGGACTGGAACTAGCTACTATTTATTACAGAAATAAAGAGTATAAAAAAGCCATTCCACTTTATGAATCATTAATTAAAAAAGATACTAGTAATTATTTTTATTCCTATCAATTAGCCCGTTGTTTAGAACAGCAAAAACAGTATCAAAAGGCAGTAAAAGCTTATAAAAATGCGCTCAAAAAAAATCCAAAAAAGCATCAAGCACTATACCATCTTGCAAATCATTATTCCAAAAAAAGAGATCGTGATTCTACATTATATTTTATTGATAAAGCTTTAGCACTAAAACCAAATAATGGTGACTATCTTAAGCTAAAAGTATTGACCTTATACAAAAAACAGCAATTTGACAAAAGTATCAAAACGTCTAAAAAAATATTAGAAACAGCTAGTAACAATGGTTTTGCTTACAATAGTCTTGGCTTATGCTACTACAATAAAAAAATGCTCGATAGTGCTATATTTTATCAAACTAAAGCCTTTTTTATAGCAAAAACCAGTAGTGAATATAGCAAAAATCTTGCCCTAATTTACGAAGCTAAAAAAGACTATAAAATAGCTACTAATTTTTATAACTATTCTTTGAAAATGCTCAAACAAAAGACCTATATTCAAAACTACCATTTGGGACTGATAGCACTAACCGAACACAAACCAAAAAAGGCTCTTCAACATTTTGACAAAGCATATAAAAACAACCCTAAATATCATGATGCGCTCTATATGCGTGCATTGACAGCAGAAAACTATTATAAAGACAAAAAAGTAGCCTTGAAAGATTATAAGCTATATTTAGAAAAATTCAAAAAAAAAGATACTGAAAAAACAGCTTTTGTAAAGGTAAAAATAAAAAGTTTGGAAGAACACTTGTTTTTTGAAGAGAAGAAATAACGCTACTATTAACTGGTTCATAAAATAAAAATAGTATTTTTGATGCAAATAATTAATTATGAAACCATCTGGCATTATACTGAGTTTGGCACTCATCTTATTTTCTTGTAAAACTGCAAATATAGCAACTAGCAATAGTATAAAACTTCGTTATATTGGCGAGCAAGTTATCTCAGAAAATACCAAAATAGATTCCGTTCTTGTAGGCGGTTTATCGAGTATTGATTATGCTAATGGTCATTATTATGTCATTTCAGACGATAAAAATATACCCATACGTTTTTATGAATTGGATTTAGACTATGACCAAAACACATTTAAATCTGTAAAAATAAACAAGCAAATAACCATTACAAGCAATGAAAAAGAAGTGGATCCTGAAAGTTTACGCTTTGATAAAAATGACAATACTTTTATATGGACAAGCGAAGGATCAATACGCCATAATGTAAGTCCTGGTATTTTCAAAATAGACCAATACGGAGAATCGCTAGGCGCAATAGCCACGCAAAAACAGTTTCAAGTGAGCACTAGCAAAGTAAAAGGACCGCGTCAAAATGGAACTTTTGAATGTCTTACAATGGCAAAAGACCCTAAATATATTTGGGTAGGAATGGAATTGCCATTACGTGAAGATGGAGACGCTCCTAGCCTTCAAAAAGGAAACTATCCTGTACGAATCAGTAAGATTGATAAAAAAACTGGCGCCGTAGTTTTTCAATTTGTCTATAAATTGGGTGCTATCCCTAAAGACTCTAAACCTGCTGGGAAATTTAGTGTAAACGGAACTCCTGAAATACTAGCCCTTGGAAATAAGCAGTTTTTGCTCATAGAACGTGCCTATGCATCGGGTTATGAAGATGGCGGAAATACCGTATATCTCTATCACGTAGATGCAAGCCAAGCTACAGATATCAAAAATATAAGCGCTTTACGAAATGCCGACTATCAAGCAGCAAAAAAAACATTAGTGCTCGATTTTGAAAGTATTCGTTCAAAACTAACGAACGGTATTGTAGACAATATTGAAGGCATTACCTTTGGAAAACCATTAGCCAATGGCAATCAAACGCTCGTTTTTGTTTCTGATGATAATTTTAAAAAATTCAGTCCACAACTAACGCAGCTAATTGTCTTTGAAGTGCTCAAATAATTAACTGATAAAACCCGATGCTTTAAAATACATCACGATAGCTTCTTTCATTAAGACGCTTTGTTCTCCTGCTTTAAGCGGTGGTATTTTATCTAACAAATCATAATGTGGCCATTTGTCATCATCAAAATGGCTGAATTTATAAAAGCCAAAGGGTTCTAAAAGCCTACAAATAGCAATATGCATAAGGTTCAGCTTTTCATCTTTCTTAAATGCGCGGTGTGGCTGTCCCAATTCTTGCAAGCCAATGAGATAGATAATGCCATCGACTTCCAAAGGTTGATTATCATTAAATTGTGCTGAGAGTTTTTGTTGTATGGCTTCAAAATCAGCTTTGAGTTGTTCGTCTCTAGCCATCTTATGAGTTGATTACGGCTTGAACACGAGAAACTGCATCTTGCTTGCTTAAGGTAAGCCTTACAATGCTATCTTCGGTTGCTTTTAAGTCGTGAGGCACACCGCCAGCTAAAGCTACGATATCACCAGACACAAGATGATGCGTATTATCGGCAACACCAAAATCTAATGCTCCAGAAATCATAGCCACAGTAATAGGAAACGATGTTTGATGTTTTTTCATAAACTGTCCTTTTCTAAAAGCTATACGTATTTCTTTGGTTGTTTCGGTTTCAAATAACACCGTGATTGCTACTTTATCTTCGTTGTATGTGAGGTCTTTGAGTATATTGGTAAATTTCATTTTTATGCTATTTATAATTTTAAGCAAAGTTAAGCATTTTTTTTAAGTCCAAAACAATGTTTTGAGATTGTTGTTTGAGTTCACTCATAACTAAAATGAGATTCCCCGTTGCTCCTGAGTCGCGCTGTTGGAATGATACTTCGACTCCGCTCAGTATTCATATTATTCATTTTTCATTCATAAATATTTCAGACTAAAAAAATAATTACAGGTTTTTAACGTTATAAATAATAGTAATTTATTATTAAAAACACCTCGATGCATAAAAAATTAATATCATTACTTTTATACTTAGTCCTTCTCCAACAAATAACTGCGCAGACTAAAATTAATTATGCAATAAATGTAGGATTAAATCAATCTTTTTTGAGTGATTTAAATGGAGTGCAAGATTATACTGGATTTAGTGTAAAAGATAAATCAATTGGTACTGGTTTAGGTGCTAGTGTTGAATTTAAAACACTCCCAAATTTGGATTTAATCGTAGGAGGAAACCTCTACAAAGCAGAAAAACAATCGTTTCGATATTATGGTATTTTATACGGGCGTAATACTGTAAAACCTCAAATTTATTTAAGATTAAAACAGTATTTTTCAAAAAAACATAACTACTATTTTAATATAGGAATGATTGCTTCTTTTGAATTATTTGATATTTACGAAAATACCCATTATAGTAGCGGTTTAATTAGACCTGAAAGAGTTTTTGTAGAAAATGCAAAATCAGGAATATATCCTATTATGACTATAGGTATTGGAAAAAGAAAGGTACTGAGAAGCGGAAGAATTATAGCGTATAATCTGTTTTTTAACTACGGACACAGAGTTGTAGATACTTATACTTTTGAACGCTTAACACCTCCTTATATAAAATCAGATTTTTCGTATAAAGGAAATTCTATAAATTATTCTATTAAATGGTTTTTCAAAAAACAATAATCATAATATTCTTTGTTTTAATTGGACATAAAGCAGTATCGAAAAATGTTTGAGTTCACTCATAACTAAAATGAGATTCCTCGTTGCTCCTGCATCGCGCTGTTGGAATGACAGCCAATTTCAAGTATTTTTCACTTTTCATTTATAATTCACTCACAACGCCTTTTGGAATCGCTTCAATTAGTTGTTTGGTATAAGCACTTTGTGGTTTGCTATAAAGCACATCTGCATCGCCCATTTCGGCTATTTTTCCTTTATTCATTACCACCAATTGATCGGCCATATATTTAACAACTGCCAAATCGTGAGAAATAAAAATGTAGGTAAAACCAAATTCGTTTTTGAGCACATTGAGTAGGTTTAATACTTGTGCTTGCACTGACACATCAAGTGCAGAAACCGACTCATCACAGATTATTATTTTAGGGCGCAAGGCTATGGTTCGCGCTATACCGATACGTTGCCGTTGTCCGCCAGAAAACTCATGCGGATAACGATAAAAATGAGCGCGTTCAAGACCTACTTTTTCAAGTATCTCAAACACTTTTTCTTTTCGTGTTTCTGTATCTTTATATAGTTGATGTACTTGCATCGGTTCCATAATGGCTTGTCCAACCATAAGTTTAGGGTTTAAACTGCCGTAAGGATCTTGAAAAATAATTTGAATATCTTGCGCTAAAGCTTTACGCTGTTTTGCACTGAGTTTAGTGATGTCTTTACCTTGGTACCGTATCGTGCCTTTTGTCACTTTTTCCAGACCCATTATACTACGTCCCAATGTGGTTTTACCACAGCCAGACTCACCAACTAAACCAAGCGTTTCGCCTTTATAAATTTTTAAGGACACTTCATCAACTGCTTTTACGAGTTGCTCTTTTTTTCCAAAATACGTAGCTAGATTATCCACTTCAAGAAGTGGTTCTTGCGCATAAATAGCTTGATGCATTTGCTTACGTTCTGAAGCTGTAATAATTGATTTTTCAAAATGGGCTGTTGTCAGAAAATCGGAAATCGTTGGCAATGTGCGCAAGCGCTCTTTTAAACTGGGTTTGGTATGTATTAATGCTTTGGTATAATTGTGTTGCGGATTATTAAAGACTGCTGTAACAGCTCCTTCTTCTACAATATCACCTTGATACATCACTAGCACATTATCTGCTATTTCTGCTATTAAAGCAAGGTCGTGCGTTATAAAAATAATACTCATCTGCGTTTCTTCTTGCAAGGTTTTTAGCAGTAAAATGATTTCTTTTTGTACTGTAACATCAAGTGCTGTTGTTGGCTCGTCTGCAATGAGAATGTCAGGTTTGCAAGCTATTGCCATGGCTATCATAACACGTTGTTTTTGCCCGCCAGAGAGCTGATGCGGATAGTGCTTATAGCGTTGTTCTGCCCTAGGGAGTTTTACCTTATTAAACAAAGCTATGACTTGGGCTTTTGCCTCTTTTTTACTAATGCTATTATGCTGTAATATTATTTCTAATACTTGATAACCACAGGTTAAACTAGGATTCAAAGAACTCATCGGTTCTTGAAAAATCATTGAAATGCGATTCCCTCTGATATTTTGAAAGGCTTTTGCATTGAGTTTTAACAAATCAATAGTATTTGAATCTGCATGAAACAGCACTTCACCTTGTATTTGTGCTTTTGAAGGCAACAGTCCTAAAACAGCAAGATTAGTCACTGATTTTCCTGAACCAGATTCGCCAACAATGCCAAGTATTTCATTTTTATTCAAATCAAAAGAAATCGTGTGAACCACTTCATTAAAACCATTTTCTGAAGGAAAGGCTAGTGCTAAATTTTTTATTTGAAGTAATGGTGTGTTCATAGTATTCAAAAGTAGTGTAAAATATTTTAAATTATTAAAATTTCACAGTGTAATTCTTTTGCTTTCTTTTCTAATAGACAACTACCTCTTCAAAAAAACTTAACCTTTCTTATTAAAAAAGCTATCTTAGCGAAACAACTAATTAAAAAACGAAACAACATGATTGAAATTTTTACAAGTGAAGGAAGTGAAGTGTTAAAGAAGCGCATTAATAAATTAAACCCCAATAGCAAAGCCAAATGGGGAACGATGAATGTCTCACAAATGCTTGCGCATTGCAATATAGCTTTTGAAATGATATATGAAGATAAGCACAAAAGACCTGGGAAGTTGAAACAATTTTTCTTAAAACTTCTTATCAAACCAATAGTTGTAAGTGCTAAACCTTATACAAAAAATGGCAGAACAGCACCTGAATTTATCGTTTCATCTAGTAAAGATTTTGAGACTGAAAAAACACGATTGCTCCAATACATTGACAAGACACAATCTTTAGGTGCTTTGCATTTTGAAGGTAAAGATTCACATTCTTTTGGCACATTATCCGCTACGGAATGGAATATTATGCTCGTTAAACATTTAGAGCATCACTTAAAACAATTTGATGTATAATTTAATACCTTTGCTCTTACTTAAGATTATTTATTAGTTGGCAACAAGCAAAAAAATGAAAATTGAGAAATCAAACCGAACTGATGCTAAAGATTTAACTGAATTAACTATTCGGTCTAAATCTCATTGGAATTACGGAGAAAAACAAATTGAAGAATGGAGAGAAGAATTAACTATTACGGAAAATTATATTGACCAAAATCAGATATATAAACTTGTAATAGATAACTTGTTAATTGGATTTTATGCATATCACCCAGAAAATAAAACGGATATAAAACTCAACTATCTTTTTGTAGAACCGAAATATATTGGAAAAGGATATGGGAAAATGTTAATGTCAGATTTTTTACAACGGATTGAAAATTCAGAATTTGAGAGAGTTATTCTTGATGCTGACCCAAACGCTGAAAATTTTTATAGCAGACTTGGCTTTTCTGTAGTTGGAAAACTAAAAAGTTCTATTAAAGATAGATTTTTGCCTATTATGGAATTAAAAATAAAGCCAGTTGCCAACAATGGCTATAGTTAATACGGGTTTTGGTGCTTAACCCAAAATGAAGTGCCTTGAACAAAGTCCGCAAAATTTACAATTTTGCGTGTCTATTATTAAAGAAAAAATTGTAAATTTGGCTAAGTGCTTAATCGAAAGTTCAGTCCTTCGAAATCCCGTACTAACCATAGCCTAGACGGTAAGATTAAATTAATATTATGCAGTTTCGTACAACATTCCATTTAGAGAAAGCAAAAAACACTATAGATTACAGCAGTAATATTGTGCTAATGGGTTCTTGCTTTTCCAATTCTATTGCAACAAAATTAACATACCACAAATTTAATATTTTAAACAATCCTTACGGTATTTTGTTTAGTCCAACAGCTATTGAACAAAGTTTTACCGAAATATGCAATCAAAAGGTTTATACAGCAGCAGATTTGATAACGCACAATGGACTTTATCATAGCATGCAGCATCATTCTAGTTTTTCAGACATAAATAGTGCTGTTGTTTTAGAGAAAATAAACCGTGATATTACCACTGCTAAAGCTTTTCTAGAAAAAGCCAGCCATATCACAATCACATTAGGAACGGCTTGGGTATATCACTATATTGAGCAAGATAAACTTATAGCCAATTGTCATAAAATACCACAGCAAAACTTTGTCAAACGTTTGCTTAGTGTAGCAGAAATAAAGGCGAGTCTTAAAAATTCAATTGTTTTATTAAAGCAGCTAAATCCTAATTGTACTATTATTTTTACATTAAGTCCTGTACGTCATATCAAAGATGGTTTTGTAGCCAATGCAAATAATAAAGCGCGATTGCTCACCGCTATTCATGAGGTAATTGATGAGCAAAGTACTTATTATTTCCCTTCGTATGAAATTATGCTTGATGATTTACGTGATTATCGTTTTTATAAAGCAGACATGTTACATCCTAACGCAGTTGCTATAAACTATATTTGGGAGAAATTTAAAAATATTTGGCTCAGTGAAGAAGCGATGCATCTTAGTGAGCGTGTTGCATCTTTACAACGCGATTTAGCGCACAAACCATTCAATGAAAAAAGTAAGGCGCACCAACAGTTCTTAGCAAGTATTACTCAAAAAAAAGAAGCCTTAAAAAATTTAGGAATCAATTTTTAAGTATATTTGTATTAAACTAAAGCACAAATGGATACAAAAAGAGAATGTTTGGAATGCTCAAAACCGCTACGCGGTCGTATTGATCAAAAGTTTTGTTCTGATTATTGTAGAAACACTTACAATAATCGTGTGAATGCTTCAAGTCGAAATTTAGTACGAAATACCAATAATAGATTGCGTAAAAACTACAAAATACTTTGTGCTGTTTGTCCTGAAAAAATGAGAAAAGTTTCACGTTCTAAACTCTATGGCTTAGGCTATGATTTTAACTTCATGACAAGTTTATACACTACAAAAGCAGGAAAAATATACTATTATTGCTATGATATGGGCTATACAGAACTTGAAGATGATGTGTTGCTTATAGTCCATCGTGATTAAAATAAATTTTTATTCTAAATTTTTTAAGTAACAATCAAATTGAAGTTACTCCTTTATTAAATCATCAAGTATCTTACGTGTTTTTGCACTATTCCAATCGGTAACTCCAGTTTCTTCTACTACTATTTGACCGCCTTTGCTTATAATATATGTTGTTGGTATTTTCGTCACATCAAATACTTTTGGCATTGTATTATATTTATTATAAATAGGCATCGTAAAGCCTTTTTTAATTAAAAAAGATTTTATTTTTTCGGCAGATTCATTACTTACAAAAACAAACTGAATTTTATCATCATAATCATCGTAGAGACGTTGTAAACTTGGCATTTCTGCAATACACGGCGGACACCACGTTGCCCAAAAATTAACCAACAGCACCTTTTTTGTTTTCGTATCTTCAAGTTTTAGCATAGTACCATCTAAATCTTGAAGTTGCCATTGGTAATCGGTAAATATTTTTTGATTTTCTCTTTTTACTTCTGAAGCAGAAAAAGGCAAATGACTGATTACATTGGTCAAAAGCCATTCGCGCGAAGTAGGAATAAACATTGCAATAAGCAGTACAATAAAAATGATATTACTGATATTATCTTTTATTTTCATAATTCTTTATTTATAGTGTTTCAGTCGTAATAAACTATTATAAATTACATTAGTCTTCCATTTTAGCATAAAGTTCTTCCCATTCGGTTTCTAGTGCGTGCAATGCTTCTTTTTTACTATCATATTGTTTAAAAAAATCAGCATCTAAAGCGCTAAAATTTTCGGCTACTTGCTTGTCAAAATCTTTTAGTTCAGCTTCAAGTTCCCCTATCAAACGTTCTACTTTGCTAAAGCGATTTTTTAATTGACGTTGTGCTTTATCATACGCTTTTTGTTCTTTGTAAGACAAGCCTCCATCCGATTCTTTTTTTTCAGAAACCGCTTTTTTCTCGGCTTTTACTTGCTCTACTTCTCGCATATTTTGCATCTTTTTGGCTTCAAGAAAATAATTAATATCACCCAAATAATGCTTTATTTTATGCTCGTGAAATTCATATACGTTATCCGTCAATCCTTGTAGAAAATCCCTGTCGTGAGAAACAACCAGCAAAGTACCTTCAAAGACATTCAAGGCGTTTTTTAACACCGTTTTGGAAGGTATATCTAAGTGATTGGTAGGTTCATCCATCACCAAAACATTAAAAGGATGTAGCATCATCTTACACAATGCTAAACGATTACGCTCTCCTCCAGAAAGCACTTTTACCTTTTTATCTACATCATCACCACGAAACAAAAAAGCACCCAACATATCGCGCACTTTTACTCTATTAGAGTCCGTTGCAGCATCTAACATGGTATCCAATACTGTTTTTTCACCATCGAGATAGTGTGCTTGGTTTTGTGCAAAATAACCAATTTGCACATTATGACCAAGTTTAAAATTTCCTGCATAATCTGTTATTTCTCCTACAATAACCTTGGCTAAGGTAGATTTTCCTTGTCCGTTTTGTCCTACAAAAGCAATACGCGAATTACGTTCTATCAACAGATTAATATCTTGTAAAACTTTTTTATCGCCATAGTTTTTGTAAAGATTTTCTGCTTCCACAACTACTTTTCCGGGCTGAATAGACATCGGAAAAGATACTTTCATTGCTGCTGTATCAACCTCATCAACTTGAATACGCTCTACTTTGTCCAGTTTTTTAATCAATGACTGCGCAAAAGCTGCCTTAGAAGCTTTATATCTAAATTTTTCTATGAGGTCTTCTTGCTCTTTAATTTTGACATCCTGATTTTTCTTTGCTTGGAGTTGCTTTTCTATTAATTCGGCACGTTGCACCAAATATTGAGAGTATGGTTTATTATAATCATAAATTTTGCCCAATACCACTTCGATAGTTCTATTGGTGATATTGTCCAAAAACATTTTATCATGCGAGACTACCACAACAGCTCCATTAGATTTCTTTAAGAAGTTTTCAAACCAAATAATGGATTCAATATCCAAGTGATTGGTTGGCTCATCGAGCAGTAATATATCATTGTTTTGCAATAATAATTTTGCCAGTTCAATACGCATTCGCCATCCTCCAGAGAATGTATCGGTTAGTCTATGGAAATCTTCGGAAGCAAAACCAAGTCCTTTGAGTATTTTTTCAGTATCTCCTTCATAATTATAACCGCCTAAAAGTCCAAACTGTTGTGAATATTCATCCAAATCGTGAATGAGCTGCATATAGGCTTCACTTTCGTAATCTGTCCGTGTGGCTAATTGCTCGTTGCAAATGGCTATTTTGTTTTCTAAATACTTTATCTCTTCAAAAGCTTGATAAGCCTCTTCTAATACAGTACGCCCTGCTACAAAATCAATATCTTGCTTTAAAAAACCGATTTTTACATCTTTTTCAAAAGCCAATGTTCCTGAATTAGGTTCTATCTCCTTGGATAAAATTTTGAGCATTGTAGATTTTCCTGCACCGTTTTTTCCTACAAGACCAACGCGGTCTCCTGCATTAATTCGGAAACTAATATTTGAAAATAAGGCCTCTCCTCCAAATAGAATAGATAAATTGTGTACGTTAAGCATTAAATATTACAGATTATTAATTAATAATTTTTAGCTTTGCAAAGTAACTAAAAAACTAACGTGTACTAAAATATTTTAACAGCTGTTTTGGTGAAAATAAAAATCTAATGGAAAAAGAACCTTCTATAGTAAAAAGTATTCTCCAACAAAAATGTCCAAATTGCCGCCAAGGTGACTTATTTCAAGAGAATAATCCGCTTAAACTCAAGCATATTTTCAAAATGAATGACTACTGTCCTTCTTGTGGTTTTAAACAAGAAATTGAACCGAGTTTTTTCTATGGTGCTATGTACATTAATTATGCTTTGGGTGTAGGGCAAGCCATCGTTACCTTTATCATTACATTCTTTGGTTTTGGACTTCGTGGCATTGAACTAATTATTGCCATTTTTGCAGTATTGCTACTCACTTTCCCATTTTCATTGCGTTGGTCTCGCATACTGTGGAGTTATATGTTTGTTGGTTATCAGTCTTTCAAGAAAAATGAAATAAATAATGAAGAAAACAATAAATAGTATTGCCGTATTTTGCGGCGCAAGTATAGGAACAAACCCAGTTTATAAAGATGCTGCACAAGATTTAGGTCACTATTTTGCTACGCATAACATTACATTGGTTTACGGTGGTGGAAAAATAGGCTTAATGGGTGCAGTTGCAGATGCTGTAATGGCTGGCAAAGGAAAAGTTATTGGCGTCATCCCTGAACTCTTACGTCACGAAGAGGTTATTCACACCGCTGTCAGTGAGATGATCATTACCCAAACTATGGCAGCACGCAAAATAGCAATCAGCAAACGTGTAAATGGTTATATAGCGTTAGCTGGTGGTTTTGGTACTTTAGATGAGCTTTTTGAAGCATTAACCCTTGGGCAATTGACTATTGAGAATAAACCCATAGGAATATTGAACACCAATGGTTTCTATAAACACACTTTAAAACAATTAGACCGTATGGTTGCCGATGGTTTTCTAAAACAAAGAAACCGTGATATGTTGCTTGTAGCCGAAACAATACCTAAACTCATCCATAAAATGGAAAATTATACCGCTCCTG
>JALSVQ010000149.1 GCA_027073495.1 Flavobacteriaceae bacterium | reverse complement strand
TTATCGCACCAGACACCTAACACGTCCTATAATCCATATTTGCGAAAGGCAAATACAGGCTCATAGCCCCATTCGTTGTGTGCAAGTGCTACATTCGTTCTATTAATCAAATTTCTACTAAATTGACCAAAAAGAAAAAGCCCCCGCACTTCTATTTTTTTCAAAATAGTTTAAGTTGTTTTTTATACAAATCATATTCTTTTACTCCATTTTTAAAATACATCGTGTCTATTTCACAAACATCGAGTTCAAATAATTCCATATCACAAGCAATAGCAATACTCATACTGCCTCCGTGAGTGTCTAATATTTTTGTGTGTTTTTCTCCAAATTCTCTTAATAAAAACCTGTATAAATTTATTGGTTTTTGTGTTGGATGTATTCTATCTGTTTGCCCTCTTTCTTTTGCATTTGCACCGCTCCAATATTTGTCATATATTTTTATAGGTTTATCAAAAGAAGTCCAAGCAAGTTCACCATCTCCATAAGAATTTTCGCCTGTTTTTTTATTCCAAACAACCCAACTTTTACTTGGCTGTGTAAATTTAGTCATATAATTACCACCCCATATAATTTGGTTTTTACTTACTCTAAAAAGTTGCTCAAAATATTCGGCTGTTGGTATTGCATTATCCCAGTCATTTTGTCTGTGAATTGTGCTTTTTTTCCTTGTGCCACTTTTAAAATTTATGCTTCCAGCACCAATTCCATAAGGCGGGTCAACTATTGCCAAATCATAGAAGTTATCAGGTTTAGTTTTCATAAACTCAATATTATCAATGTTATAAAAACAAATCCCTCCCCTTTTTTCTTTTTTACTGTATTCCATTTTATTAAATTTTATAGTTAATTTACCGCACCAGACACACAACACGCAATATAGGGCATAGAAAAAACGCCCCATATTGCCATTCGTTAGCAATCATTACCAAACCAACCTTTAATAAAATCAACAACCGATAAATATATTGCTTCTATTAATGTTTTTGCTTGGAATAATTGATGTCTATCAATTCGTACCATATATTCTTTAGT
>JALSVQ010000148.1 GCA_027073495.1 Flavobacteriaceae bacterium | reverse complement strand
CAGATTTCAGGTATATATAACCCGTTTTGTCATATTTGTCTATATAATTAATATTTACAATATAGGATTGATGTGTTCTAAAGAATGTCTCATTAGGTAATTGAGATTCAAATTCTTTAATAGGTTTGCCGTCTTAATGTATATTCGTATTTAAAAACAGCTATTATGAACGAAATCTATTGTTTAAACACTTGCTCTTGATGCATTATAGATTCTTGATGTATCAATTTATATATTTTTGAAACAAATTCTTTGCTCAAGCCAAGTGGTTCACTTTTTATTATACTTTTATCAATAATACTATTCCAACGTTCTTGTTGAAGAATTGCTACATTTTGTTTTTTCTTCTCCGCTCCTATTTTATCTGAAACAGCCATTCGTTGTGCCAAAAGTGTTATCAATTCATCGTCAATAATATTGATTTCCTCACGTAGTTTTTTTAATGCTTGTTTGGATTCATCAGCTTCAAAAGTTTGTTTTCTTATTGTTAGTTCTTCAGTCATCTCTTTTAATCGCTCTGGTGTAATTTGTTGTTTGGCATCGCTCCAAGCTTTATCCGGATTATTATGTGTTTCTATCATCAAACCATCAAATTGAAGATCTAATGCCGTTTGAGATACATCCAAAAGATTGGTTCTATTGCCACAAATATGTGATGGATCACAGATTATAGGTAAATTTGGAAAACGATTTTTGACCTCTATTGGTATTTGCCAATTTGGATTGTTTCTATATTTTGTTTTTTGATATGTTGAAAAACCACGATGTATAACACCTAGTTTTTTTATTCCTGCTTTTTGAAAACGCTCTACGGCACCAAGCCACAATGCCAAATCAGGGTTTACAGGGTTTTTAACCAATACTATTTTGTCCGTTCCTGCTATAGTATCTGCTATCTCTTGCACTGCAAAAGGATTGACCGTTGTGCGCGCTCCTATCCAAAGAATATCTACATCGTGTTCTAATGCTAGTTTTGCATGAGTTGCATTAGCTATTTCTATAGCAATAAGTAGTCCTGTTTCTTTTTTTACACGCTGTAACCAAGGTAATGCTAGTGCGCCAATACCTTCAAAATTTCCAGGTCGTGTACGTGGTTTCCAAACTCCTGCACGGAAAACAGTAGCATCAGAATCTTTAAGTTGCTGTGCTATATCGAGCACTTGTTCTTCGGTTTCTGCACTACAAGGTCCTGCTATTACCAATGGATGCTCCAATTGCATCGCTTTTAACCAATCGTTGTTTAATGTATTCATTTTTTTATTTTTTTAGTATTGTCTTAATATGATTTGTTGTTTTCATTATTGTTTTTAATTCCTTTGCATTATCAGCTGCAATATTAGCTTTAAATAATTGTAAATTAGTAATATATTCATCTAAAGCAGTCAGAATATGTTTTTTGTTTTGGATAAATATTGGTGTCCAAGTCGCTGGTGAGCTTTTTGCTAATCGTACGGTAGATTCAAAACCGCTGCCAGCCATATCAAAAATATTTTTTTCATTTTTTTCTATTTCTAATACTGTTTTTCCTAGCATAAACGAACTAATATGTGACAAGTGCGAAACATAAGCAATATGTTTATCATGTTGTGATGCTGCTTCAATATATGTTGTGCGCATATCTAGAGGTTTCATTAATAATGCTAGTTTCATTAATTGAACAGTAGCACTACACTCCTGCTCGCATATAATATTGACTTTGCCTGTAAATAGGTTTGAAAATGCCGCTTTTGGTCCTGAAAATTCGGTTCCTGCTATGGGATGCATCGCTACAAAGTTTGCTCTTTTTGGGTGATTTCGTACCGCATCACAAATCGCTTCTTTTGTTGATCCTACATCAAAAACCAAAGTGTTTTCTCCAATAACATCCAATACTTTGATAGCAAGCATAGGCAATTTGTCCACAGGAACAGCCAAAACCACCACATCCATAGTGTTAATAGCCGAAAAAGTGACAATGTCATCTACCAACCCTAATTTTTTAGCCAAATGGGTATGCTCCAAATTAGTATCTATACCAAAGACTTCATGTGTATCATTTTCTCGAAAAGCCAATCCTAAAGAACCGCCTAATAATCCTAAACCTATTATTGCTATTCTCATACTGTTATTCGTTTTAATGCTTCATTTAATTCAGCTGTAGAAGCGCATAAAGATACGCGTATATAATCTGATCCATTAGCTCCAAATATGAACCCTGGTGTAATAAAGATATCACTATTTATTAGCAAATCATCACAAAATGGTTCACTTCTATTGCCTTTAGGTAATTTTGCCCAAACAAAAAGCCCTACTTGCTCCTTATTGTAGGAACAAGCTAATGCATCGAGTAGTTTCCATACTATTTTTCTGCGTTTTTCATAAACTGAATTCTGATTTTCAAACCATTGTTTGTCGGTTTCTAATGCTTTGATAGCACCTTGCTGCAAGGCATAAAACATCCCCGAATCCATATTGCTCTTTACTTTGAGTATCTGTTGAATATATTTTTGATTTCCGAGTACCATTCCGATACGCCAGCCTGCCATATTGAATGTTTTACTCAAAGAATTAAGCTCCAATGTCACATCTTTTGCATTAGGGAGCTCCAAAATGCTTAAAGGCGCTTTATTCAATACAAAGCTATACGGATTATCATTGACTAATAGTATTTTATGTTTTTTGGCAAAGGCTATTAATTTTTTAAATACTGTTTTGTTTGCTTGTACTCCTGTAGGCATATTAGGATAGTTGAGCCACATAATTTTTACTCGAGATAAATCCATTGCTTCTAAAGCCTCTAAGTTGGGCAAAAAATTATTATTTTCTTCTAATGAATAATAAATCGGTTTCGCTCCTACTAACTTAGCAACACTAGCATAAGTCAAATAACCTGGGTCTGGTATCAGTACTTGATCTCCTGCATTGAGAAATGCCAAGCTAATATGCATTATACCTTCTTTTGAGCCCATTAATGGCAATATTTCATTTTTAGAATCTACTGAAACTGCAAAATGGTTTTGATAAAACTGAGCCATTGCCTTACGAAGCGTTGGCAAGCCACTGTAACTTTGATAACTGTGTTTTGTTGGATTCTCAGCAGCATGTTCTAAGGCTGCTATTACCGCCTTTGGTGGTGGCAAGTCAGGACTTCCAATACCTAAATTGATTATGGGCTTCCCTAAAGCTTTTCGCGCTGCTACTTCTTTCAATTTTGTTGAAAAATAGTATTCGCTAACTTGTGCTATTCTATTGGCTGCTGCTATTATCATATATTCAAGTTTTTATTGTTGTACATACCAAATACCTTTACTTCTTCCACAATTTGTCGTAAAGCATTGAGCAATGTATCTATACTATGTTTTTCTTCTAATAATAAATCTGCAAAAAAAGCATAACTCCAAGGTTTATCAGCTATTGGTAATGATTGTATTTTGCTCAAATTTAAATCGAACTCCAAAAATAGATTAAGCACAGCTGCCAAACTTCCTTTACGGTGATTGGTAACAAATTTAATGGATACTTTTGTATAATCTTTATTAGCATTATTAGCATTAGCCGATTGACTTAAAACAAAAAAACGAGTAAAATTATCCGTATTACTATGAATATCTTGCTTTAAGATGGGTAATTGATATATTTCAGAGGCTTTAGTACTTGCTATGGCTGCAATTCCTTTAAGCTTTTGCTCCGCTATGATTTGAGCTGAAGCTGCAGTATCTTCTTTTTCTAATACTTTTATATGTGGATATTTTCTCAGAAACGGGCGGCATTGATTTATTGCCATTGGATGTGACCAAATTTCTTTGATTGAATCCATAGATACTCCATCCAGAGCCATTAACTGATGTTTTATAGGAAGATACTCCTCGCCTATTATCTTCAAATCAAAATCATCGAGTAACATATAATTGGGCAAAATAGTGCCTGCAATGGAATTTTCTATTGCCATAAAAAGGTAATCTACCTTATTCTCTTTGAGTAATAAGGGCATTTCATCAAATGTTAAGCACGGCGTAATGCTTATTGTATCACCAAAAAATTGCGATGCTCCTATATGGTGAAATGA
>JALSVQ010000147.1 GCA_027073495.1 Flavobacteriaceae bacterium | reverse complement strand
CATACAAATAGCATACTATGACGCATAAAGCCGGTTTTGTAAATATAATAGGGAATCCTAATGTAGGAAAATCAACCTTAATGAATAATCTCATTGGTGAGAAACTCGCCATCATAACTTCTAAAGCGCAAACTACACGCCATCGTATTTTAGGAATTATAAATGGTGATGATTTTCAAGTGATACTCTCTGACACACCGGGAATTATAAAACCTGCCCACGATCTTCATAAGTCAATGATGGGTTTTGTGAAATCTGCTATGGATGATGCCGATATTTTGATATATATGGTAGAAATTGGTGAGAAAGATTTAAAAGATGAAAAGTTTTTTGATAAAATCATCAATGCCAAAATCCCTGTTTTAGTATTAATTAACAAAATAGATCAATCCAATCAAGAAGATGCAGAGCAATATGTGCAGTATTGGAAAGAAAAAGTGCCCAATGCCGAAGTGTATTTGATTTCAGCATTATTAGGGTTTAATACCGCAAATGTATTAACACGAATTATTGATTTACTACCAGAATCACCACCTTTTTACCCAAAAGATACGCTTACTGATAAGCCTGAACGTTTCTTTGTAAACGAAGTCATTCGAGAGAAAATATTATTGCATTACAAAAAAGAAATTCCATATTCGGTAGAAGTAGAAACAGAAACTTTTGAAGAAACAGATAAGCTAATACGTATTCGTGCTATAATTATGGTAGAGCGTGAGACTCAAAAAGGAATCATCATTGGTCATAAAGGAAGTGCCTTGAAGCGTGTAGCTACAGAAGCACGCAAAGATTTAGAAAAATTCTTTGGTAAGAAACTTTTTATGGAAATCTATGTCAAAGTAAATAAAAATTGGCGTAGCAACTCCCTGCAACTCAAACGTTTTGGTTATAAAGAATAAAAATATGAAAATAACCTTAGTATTAGGCGCATCATTAAAACCAGAGCGCTATTCAAATATGGCAATACAGATGCTACGCGAGTACAATCACGATGTTAAAGCTGTTGGTTTGCGCAAAGGAGCAGTTGCCGATGTAACTATCGAAACAGGAACACCACTTTATGATGATATTGATACTATAACGCTTTATCTCAACCCTACACGCCAAGAAGCATATTTTGAATATATTGTTACGCTCAATCCAAAACGAATTATTTTTAATCCAGGAACAGAAAACGAGTTGTTTTTCAAAATTCTTGACCGTTATGCTATTGAATACGAAGTTGCTTGTACATTGACCTTGCTTAGAACAGGGCAGTATTAGTTGACCCTTTAGTAAATTTTTTCTTGGCAGATTGATCGAATCAAATTAATTATATCTCATTTTGATACGAAGTGAGAAATCTCTTGATTGAAAACTAATTCAAAAGATTTCTTGGCATTTGTTTCTCGCTTTGTCACAATGACTGTGGATAATTATTTTTGTCAAGTGCATAGAAAAATGTATCTTTGATAAAAAATTTTTTTATGTTAAAAATAGGAATTCTCGGTGCTGGTCATTTAGGAAAAATACATCTAAAACTAGCCAAACAATCCGATAAATATGAACTAGTAGGCTTTTACGATGCGCATAAAGAAAATGCAGCAAAAGTAAGCGCTGAATTTGGTTATAAAGCTTTTGATAGTATTGCAGCGCTTGTTGATGCAGTAGATGTAGTTGATATTGTTACGCCTACGCTATCACATTTTGATTGTGCAGAACAAGCCATAAAAGCAGGAAAACATATTTTTTTAGAAAAACCAATCACAAAAACCGTTGCAGAAGCTAATACGCTTATTGCTTTGGCAAAAGAGTATCATGTAAAAGGGCAAGTTGGTCATGTAGAACGTTTTAATCCTGCATTTTTGGCAGTAAAAGACAATATAAAAAATCCAATGTTTATTGAAGCGCATCGTCTTGCAGAGTTTAATCCTCGCGGAACAGATGTGCCTGTAGTTTTGGACTTGATGATACACGATATTGATGCTATTTTGAGCGTAATTGATTCGCCAATAAAAGATATTCAAGCTAGTGGTACAGCAGTTATCAGTGAAACACCTGATATAGCTAATGCACGAATTTCTTTTGAAAATGGCTGTGTAGCAAATCTTACTGCAAGCCGCATTTCGCTTAAAAATATGCGTAAAACACGCTTTTTTCAGAAAGACGCCTACATTGCTGTTGATTTTTTTGAAAAAGCAACAGAAGTGGTACGCATGAAAGATGCGCCCAAAGAAGAAGATTTATCGGGCTACGAAATGATACTGCAAAATGCAGAAGGCATCAAAAAACAAATCTATTTTGAAAACCCTGAAATAGCACAAAACAATGCTATCTTAGATGAATTAGAGAGTTTTGCAGATGCTATAAATAACAACACAACACCTGTAGTTTCGCTAGAGCAAGGAACTGCCGCATTGGATGTTGCCCAACGTATCATTAACTGTTTTGATAATTAATTTAGAATAAAAAAAATTATAAAATGAAAAAAATAGCTGTAATAGGAGCAGGAACCATGGGAAATGGTATTGCACATGTATTCGCACAAAATGGTTTTGAAGTAAACCTTATTGATATTTCTCAAAATGCTTTAGATAATGCATTGAATACCATTACTAAAAACTTAATGCGTTTGCTTTCTAAAGAAAAAATTTCTGAAGATATCAAAAATAGCACCTTAGAAAATATAACAACATATACTGCCATAGCAGATGGTGTAAAAGATGTTGATTTGGTAGTAGAAGCTGCTACAGAAAATCTTGATTTGAAACTCGAAATTTTCAAAACCATAGCAGAAGCAACAGCAGACCATGTGATATTGGCAAGTAATACATCTTCAATATCAATTACAAAAATAGCTGCCGTTACAGGTCGTGCTGATAAAGTCATTGGTATGCACTTTATGAACCCTGTGCCAATTATGAAATTGGTAGAGATTATTCGCGGCTACTCTACATCAGATGAAACTACTTCTAGTATAATGGATTTGTCTAAAAAGCTAAACAAAATCCCTTTGGAAGTCAATGATTACCCTGGTTTTGTAGCTAATAGAATACTTATGCCAATGCTCAATGAAGCTATTGAAACACTTTACAACGGTGTGGCTGGTGTTTATGAAATAGACAATGTAATGAAGCTTGGAATGGGACACCCAATGGGCCCTTTGGAGCTTGCAGATTTTATTGGTTTAGACGTTTGTTTGTCTATTCTCAATGTTATGTACGATGGCTTTAAAAATCCAAAATATGCACCTTGCCCACTATTAGTGAATATGGTAGAAGCAGGTAAATTAGGAAAAAAATCAGGAGAAGGATTCTACGATTATAGCGAACATCGCAAAGCTGAAAAAGTATCAAAACAGTTTTTATAATGAAGAAAGCAATATTATCAATACTGTTTATACTTCTAAGCATCACAATTAATGCGCAAGATTCAGCCAAAACAAGTTTGTTTAGCAAATTGTCATTTGGGGTAAATATAGGTTGGGGGCACGAAGATAATTTTTTATTCAATGACCCTGATTACAGCTATGATGTTACATTTCATAAATTGCAAATCTATTATCCATTAAAGTCAAAAGGAAATCACAGTTACGAACTTCTTTTTCAACCTGAGATAAACACAGCAAAACATCAATTGCATAACTATTTTTTTGTAACTCCTGATGAACCTGACTATCTGGAAAAAAGAGCATTGTTTACACAGCGTCGCACTTTTACAGAATATGTTTTTAATATTGGTTTTTTGGTTCGCAAACCTATTTATCACAAATTAGATTCCTATCTACTTCTAAGCATTGGCCCTTCTATAATCAATAAAGCAAGTGAACGATTGGCGAAAGGTTTTGCATTTTCAGACAATTTGGCTTTGGGTCTTAACTATGATATCCAGCAGCATATTACCTTAGATTTGCGCGGTGTTTTGCGCCATGTCTCTAATGCTGACTTACAACTTCCTAATGGCGGTTACAATACATTGAATTTTGAGATTGGATTACGATATAAGAAATAGCAAGTACTGAATGAAAGTGATAACTTATAATTACTAGTACAATAAAAGGCTATAGGACGGTTCACTGCAAGGCAGTAAACTTGCTCCAATTTCTTGATGATGATTATG
>JALSVQ010000146.1 GCA_027073495.1 Flavobacteriaceae bacterium | reverse complement strand
CAAGACAGCCAGTATTTTAGGTTTAAAGAAATATCATCACGAATAAAAGGGCTCACTACAAGTGGTATCAATTGGTATGGCTTTAGTTATAATAATAATTACTACATCAAGCGAGAATACAGAAATGTATTAGAATACAAATACATTCGCAGCGGAACAGGAGGCGACTATGTAGTAAGCGGAACGGTCTCTGATATGGGACTTATTCCTAGTGTTTCCGTACGAATAAAAGGAACGACAAAGGAAACGCTAACAGATTTTGATGGACACTATAGCATTGTAGCTAAAAAAGGTGATATTTTGGTTTTTTCTATGGCAGGAAATAGTGTTGAAAAAATAGTAAATGCACATAGAATTGATGCAGTATTAGACATTGCAGAACTTGAAGAAGTTGTTATTACTGGCGCGTCTATGGGGAGAAAAAAATCATATGGTTATAATGAATCCTTGCAGTATGATGCTGTAGCGCCACTAAAGACTGCTCTTGCAGGTAAATTAGCGGGTGTTACTACTAATATTGGAGTAGGAAATGTTTACCTACGTGGCGCTACTTCTGTAGTAGGAAGTGGAGAAGCATTATACATTGTAGATGGAAAAGTAGTAGCTGCTGATTTAGTAAATATGAATGATGTAGCGTCTATAAATGTACTAAAAGGGGCTGCAGCAACTGCTCTTTATGGATCAAGAGGTGCTAATGGCGTTATAGTTATCACAACCAAAAATGGAATAGGTAATAGTATGCCGAGTCCCAAAGAACTAGCCATTTTAGCCAAAATAAAAGCACGCAAAAACTTTAATGAAACGGCGTTTTTCTTGCCAAACTTACGTACCGATAAAGATGGTGCTATACGTTTTAGTTTTACAATGCCAGAAGCATTGACAACTTGGAAACTGCAACTATTAGCACATACCAAAGATATGAAAGTCGGTACAAAGACTTTGAGCACCATTACACAAAAAGATTTAATGGTTGTACCTAATACACCTCGTTTTCTACGCGAAGGCGATAGTATTGTTATCCAATCTAAAATAGTAAATCTTACTGATAAAGCAGGCAAAGGCTTTGCACAGCTTA
>JALSVQ010000145.1 GCA_027073495.1 Flavobacteriaceae bacterium | reverse complement strand
CTTACTTTTTGTTTGATATCACTTTTTACATTATCTGGTAAGCCTCCAAATTCTTTAGCAATAAACTTATCGATATTTGTACTAATGTTTTTTTTGCTTAAATCACGCATTAATGACTGCATTAACACCGCTTGAAGCATTCCAATTTCTATTTCTCGTGAACGATCATATTTTAGTTCAAGCGGTACAGGTTCTCCTTTGGTAGTAGCAACTTCAAAGCCGTTTTTAATAATTAATACCGCAAGTTTTTTACCCTTACGAATACTGTTTTCTGCTTGTTTAATAGGCGTTTCATTAACACTTAAACCTTCAATCTTTTTTAAAGAAATAAACAATGCTTTTGAAGCTGCTGTTTGATCTAAGTCACTAACAAGCAATGGTGTTTTTTTGGAGTTTGAATTTTCTGAAGAAATACCACCAAAAGCAAAAGCAAATAAAGTAATTAATACTATCGGTAATAAAAATGTAATTATAACTGATTTTTTGTCAGAAAAGAAAAGTTTTAAATCTTTGAAACATATAGTTTTTATCATCATCTTAGTTTTTAGTCGCGTAATTGTTTTCCTGTTAAAGCCAAAAAGATACGTTCTAAATTGGCTTTTTCTTGTGTTACAGCAGTTATTTTAAGGTTGCTTTTTATACATAGTTTCAGCAATGTATCCAAGCTATCTGCTATTGGACATTGTACCATCATTGTTGTTTTTTCAAACCGAACAGGAAACTGAATTGTTGTTTTAAGCTGTTTTTTTTGGCTATCAGTTAGTGTTTCAAAACAAAATGTTACTGTTTCATTATAGCTTGTTTGATCTTGTAATGCTTGCAAACTACCTTGTGCAATGATACAACCATTATCCATTATCGCTATAGTATCACAGAGACGTTCTACTTCTTCCATATAATGTGTGGTATAGATTATAGTTAATCCTTTTTTATTCAAACTCTCAACAAGCTCAAAAATTTGATTTCTGCTTTGTGGATCAACACCAACCGTAGGCTCGTCCATTAGAAGCACTTTAGGCTGATGGAGTAACGCAGCAGCAATATTAATACGGCGTTTCATGCCTCCAGAAAATGTTT
>JALSVQ010000144.1 GCA_027073495.1 Flavobacteriaceae bacterium | reverse complement strand
ATGATAGCACGTGAATGCAGGCCAGCTAAAGGGCCATCTTTGATTTCTAAGCCGTATTTTTTCCCAAATTTACCACGTTTAAAATCTGATAATGTGATGACATTGTCCAAGCCTTCTGCGCCACAAAAGCGTGCTTGAGCAAATGGTAAATCTCTAGAGATACAAAGTACGTTTGCATCTTGTTCTGCTGCTATTTTGTTGAAGGCGCGAACCGAAGCAGCACAAGTGCCTGTATCTAAGCTAGGAAATATATTTAATATTGTTTTTTTACCTTTGAAATCTTTACGTTTTGCAATAGATAAATCAGCTTTAACCAATTTAAATTTTTTTGCTTTTTTACCTATTTTAGGGAGTTTTCCAGAAGTATTTATTTCGTTGCCTTTTAATGTAATCGTTGCCATAATATATTGTTTTTTAATTAACCCTCAAAAATCGGTTAAATAAATGATTAATAAAAATTATTGACAAGTTTTTTTAGCAATATATGGAGCGTAGTGTTATAAAAATGGAAAGTTATGAATGGAAAGTAATAAATGGAAAGTAATACTATTGGTCAATAGCACCTAATACACGTTTCATAAACGCATTGAGCGCTTCTTTTTTGGAGCTTCCATTTTTTATTGTTTTATGAACTTCAAGTGCACCATACATATTTGAGATGAGTTCTCCAATAACATCGAGTTCTTTATCTTTTATACCTTTGGCTTCAGTTAAATCTTCCAATACTTCAAGTGTTTCTACAATGTAATCTTCATCGTTTTTTTCAATAAAATCGGTCAAATGTTTTATAATAGGTAGTCGCATAATAATTTATTTAGAGTACTTCGGCTACAAAAGTTTTTAAGACATCAAATTTATTGGTCTGTACTTGATTAACTTGTTTGCCATCTTTATAGGAAGCAAAAGTCGGTAAGTTATCAACGTTTGCTAATTGCCTTGATTGTGGATATTTCTCCGCATCTACTAGTACAAATGGTACTTCGGGGTGCTCAAGTGCTATTTTTTTAAATTTAGGTTTCATAATACGACAGTTTCCGCACCACGTTGCCATAAATTGGACTAAAACAACTGAGTTTGTATTGATGATTTCTTGTAAATTGTCTTCTTGTAATTCAGTAAGCATAATTCTTAATTTTTTTTAGATTAAAAAAGGTAGCTGATTAACTTACACTTAAAGTAGGTTAATCAGCTCTCTATATATTAGTGTTTGCTTAAGTAATCTGAAACACCATCACGCGTAGCATTCATAGCGTCTTTTCCTTTTTCCCAGTTTGCAGGACATACTTCACCCTTTTCTTGTACGTGAGTATAAGCATCTATAAGACGTAAAAATTCATTTACATTACGACCTAATGGCATATCATTTACACTTTCGTGGAATATTTTTCCATCTTCATCTACTAAATAAGTAGCTCTATAAGTTACATACGAACCTTTAATAAAGATTTGATCTAGTTCTTCATTGTATTCTTCATCTGCTACATCTAGAATACCTAAAGCACTTGATAAATTTCTGTTTGTATCTGCCAATAATGGGAAAGTTACACCTTCAATACCACCATTGTTTTTGTCTGTGTTTAACCAAGCAAAGTGTACTTCGGCAGTATCTACAGAAGCCCCAATTACGATAGTGTTTCTTTTTTCGAATTCTCCTAATGCTGCTTGAAAAGCTCTTATCTCAGTTGGACAAACAAAAGTAAAATCTTTTGGATACCAAAACAACAATACTTTTTTACCTTTTTTTGTAGCCTCTTCAAATATATTTAATTGAAGTGCTTCTCCTAGATCGTTTATTGCATCTACTGCAATGTTTGGGAATTTTTTTCCTACTAATGCCATAATATAATTTGTTTTTTATTAATTTCTGATGCAAATATACGTTATCTGAATACTATAATTATATAATGAGATAATATTATTTTATTGTATTATAGATAAAAGTAATGTTTGTCAATTAAGGGTAAAAAATTGAAATAATATTCACCTAAACAACAATACACAGACAAATAGAAGCTATCATCCTGTTACTTGCACGAGTTGTGCGCGATAAACGGTCAGCATTTTGGATTTTGAGATGAAGCCATAATATTTACCATCTTTTATAACGGGTAGATTCCAAGCGCCAGAGCCTTTGAATTTTTTCAATATCTCTTCCATAGAATCTTTTTTATAAAAAACAAGATCAGGAGCGCTGTGCATCAAATCACGTACGTGGACTTTTTTATACAGTTTTTTGTGAAACATAATATCTCGGATATCATCAAGGAGTACAATGCCTAAAAATTCATTATCTTCACTCACTACTGGAAATAGATTTCGGTTGGATTTGGCTACTGCACATTTGAGCATTTTCCCCAATTTCATATTGGGTTTTATACTAACAAAATTTTGTTCTATTATGGTGTCAATATCCATTGCCATCAAGGCGTTTTTGTCTTTGTTGTGTGTTAATAAATAGCCTTTTCGAGCCAATTCATTTGCGTAGATGTTATGCGGAATGTATTTTTTGGTTATAAGATAAGAGATAGCAGCAACTATCATTAATGGAACAAAAAGTTCATAACCACCGGTTATCTCTGCTATCAAAAAGATAGCTGTTAGCGGAGCTTGTAGTACGCCTGCCATAAGACCTGCCATGCCAACCATAGCAAAATTAATAGGCGATAAATGGATGCCAAAAAGTCCAAGATAATTAAATGTAATGGCAAAAATATAACCCGATATACTTCCTGTAAATAAGGTTGGTGCAAAAACACCACCAATACCTCCAGCGCCAAAGGTAAACGACATGGCAACAACTTTGAATGTCACTAAACCAACTAAAAGCAATATGATATTGCTGGTTGCTTCAGTATTAATATGAAATATATTTTCTTGTAGTATTTCACTAGGGTTACCTTTTAATATCGCATTGATGGTTTCGTAACCTTCACCAAATAATGGTGGAACAATAAATACTATTAATCCAATTAAAAAACCTCCGATTATCAAGCGTTTATAAGGACTAACCAATTTCTTAAAAAAATCATCAATACCAAAATACATTTTACTAAAATAGATTGATGTTGTGGCTGAAGTTACCCCAAGTAATAAGTAAAAGATAGTAGTGTTCAATTGAAACTTATCATCCAATTGAAAGTGTAATAAAATGCCATCGCCTAGGAAAAAATAAGAAGTTAGTACGGCTGCAATAGAGGCAATAAGTAAAGGTAAAACAGATAATAATGTTAAGTCCAAACTAAAAATTTCTACAGCAAAAACAATAGCTGCAATAGGTGCTTTGAATATAGCAGACATAGCAGCTGCTGTTGCAGCGCCAATTAAGAGTGTACGTGTTTTTTTGTTGAGATGAAAAAATTTAGCTAGATTAGAGCCAATAGCAGCTCCTGTGGCCACAGTAGGACCTTCCAGACCTACGGACCCTCCAAAACCTACAGTTATAGGAGCGGTAAGTATAGATGCCCACATTTGATGTTGCGGCATAATGCCGTTTAGTTTTGACATAGCAAATAAGGTTGATGGTATGCCATGACCAATGCGTTTTCTGATGATGTATTTAATGAGCACTAATACAATAAAAAGTCCTAAAACGGGAAAGATAAAATAAAATGCTTGATGAATATTTTTTATGAAACGCCCTTCTAATAAATGCTGTATTAAATGAGTTAAATTTTTAAGAATAACAGCTCCCAAGCCAGCCAAAAGTCCTACAATAGCGCTTAATAAATAAACAAAATGTTGATGCGAAATGTGTTTGTAGCGCCATCTTAGAAATTTTCGTAAAAGTATTTTAGATTCTGGCATCGTTAAACTTTATTATGATTTTTTCACTCAGTTTGCAAAGCTAGTTATTTATATTTAATTTGTGCGAATATTTTTATAATTTGTGTAAATTAGCCGAATCTTATATTATGAAAAAAAACTTTATAAAAACTTTATTTTTATTGCTTACAGCAACGCTACTTTTTTTAATTTCAAAAGAAGTGTTGCCTAAGGATAAATTGTTTACGCCAAGCACTGTAGTCAATACACATGTTGTCAAAGATAGTTTGATGCTTCAAGCTATAAAACAAGATAGTTTGTTACAAAAAGATACACTTTTAGTCAAAAAAGACACTGTCATTAAACCTAAAAAGACACAGTACAAAAGCAAATTTACTGA
>JALSVQ010000143.1 GCA_027073495.1 Flavobacteriaceae bacterium | reverse complement strand
AAACGAGAAACTTCCATTGTACGAATTTTATCTTCTACATTTTTAGTATTTAAAAATAGTTCTGCATAACCCAATTCAGGATTGAACTTAAAAACTAAATCTATAGTAGGCAAAGCATCTATTAATGCTTTTTTATCAAAATGATTGTCTGAAATAATATCATTTTCTAAAGCATATAATGTAACTGCACGATACATTGCTCCAGTATCTACGTAAACATATGATAATGCTTTGGCAAGTTGTTTGGCAACAGTACTTTTTCCTGTTGAGGAGAATCCATCAATAGCAATTGTGATTTTATTCATTTTTTTTGGCTTTATTTTTGGCAATTAAACGGGATAAAATATAGTAAAATGGCACAAACAAAAAGCCTTGCCAAGCAACTTTTAGAAATGCATCTTCGGAGTAATCATTATTTATAACTAATAATAGTACCATAAACATTATAGCTGTAATAGTGGCATCACGAAAAAAATTGCGGTGTTTCATAATGCAAAAATAACTATTTATCTATTCAAATCTATAGTAACACTAAAAAAACTTGCATTAGATACATTATTATATTTACTATAAGCATAATTAACATGAACTTTGTTAAAACGCATACCAAAGCCTAATGAAAAGCCAGAAAAAGCACGTTGCTCTAATATTTTTAGTTCATTAGCACGTCTAAAATTATAAGACATCCGTAAGTTAAAACCTTTTTGAGGAAATAATTCAATGCCAATAATACTGTGGTTTGCTATATTTTTGAGAAAACTTTGTTTTTCTGGAATTGTCTCTCCTCCAAGAGTCTGCTGTGCACGTGCTGGATTGGAAAAGATGATATTCCATTTTTGGAGGTTTTCTAAAGTATAATACCAGCGTATGGGCACATGTTCTAACTGTTGAGACATTCCAAAGCTGATATCTAAAGGGAGTTGCTCTTTTTGTGCATCGTATGCTTTGAGTTGAACACCAAGATTACGCACAACAAGCGATGCATTAAAATCGAGCGCTTCATTTTTGTAGGTCAGCCCTAAATCTACAGCAGCACCAAAGGAAGTATAGGTTTCTAATTGTGATGAAATGAATTTGATATTTCCTCCAAAATACAAATCTGTCCAAGCAATATTTTTGGCATAACCTACAGAAAAAGCTAATTCTTTCCCACTAAAATTTCCTGTGAGATTCCCTTGTTCATCCGCTCCTACAAACTGTCCGTAATCTACAAAAGTAACACCAAAATGATACGTTTGAACCCTACGATCTACAGTATATGCATAAGCAGCAGATCCGTAAGAAATATCACCAAGATAGTCAACATAACTAACGGCAAGTTGTTTGTCCATAGCTTCATTTATCACAGCAGGATTCCATAACGGAACAAAAACATCATCATCAAAAGCCGCAAATAAATCACCTCCCAATGCCGCTTGACGCGGGTTATTGGCTAGATTCAAAAATTGATACGTCTGCTCACCTCCAAGTTGTGCAAACACAAAATGAGTGATAATTAAAAATACAACGGTTAGTTTTTGTTTCATAAAAAACAAAGAAAATAATTCTTTTACTAATTAACGGTATTAAATGCTAAATATTTTCTGAGTAAGAAAGTAAATTTACACTTCGCCTTCGCTCAGTGTTCACTCATAACTCATCACTCATCACTTATAACCATTTTTCACTTTTCATTCTCAAAATAAATAGTATCTTTATCCTTTCAAATAATAAAACAATATAAAATGAAACAATTTTTAGTAGCAATAGCTATAACTTTAAGTGTTTTTGCACAAGCACAAGATGTAAAGACCAAACAAAAAAACGATAAATTATCACAAGAAACGTTTAGTAACAAGAAAGGAAGTAAATATCAATTTACCTTGATAAAAGACCTTGAGGCTACACCTGTAGAAAATCAAAACAGAACAGGTACTTGCTGGAGTTTTTCTACACTTTCTTTTATGGAGTCAGAAATGATACGTAAAGGACATAAACCAGCTAACTTATCTGAAATGTATATAGCACGTAATGCATATATTGGTAAAGCAGTTAATTATTTACGTATGTATGGTACTTTTAACTTTGGTGAAGGTGGTGCTTTTGGAGATATTCCTTGGGTAATCAAGCGCTATGGTATTGTGCCAGAATCAGCTTATACAGGCTTACATTATGGTTCAGATAAGCACAAACATGCAGAAATGGAGAAAGCACTTGCTGCAATGTTAAAAGTATTTGTTAAAAAACCACAAGGTGGAAAAATAACAAAAAATTGGAAAAAAGCCTTTACTGAAGTAGTAGATGCCTATTTAGGAGATCTTCCAGATAACACAGAAGATTTTACATTTGTAGTTGATGGTGTTACATATACACCAAAATCATATGCTAAATTTTTGGGACTTGATGATATGGATGATTATATTAGTATTACTTCATATACCCATCATCCTTTTTATAAACAATTTGTACTTGAAGTACAAGATAATTGGGCTTTGAAATCAAGTTATAATGTACCTTTGGATGAGTTTATGGATATCATGGAAGGTGCTATCAAAAAAGGCTACACTTTTGCTTGGGGAGCAGATGTTTCTGAAAAAGGATTTTCTGCACGTGATGCACTAGCTATTGTGCCAAAAGACGCAAGTACTATTCAAGAAAAAGGTAAAGATGACGTATTTTTTAACAATGCTGGAGCAGAAAAAATAAGCAATGCTTTTATGCAACCTGTAGAAGAAAAATGGGTTACACAGCAAGAACGTCAAGATGCTTTTGATGAGCAAACCACTACAGATGACCACGGAATGCATATTACAGGACTTATCAAAGACCAAAACGGGAAAAAATATTTTATTGTAAAAAACTCTTGGGGAACAAAATACAATCAGTGTGATGGTTATTTTTATGCATCATTTCCTTATGTACGTTACAAAACAATGAATATTTTGATTCATAAAGATGCTTTATCTAAAGCAATGAAAAAGAAATTAGGTATTAAGTAATTATATTAAAATTTATAATGAAGCAATTAATTATAAAATTAATTGCTTCATTTTTTATATCAAATTATGAGTAAAAAAATAATAAATACTACAAAAGCACCACAACCGATTGGCCCTTATAGTCAAGCTATAAAAACAGGAAATATGCTTTTTACTTCAGGGCAAATTGCTATCAATCCTATTACAAATGAGCTTGTTGTAAGTGATATCTCCTCTGAGACAAAGCAAGTTATGGAAAATTTGAAAGCAGTACTTGCCGCAGCTGATTATACCTTTGACAATGTGATAAAAAGCACTATTTTTATAGCAGATATGAATGATTTTGCTGCTATTAACACTGTTTATGGTAGTTATTTTGATGAAAAGACAGCTCCTGCACGAGAAACCGTACAAGTAGCACGTTTACCCAAAGATGTCAATGTAGAAATATCGGTTATTGCAGTAAGTTAAATTGTGAATAACTCCTTATAAATATACTTTAATAATTCATTTTCTACGCTTATATTTGCCCTATGGAACAATATATTGTATCAGCACGTAAATACAGACCCCAAACTTTTGAAGAAGTAGTTGGGCAACAGGCTATTACCGATACTTTAGAAAAAGCTATAGCAAGCAATCATCTCGCGCAAGCACTGTTATTTACAGGGCCTCGAGGTGTTGGTAAAACAACTTGTGCGCGTATTTTGGCAAAAAAAATAAACCAAGAAGATGAAACATTAAAAGCAGATGCTGATTTTAGTTTCAATATTTTTGAACTTGATGCTGCTTCAAACAACTCTGTTGATGATATCAGAAATCTTATAGAGCAAGTTCGCATACCACCACAAACAGGAAAATATAAAGTATTTATTATTGATGAGGTACATATGTTGACCGCCTCTGCTTTCAATGCTTTTTTAAAGACTTTGGAAGAGCCGCCAGCACACGTTATCTTTATACTTGCTACAACAGAGAAACACAAAATAATACCCACTATACTTTCACGCTGTCAAATCTATGATTTTAAGCGTATTACTGTGAATGCTATTAAAGTGTATTTACAAAAAATTGCTACAGAAGAAGGTATTAAAGCAGAAGATGATGCCTTGCATATTATAGCACAAAAAGCTGATGGCGCTATGCGTGATGCCTTGTCTATATTTGATAGAATTGTTAGTTTTTCAGGTAAAGAAATTACATTAAAAATAGTATCAGAAAATCTGAATGTTCTTGATTATGACACCTATTTTGAAGCGACCAATCTTATTGAAAAAAGAGCTATTCCTGATTTATTAACACTCCTTAATACTGTTTTAGATCGTGGTTTTGATGCACACCATTTTATTTCAGGCTTAGCATCGCACTTTAGAGATTTATTAGTTGCCAAAGATGCTCAAACTATAGCCTTATTGGAAGTTGGAGAAAATACCAAAACAAAATATTTAGCGCAAGCAAACGTCTTAAATGCAAAGTTTTTACTTACCGCTATTGATATAGCCAACACTTGTGATTTTCAGTACAAACTAAGTCGTAATCAGCGATTGCATGTTGAGTTGGCATTAATGCAATTGGCCTCTATCGACTTTGAGGATAAAAAAAAAAGTTTAATTACCAAATAATTCCTGCAAGTCATTTTTCTAATCAAGAAAACACAATACAAACTCAAGAGGTTCTAGACGTTGTTGCTTCCAAAAAAACTATTGAAACTATTCCAGCGGCAAAAGTAACTGTAACAAATGGGGTTTCTGAAAAACGTATTCCAGGTCTTTCTCTAGCTGCATTAAAACAAAAAAATGCTATAAAAAGAGCTAAAGCAAATGAAGTAGCAGAAGAGTTACCTACAGAGCCATTTACAGCAGAAGCTTTTCATAAAGTTTGGAATGACTATATTGAAATAATAGCTAATAAAAATAAACATATTGTTCATGCAATGCTCTCTGAAAATCTGCCAATACTTAAAGGCACAAACATACATCTGACTTTTTACAATCAAACCATGAAAAATGATTTGCTATTTGAAAAATTAGATTTGATGAATTATATCAGAAAAGAGCTCAATAATTATGATATAGAATTGGTCATTACCGTAAACGAAGCTGAAAAGCAAAAAGTGGTGTATTCTGCTCAAGAACGTTTTGAACATTTAGCTGAAAAAAATCCAGTACTATTAGAATTAAAGAAGGCTTTTAAACTAGACTATTAGCTGGTTTCAATTTTTTTTACTATCTTGTCCATACTAAAAAATTAATAGTATGGAATCACATCAAAAACTCATTAAATGGTTTAAAGTTATTGCTGTTTTAGCTATAATTTGGAATATAATGGGCATTATGGCATATTTAATGCAAGTTACCATGATGTCAGAAACAATGCAATCTATTGAAAACCCTGCCGAACGCGCATTATACGAGAATATACCTATTGTGTTTGGTATAGCTGTTTTTTCAGGATTCTTAGGAAGTGTTTTGTTGCTTTTGAAAAAAAGAATTTCATGTTCTTTGTTTTTGCTATCATTTATAACAGTAATTATTCAATTGATATATAACTTTTTTATTGCAAAGGTACAAGCAGTACTAGGAACTTCAAGTATGTTAATGCCAATGTTTATATTTATAATTGCTTTATTTTTATTATGGTACAGTAGAAAAATGGATGAACTGGCTTATATACATTAGGTATGGTTATTAATATGTGTTGGTTTTTGTGAAGATTTTAAATAAAATATTATGTTGTGATGGAGAAAGTGGCAAAAGTGCTTAATTCTCAATTTAAACTTTCTCTTAGTTTTTAAAAACAGCTATACTAGCAAATACTTATTAGCTATAAATACGATTAGTCTTTTTATCGGAAATTACTGTTTCTTTATATAAAAAAACACATAATTAACTTTTATTGTTGCGTTAATTTTATTAAATTTGATGCTTATTTTTAAAATCTAATCTCATGAGAAGAATAGCAGAATCCGAATTAATACTCAATCCTGACGGGAGTGTATATCATATCAATCTAAGACCAGAGAACTTAGCCAAAAATATTATTTTTGTAGGCGATCAAGACCGTGTTCCTAAAGTAGCAGAACATTTTGATAGTATCGAGTTTGAAACACAAAAAAGAGAATTTAGAACCATAACAGGCACATATAAAGGTACCCAATTCACTGTGATTTCAACAGGAATAGGTCCAGACAATATCGATATTGTTGTTAATGAACTTGATGCACTTGTCAATATTGATTTTGAAACAAGAACAGTCAAAAAAGAACATACAGCACTCAATATAGTTCGTATTGGCACTTCTGGATCGCTTCAAGCAGATATCCCTGTAGATAGTTTTGTCTTGGCTCAATATGGTTTAGGGCTTGACGGTATGCTTTTATCGTATGATTGTGAACATATTTTGCACCCAGAACTTGAAGAAGCATTTATAAAACATACCAACTGGAGCCCTAAAAAAGCGTACCCTTTCTTTGTGAAAAATAGCGAAACCTTAGAAAAAATATTAGATAGCGATATTATATATAAAGGTGTAACAGCTACGGCAGGAGGTTTTTATGGACCTCAGGGGCGTATCTTACGCCTTGCTATTCAAGATAATGATCTCAATTCAAAAATTGATAGTTTTAATTTTAATGGAACACGGATTACAAACCTAGAAATGGAAACTTCGGCAATCTATGGTTTATCAAAACTCTTAGGGCATCATGCCTGTTCTATGAATGCCATTATAGCCAATAGAGCAAATGGTACTTTTAGCAGTAATTATAAACGTGCAGTAGAAAATTTGATTCAATATACGCTTGATAAATTGGCACTTTCATAAATGAAAAATAGTTACCTTTGTCACTATGAAAAAAATGAATAAAGCAATGCTTATCATCCTTGATGGATGGGGAATAGCACAAGATAAATCAGTGTCTGCCATTGATCAGGCTAAGACGCCTTTTTTTGATAGTTTAATCAATAATTATCCCAATAGTCAAGTACTTACCGATGGGCTAAATGTAGGACTACCCGAAGGTCAAATGGGAAACAGCGAAGTTGGTCATATGAACCTTGGTGCTGGACGTATTGTTTATCAAGATTTGGTTAAGATAAACAAGGCTATTACTGAAAATACTTTTGCGCAAGAAGCCGTTATTCAAGATGCTTTAAACTATGCCAAAGCAAATAATAAAGCCATTCATTTTTTAGGATTAGTTTCTGATGGTGGCGTTCATGCACATCTAAAACATCTTAAAGCTTTACTCGATAGTGCTGAAAATGCAGGCGTTCCGAGTTACATTCATGGTTTTACCGATGGACGTGATGTTGATCCGCATTCAGCTATAGCCTTTTTTGAAGATTTAGAACATTATATCTCGGGTAAAAAAGCAAAAATAGCAAGTATTATAGGACGCTACTACGCTATGGATAGAGATAAACGTTGGGAGCGTGTGAAACTTGCCTATGACTTGCTCGTTCACGGTAAAGGTGCTCATTTTGAGAATGCCACAGAAGCAATCAAAGCAAGTTATGATGCCAATGTAACTGACGAATTTATTAAACCTATAGCTCTTGAAGGCGGCAAAAGCATACAAGCAGATGATGTTGTGTTCTTTTTTAATTATAGAACAGACAGAGGGCGTGAGCTGACCGAAGTGCTTTCGCAACATGATTTTGCTGCATTTGACATGAAAAAATTACCATTATATTATGTTACAATGACGCAGTATAATGAGACCTTCAAAGGCATCAAAGTTGTTTACCCAAAAGATAATCTAAAGGACACACTCGGTGCTGTAATTGAAGCCAATGGAAAGACTCAAATACGCATAGCAGAAACCGAAAAATATCCACATGTTACGTTTTTCTTTTCTGGTGGTCGTGAGCAAGAATACAAAGGAGAAAAACGCTTATTAGTACCTTCTCCAAAAGTTGCTACTTACGATTTGCAACCCGAAATGAGTGCGCCCGAAGTACGTGATGCTATTGTTCCTGAACTTCAAAAAAGCACTACAGATTTGATTATTCTCAATTTTGCAAATACAGATATGGTAGGACATACTGGCGTTTTTGAAGCTGCTGTAAAAGCTGCCGAAACCGTAGATACTTGCCTGAAAGATGTTGTTGAAGCTGCTCAAAAAAGTAATTACAATATCATTATACTCGCAGATCACGGGAATTCAGAAAAAATGCTTAACGAAGATGGAACAGTAAACACAGCGCACACGACCAATCCTGTGCCTATGATTTTGGTATCTAATGAAAATTACAATGTAAAAAATGGAATATTAGCCAATATAGCACCTACATTATTAGATTTAATGCATATAGCAAAACCTGAATTAATGGATCAAGAGTCCTTATTAATTAAATAAATTATGAAAGCAATACAAATCAGTCTTATTATAGTGCTTATTACTGCTTGTAGCAGCAATAAACCAATTATTGATAATGAAGGCAATTTATATGGAATAACACATAAAAAAGATTTTATGCAGCCACCTTTTAAAGCTTGGTTTGATGAAGAATATAACGCTTACAAGCTAGATGACACTTCTATTAATGCTCTTGAGCCACTTCTTAAAAATTATAGCTTGGAAGTGTTTATGGGAACTTGGTGTGGTGACAGCAGAAGAGAAGTTCCGCGTTTATACAAAATTTTGAATGCAGTGCATTTTGATTATTCCAAAATGGAACTTTATACTGTAAATCACGATAAAAAAACTGTTGACAACATGCAAGAGGGAAAAAGAATTGATTATGTACCAACAATTATCATCTACAAAGACCAAAAAGAAATTGGGAGAATAGTAGAATCTCCAATTGAAACCTTAGAAAAAGATTTACTAATTATTCTCAAAGGAGAAGTTCCATATTTACCAAATTATAGCAATTAAATGATGCATAAATCATTACTTATAGCGGTTGATTTTGATGGTACTATTGTAGTCAATAAGTATCCCAAGATAGGAAAACCTCAACTATTTGCTTTTGAAACGTTACAAAAGCTACAAAATGCAGGACATCGTTTGATACTTTGGACAGTACGCAGTGGAAAACCCCTTGATGAAGCTGTTGAATTTTGCAAATCCAAAGGTATTACCTTCTATGCTGTCAATACTACATATCCTGAAGAAAGCTACAGCCCAAAAGTAAGCAGAAAGATTGTAGCAGATATTTTTATTGATGATCGGAATATAGGTGGTTTTATAGGTTGGGGAGAAATACATCAATTATTATTAGAAGATGAAAAACCATTGCTTAATAAACCTTCTTTTTTTAAAAAATTGTTTCGTTAACAATAGCTTTAGTTTTCTCATATATTTTAGCTAATTTTGCCAAATAATAAGAAACCATGATTCAAATAAAAAATAGAGAAGAAATAGAATTAATGCGTGAGAGTGCGTTAATAGTTTCAAAAACATTAGGTATGATAGCTGCTGAGATAAAACCAGGAGTTACTACATTACACCTTGATAAGCTTGCAGAAGAATTCATACGCGATCACGATGCATATCCAGCTTTTTTAGGCATGTACGGTTTTCCTAATTCATTATGTATGAGTCCAAATGCTCAAGTAGTTCACGGTATTCCTAATGACAAACCATTAGAAAATGGCGATATCATTTCAGTAGATTGTGGGAGCTACAAAAACGGATTTTATGGCGATCACGCCTATACTTTTGAAGTTGGAGAAGTTTCTCCAGAAGTAAAAAAATTGGTTCAAGTAACCAAAGAATCATTGTACAAAGGCATAGCTGCTTTCAAACTAGGAAACCGTATTGGCGATCTTGGTTATGCCATTCAAGAACATGCAGAAAATAATGGTTATGGTGTTGTTCGTGAATTAGTAGGTCATGGATTAGGAAAAAAAATGCACGAAGATCCAGAAATTCCAAATTATGGACGAAGAGGACGTGGAAAAAAGTTTAAAGAAGGGATGGTCATTGCCATTGAACCGATGATAAATATGGGAACTTATCAAACCAATCATTTGAGTGATGGATGGACAATATTGACCAAAGATGGTTTGCCAAGTGCACATTTTGAACACGATGTAGCCTTGGTAAATGGAAAACCAGAACTGTTATCTACCTACAAATATATTTACGAAGCGCTAGGAATAACAAGTGATGAAGAAGATGCCTTTAGACAAAATTTATAATATTGTTTAAACTACTACTAAATACCATTCCAAGACCACTGCTCATCCGTATGAGTTATTGGGCAAAACCTATTTTAGCTTTATTTTATCGTGGTAATAAGTTTACAGATCCTATAGATGGTAAATCCTATCGAAAATTTCTGCCTTACGGTTATACCAAAAAACGAACTAATGCTTTAGCTCCAGGTACATTGTCATTGGAACGTCATCGTTTACTTTGGTTATATCTTCAAAAAAATACCGATTTTTTTACAAAAAAAAATTTTAAAGTACTGCATTTTGCTCCAGAACAGGCATTTTACAAACGTTTTAAAAAACAAGCTAATTTAGATTATACTACAACCGATTTAGAATCGCCATTAGCAGATGTAAAAGCAGATATTTGTGATTTACCATTTAAAACTGCTAGTTTTGATATTGTTTTTTGCAATCACGTTTTAGAGCATATTCCTGATGATACCAAGGCGATGCAAGAACTTTTTAGAATCCTCAAACCCAATGGCTATGCTATTTTGCAAGTGCCATTAGACCCTAATAGAAAAACCACATTTGAGGACGATAGCATTACCGATAAAGCAGAACGTACGCTCATCTTTGGACAATATGATCATCTGCGTATTTATGGCATGGATTATTTTGATAAACTTGCAGCTGTAGGTTTTCAAGTTGATGCAGTTTCATTAAAAAATCAATTATCTGAAGCCGAAATACAACGCTTTGCCATTGATGCGAATGAGTTCATTCCTGTCTGTCATAAATAATTTGTATCTTTGCATACATTTTTTAGGCTAAAAAAATTAGTTTAGAAAGAAGATTAAAACAAAATGATGAAAAAAATAGTTCAAATAATTATACTTTTTACAATTCTAAGTGTTACGACTTCATGCGACCAATTGGAGGATATTATACCGTTTTCTCACGATTTAGAAAATACCATTATAATAGAACCTATTAGCACAGTTGGAAATATGCTAGAAATCACATCAGAAATCTCGGCAACCAATATAACAACGACATTAAATGACTATAACACACAAGAAAATTTGGTGGATCAAATCTACCTAAAAAATTGTACTTTAGAAATAAACAGTCCGAGTGATGGTGATTTTTCTTTTCTTGAAGCTATCGCTATCTATATTCAAGTTGAAGGCTTGCCTGCTAAAAAAATAGCTTGGTCAGAAGCTATTCCAAACACAAACGGTTTTGAATTAATCACAACAGAAGAAGATATAAAAGATTATCTTTTTCAAGATAATTACAGCTTATATATCGCAGCTCAAAATGATGAAATAACGACTAGCACTTATTATATCACAATACGTACGAATCTTGAAATAAATGCACAATTTATTGGTGATTAAGCGTACGTAAAAAATACATAATTACTCAATAGCTTTTTATATTAATAAGGAAATGCATTTATAAAAAGACATGCATTTCCTTATTTTTTTTAAGATTATAGTTATACAATTCTTCCCAATCTACGCTTTAACAGTGTCAATAGGTAAAACATCACAGGCACAATAACCAATGTCAGAAAGGTAGCAAATGTCAGGCCGTAGATTATTGTCCAAGACATTGGACCCCAAAAGGCTACATTTTCTCCTCCGATAAAGAAGTTAGCATCCAAGTTGGTAAATAGACCAAAGAAGTCAATATTGATACCATAAGCCAAAGGAAACAATCCTAAAACTGTAGTAATAGCAGTTAATAATACAGGTCGTAAACGCGTTTTACCTCCTTCTACTACACTTTCGTAAATCAAGTCTTTAGATAATGATTCATCAGCTGGGATAGCATGGTCTTTTCGCTTTTGTTTTATAATTAGTAAGGTATAATCTATAAGTACTATGGCATTATTAACCACAATACCTGCTAAGGAGATGATACCAATCATAGTCATTAATATAATGAAATCATCACCAAAAATAACGAGCCCTAAGAACACACCAATCAAACTCAATAAAACAGAAGATGATATGATAATTGGCACTGAAGTAGAATTAAACTGTGCTACAATAATCAAAAATATCATAGCAACAGCTATAAATAATGCTTTGAGTAGAAATGCCATTTGCTTGGCCTGCTCTTCTTGCTCACCACCAAATTTGATTGCGGTGTCTTTAGATAGTTTAAAACTCTTCAATGCCTTTTTAATGTTTTCATTTACTGCTGTAGCATTATATCCTTCTAAAACATTGGATGAAATGGTAATGACACGCTTCAAATTTTTACGCTTTACCGCAGAAAAAGTCGTTGCTTTTGTTGCTTTGGCGACTGTAGCTATAGGCACTTGAACAATACGCCCTGATGCCATATCTCTAAATGTAATTTTCTTATTCAGTAAACTCGCTTTATCATAGCGGTATTTGTCTTGCAAGCGCATATTGATAGGATAATCATCATCTCCATATTTAAAGGTTGACACTTCTTTTCCGTAGAGCGATGTGCGTAAGGCATCACCAATCTGAGCTGTAGAAATACCTAAACGACGTGCTTTCTCTCTATCTACTATTATAGGCATCTCTTGTTTTCCTTGTTCTACATCAAGTTTTAGCTCTTCAATACCCAAAATATTTTGATCGTTGATAAACTGTCGTATTGCATCAGATGTAGCCAATAATTCATTATAATCTTCGCCACTTACTTCTATAGTAATAGGTGCTCCAACAGGAGGTCCTTCTTTTGGTCTATCTACAACTATGGTTGCACCTGCATAACCACTAACTAATTTGCGAATATCTTTTAGTACCTCGTGGGTATCAATATGCTCTCCTGTTTTTGGGTCATTTCGGTTTTCAAAAGTTTCAAAGTTGATGGTAATACGCGCTTTGTTCGGTGTTTTTCCGCCACCACCTTTTTGTTTTGGATCTGAAGTGCCTTCTCCTACTTGACCTATGATAGAAGTCACCAATTGATTTACACCATCTTTATCATATTTTTTAAAATAATTAATTAATTTTTGTTCAATTGCTAAAGACAATACATTTGTTTTTTCGATAGCTGTTCCAATAGGATATTCTATATAAATATAAGCTTGCTTTGGTGGTGTATCTGGGAAAAATGAGATATTAGGTAAGTTAACCTTAAAAATAAGTAAAGAAACGAACAGCATTATAAATGTTCCTCCCAAAAAGAAATAGGCATTTTTTCCACGTAAAGCAAATGTAAGAAAACGCTGATATGAATTTTCTAACTTAGGTAAAAATGTATTCTGAAACCATTTCGTTCCTGGATTAAAAACAAACTGGTTGAGTACTAATAACAATCCTATAGTAAGGAAGAGCATCCCAAAAATATTAGTATATGTTTTTGTACCTAAAACTAATAAAAGTCCTGCTAATATAAACGCAACAACTGCTACAATAAGTATCTTTTTTGTTGCTATTGGTTTTTCTTCCAATTTCATATAAATAGAAGTCAATACCGGATTAATAATTAAAGCAACAAACAATGATGAGCCTAATACTATTATCAAAGTAATGGGTAGAAATTTCATAAATTGCCCCATCATACCTGGCCAAAAAGCCAATGGTAGAAATGCTGCCAAAGTTGTTGCTGTAGAAGCAATAATAGGTACAGCAACCTCGCCTACACCATTTTTGGCTGCATCTTTAAGCGAATAGCCTTCATCTACAAAACGGTAAATATTTTCAACAACCACAATACCATTATCTACCAGCATTCCTAATGCTAATATTAATCCAAAAAGCACCATCATATTGAGCGTTACACCCATAGTACTTAGTATCATAAAAGACATGAGCATAGATAGAGGAATGGCAATTCCTACAAAAAGCGCATTACGCAATCCTAAAAAGAATAGCAAAACCAAAACTACCAAAATAACGCCTGAGATAATGTTGTTTGCCAAACTATCTACTTGCTTTTTTGTATGATCACTGGCGTCATTAGTAATGGATATGTTCAATTTTTTTGGAAATACTTTTGCTTGAGCTTCTTCAATAATTTTATTGATTTTTTCGGATGCTGCAATCAAGTTTTCACCACCACGTTTTTTGACGTCGAGCATCACCACAGGATTCATATATTCACGTGCATAACTTGTTTTTTCTTGATCTTTAAACTGTACTTTGGCTATATCACGGAGATAAACAATATTACCGTGCTCGCGTTTTACAATAATATCTTCAATTTCTTTGGCAGTTTTGAACTCACCAATCACACGTACATTAACCCGTGTTCCATCATTTAAAATATCACCACCTGAGATAGTCATATTTTCAAAATTGATAGCATCGGCTATATTTCTAAAACTGATTTCGGCACTTTCCATAGCGTACATATCAACTGCAACTTCAACTTCTTTGTCTTGAATACCACGTATGTCAACAGCATTAATTTCTCCTAATGCTTCTATTTTATCCTCAAGATATTCGCCGTAATCTTGTAGTTTTGCAAGGTCATAATCTCCAGAAAGGTTAATGTTCATTATCGGCATAAATTCTGCCATGTTCAATTCTCTAACATTGGGATCTGCAGGTAAATCTTTTGGAAAATCTTTGTCTGCCATAGC
>JALSVQ010000142.1 GCA_027073495.1 Flavobacteriaceae bacterium | reverse complement strand
CTTCAGGAACTCAAAATATGGGAGTTGTTAATAATCCCGAAGGGGTTGGTGCTGCTTGTAGTTATAATCAAAATGCAATTACATTTCCAGCCACAGTTACTGTTCATCAAGGATTACCACCTTTTATACAATCATTTTTTAATGTTTCTATAGTTTATAATAATGGAGCAGATGTTTGTGAAGGAAATACCGTAGATTTTTCTATAAATTCTAATCAAGTATTAACAGCTACAGATTGGAATTTTGGTGATGGTTCTCCTGTTGTATCAGGAACGGAAACACCAAGTCACATTTTTCCAGTCATAAATGATGGAACTGATCATACCTATACGGTTAATCTTCATACAGAGTATGTTGGTAATTTAGGGCAAACCGAAAGTCAAGATTTCACACAAGATATTACTATCTATGCGCAACCTGAATTACAAGCAGGAGCAGCAATAATAGCAATCCAACAATGCGATGATAATAATGATGGTTTTTATGATTTTGATTTACATACTTTAAAAGATGCAGAAGCGCTAGGTTTATTAACTAATGCAAGTACAGCTAACTTTCGAGTGCGTTATTTCCCTACAGAAGCAGATTTAGATGCTGATACTAATGAGATTCTAGCTAATCCTTATACCAATATTACGCCTTATAATGAAACACTTTGGGTACGTATCGAAAATGTAAATCATAATGACTGCTATACCAAAATATCTTTTGCTATTGAAATATTTGAACAGCCTATTTTACCAGCAGGAGCTATAGTAAATCCAATTGAACAATGTGATGATAATAATGATGGTTTTTATGATTTTGATTTGCATACTTTAAAAGATGCTGAAGTGCTAGGTTTGTTAACTAATGCAAGTACAGCTAACTTTCAAGTG
The DNA here is from genome assembly GCA_027073495.1 of Flavobacteriaceae bacterium. Classification (GTDB taxonomy): domain Bacteria; phylum Bacteroidota; class Bacteroidia; order Flavobacteriales; family Flavobacteriaceae; genus JALSVQ01. The sequence continues at coordinate 13,819 of JALSVQ010000142.1, read as the reverse complement.
CGTTATTTCCCTACAGAAGCAGATTTAGATGCTGATACTAATGAAATTTTGAATAACCCATATACTAATGTCACTATAAATAGTGAAACATTGTGGATACGTATAGAGAATATAAATCATATAGCTTGTTATGAAAAAATTTCTTTTACAATAATAATTAATCCATTGCCAACTTTACAGGCGGGTGTTGTCTTGCATCAATGTGATGAAGACGCATTACCTAATGATGGATTTACCAATTTTAATCTTAATGAAGCCAATTCAGAGTTAGTAACACCAACAGTAGATTATACATTTACCTATTTTGAAGATGCAGCATTAACAACGCAAATAATGCCTCAAGACAACTATATTAACACATCTAATCCACAAACAATCTATGCTGTGGTGCAGAATAATACAACTTTATGTAGTCGTTCTATTGCTATTAGCTTAGAAACGTCAGCATCACAGTTAGATCCAAACTTAATGGTTAATTTAGAAGCTTGTGATGATGATGGTACAGAAGATGGATTTCATTTATTTGACTTGCAAAATGCTGATGCAACTATATTAGCGAGTCTTCCTGTTGGGCAGACTTATAGTATAAGCTATTATGCAACACTGCAAGATGCGCAATTAGAGCAAAATGCATTGCCGCTGACTAACTATATGAGTATAGCACAGAGTCAAGATATTTATGTGCGTGTTGATAATGCCATAAATAATGATTGTTTTGGTATTGGCGTGCATGTTAATTTGTTGACCAACCCTTTACCACAACCTATTTTAGGTAATTATTTTTTCTGTACTAATATTGGTTTTGTTACATTAGATGCTACTATTAATGATGGGAACACTTATTCCTACCTTTGGGATACAGGAGAAACGACAGCTTCAATTAATGCTACCGTAGCAGGAGATCATACCGTTACTGTTACCAATACAACTACTAACTGTACCAATACAGCTGTTGCTCATGTTGCAGAATCTTCAGCACCAGATACTATATATATAGTAGCAGTTGATAATTCGCAGAATAACAGTATGGAAATAATAGTTACAGGTATTGGAGACTATGAGTATTCCATAGACAATGGACTAGCTTTCTATGATTCCAATTATTTTGATCATCTTGCACCAGGTTTCTATGATATTGTGGTTCGTGATAAAAACGGTTGTGGAACAATAACAGCGATGAAAGCATTGGTTGGTTTTCCACCATTTTTCACACCCAATGCAGATGGTTTTAATGACTTTTGGAAGCCAAAAGGGATTTTAACACCAGAATTAGTTACTATTAAAATATTTGATCGTTACGGAAAATTATTGAAAACCTTACGTGCTGATAGTCAAGGTTGGGATGGTTTGTATAATGGTGTTGAAATGCCAAGTACAGATTACTGGTTTTATGTAAAACTTCCAAATCCAGATGGGCGTGAGTTTAGAAGTCATTTTGCTTTGAAAAGATAATTAATTTGAAGGTGAATTAAAGAAGAGTAAATTTAACTAGTTAAATTTGTGAAAATCTATGTTTTCTAACTTCGTAATTGAATAGCTATTTTTTATAGTGGGTGATTATTTTACCCTATATCTGACAATATATGTAGGTTTTACTAGGTTATAAAATAAACAATGTAAAATATTTTTCTTTTAATTTACTTAAAAATCAAGGTATTGAAACATATAAACGTTTATAATATTGAAATATATTCTATTGATAAATGATACATTACATCAATAAAAAAGCGCAACTTACTTCAATAAAGTGAGTTGCGCTTTGTGGTACCTCCAGGAATCGAACCAGGGACACACGGATTTTCAGTCCGTTGCTCTACCAACTGAGCTAAGGTACCGTCCTTAACGGGGTGCAAATATAATATCTTTTTTTTTAACTTTCCAAGTACTTTTTAAAAAAAATCTAATTATTTTTGTCTATATGAATTTAGTAGTAGATATAGGTAATACCCTTGCTAAGGTTGCAATTTTTGAAGCAGATAGTATTCTGTTTAACAAGCGGCTGAATAGTAGTGATTTAAAAAAAGAAATCACTGCGCTTCATGCTCGTTTTGGTTTTAAAAATGCGATTGTTTCTAATGTGGGAGAAAATCAAAAAAATATTTTTGAAGCTTTAAAAAACGTAAAAATTCTTTTTTTAAACCATAAAACACCTATCCCTTTTCAAAATAATTATGCAACACCAAAAACATTAGGAGTAGATAGAATTGCTTTAGTAGCTGCAGCAGCGCTATTATATCCCAATCAAAACTGTTTGGTGATTGATGCAGGAACTTGTATTACTTATGATTTTTTGACTCAAAATAAAATTTATAATGGAGGAGCAATAAGTAATGGTCTGAAAATGCGCTATCAAGCATTACATCATTATACAGCAAGTTTACCTTTATTAGAAAAATCAATAGAATTTAATAGAAATGGAGCTTCAACAAATGACGCAATGCATTTAGGTATTGAACAAGGTGTTTTATACGAAATTGAAGGCTTTATTGACGATTTTAGAAATCATTATGCTAACTTTATAATTATTTTAACAGGAGGAGACGCAAAACATTTGTCTAAAAGCATAAAAAGTAGCATATTTGTGCGCCCTAATTTTTTAATGAGAGGCTTGTCTAAAATAGTAGCATATAATTTAAACTTATGATAAAGAAAATAATATTCGTTTCTATGATGCTAATGACGTTACCGTTATTAGCACAAGAGAACATCGCATCACCATATTCGTTTTTTGGTGTTGGAACAACTCAATTCAAAGGAACAACAGAAAACCGCTCCATGGGTGGATTAAACGTATTACAAGATAGTACACAAGTCAATTTTTTTAATCCTGCATCTTTGGCAGGAATAAAAAATACTATTTTCACAATAGGAGGAAGCTATGATTCGGCTAATATTTCATCAACTACGAATACAGGAAAAGCATCAAGCGGTATTTTAAATTATGCTGCAGTTGCTTTTCCGATGGGAAAATTTGGTATTGGAGCAGGTTTAATGCCTTATTCATCTGTCGGCTTTAGACTGGAAGATCAAGTATCGAGTACTGTAAGTAGAAAATATGGTGGTTCAGGAGGAGTTAATAAACTTTTTATTAATGGAGGGTATCAAGTTACAGATGAATTGGCTTTAGGAATGGAGCTAGCACATCATTTTGGAAATATTGGTATTAATATTCATCAACAAACAGATGGCGTACAATTTACTACAACAGAGATTGACCGTTCTAAGGTTAAGGGAACTGAAGTTAATTTTGGAGCACATTATAAAACCAAATTAAAAAATAAATTGACCTTGCAAGCAAGTTTTATCTATGATTTTGGCTCAACCTTAACTTCTGAAAATGAAAGTGTTGTTTATATTAATAAACCGCAACTTATCGCTACTTCAGCAGATACCTTACGCCCCGTAACACCAGATACAGAAATGAAAATTGCCAAGAAAGTTAGTTTTGGTCTTGGTATAGGAGATATGAATAAATGGTTTGCAGGCATTAGTTATGACGCTAGCAATCGCTCCGGTTTTGGAACACGTTTCTTAAATGTGTCTAATATATCTTACGGAAAAGCAAATAAATTTAGCCTTGGAGGATATTTTATACCAAATAAATATTCTTTTGGAAAATACTGGAAACGAGTAACTTATCGTGCGGGATTGCGTTTTGAAAACACCGGAATGATAGTGAACGGCATTCAAATAGTTGACTTTGGCACGTCTTTTGGAATAGGTTTACCGATGCGTAATCCAAGAGATCCATTTTCATCTTTTAATTTTGGAGTTGATATTGGAAAAAAAGGAACAACAACAGAGGGATTAGCAAAAGAGAATTATGTAAATTTCCACGTTGGATTTACACTTAACCATAGATGGTTTATTAAAAAGAAATATAATTAACGATTAAACGAAGAAAACATGAAACTTAAAAGATTATTATTAGTAGCATTTTACACACTAAGTGTAAGTATGTTTGCGCAAGTTGAAACAATGGAGTGTTCAGATGCATTATCATTATTCGATGGTTATGCTAAGCAAAAAAAATATGACGAAGCAACACCTTATTTTGAAAAATTGGTAAAAGATTGCCCTAAAATACATGAGTCGGTTTATGTATATGGAGTAAAAATGCTAAAAGAAAAATTAAAAACAGCTCCAGAAAGTGAAAAAACAGCTATAAAAAAACGTATATTAAGTATGTTTGATTTACGAGCGCAATATTTTCCAACACACCGTGGTAAAAACTATTTAGGTAGAATTTATCAAGATAAAGGATTGCAATTGAAATATCTTAAAATGGGTACTGATCAAGAAATATATGACGCCTTTAACAAAGCATTGACAGAAGATGCTGTAAATGTTAAGAATCCTAAAGCATTAGGCTTTATGTTTGACGCGGTTATAGCTTTAAATAAAGCAGGAAAAATGCCTATGGGAAAAGTATTCTCTGAATATGATAGAATTTCTGAAAAAGCATCTGTAGAAGTAAAACGTTTATTAGCTATTAGAAATACGTTGTATGAAAAGCATGAAGCGAATACATTGACAAAAAAAGAAGCGAAACAATGGCGTATTGTAGATAAAAATATACCAGCATTAGAATCAATTAGTGCAGGTATGGATGCTAAATTAGGTCCATTGGCAGATTGCTCAAACTTGATACCATTGTATCAAAGAAACTATGATAAAAGGCATGATGATATCACTTGGTTAAAAAGAGCAGCAGGAAGATTGTCTAAAAAAGGATGTACTTCAGACCCAATGTTTGAAAAGATGGTACGTGAGATAACGAGCAAAGAACCTTCAGCAGCAGGATCTTATTACCTTGGTAGATTAGAAGAGAAAAAAGGAAACATTACAACTGCAATAGAAAAGTATAAAGAAGCTGCAGGAATGGAGACAGACAACTTTAAGAAAGCAGACTATTTTTATAAAATAGCACGTATGTACAAAAAGAAAGGTTCATACGGAAGTGCAAGACAATTTGCTAATAAAGCAATAGCTCAAAAACCATCTTTTGGTGGAGCATATATGTTGATTGCAGGTATGTACGGTAAATCTGCTAACAGTTGTGGAAAAACAACATTTGAGAAAAAAGCTGTCTTTTGGTTGGCTGAACGGGTAGCACGTAAAGCGGCAAGTGTAGATCCTTCAATCAAACGAAGTGCATTGAAAGCTGCAAATAGCTGGCACGCAAATGCACCTCAAAAAAGTGAAATATTATTCTCAAACATGGCAGGTAAAACAATTAAATATAACTGTTGGATTGGACTTTCTGTAAAAGTACCAAACCTATAATGAATACATTTAGTTACTTGAAAACAGTAAAAAGCATTGTTGTACTATTTAGTACAACAATGCTTTTTTCATGTAGTAATGATATCAATAAAATAAATCAGTTGTATCAAGCCTCTTATTTTCCTGTAGGAGAGACCTATGATATCAATTTGCGATATACTGTTTCTGGAAAAACACAAACTAAACTTATATCGCCTAAAATGCTCGATTATACCAACCAAAAATTTCAATACCAAGAATTTCCAGATGGCTTGAAGCTTATTTTTATAGATAAAAAAGGCGTAGAATCTACTGTTGTTGCAGACTATGGCGTGGTGTATAAAAAAACCAATCTAGTAGCGTTTAAAGGCAATGTGCAGCTTACCAAACCTGATGGAACATTACTCAAAACGGAGCAATTGTATTACGACCAAAAAACGGCTCATGTTTTTACAGAAAAAAGCTTTACCTTTACCTCTCCAAATATGGATATTAAAGGTTTTTATGGTTTTGAGGCTAATAATGACTTTACGAAATTCCATACAGGAGATTTTTTAGGAAATACACTAGTTAAACAATAAATTATGTTAAAATTTTATAAAGTATCCATGTTTCTTTACCTGTTTATGGCAGGCTTTGCCTTTTTTATGGCATATTCTACTTGGAATGAAGCAGGAAATAAAAAATACATTATGCTTTTCTTTGCCTTTATGGCAGTAGGAATGTTTTTCTTTAGACGCAAGTTTATTAAAAAATTAGAAGCGCAAAACGAACTATAATATTTAATGGTACCAATTTCTATAATCATTGTTTTCTCGTTAATACTTTCGGCTTTTTTTTCCGGAATGGAAATTGCTTATGTTTCTGCAAACAAACTACAAGTAGAACTTGATAAAAATCAAGAAGGGTTTCAAGCTAAGATATTGCAAAAACTCACCGATAAAAGTGCTCAATATATTGCAACTATGTTAGTTGGTAACAATATAGCTTTGGTGGTTTATGGTTATTTTTCTGGAGAATTATTGATGAATTATTATCATATTGATAATTTATTACTTCAAACTATTATTACTACACTTATCATTTTGATAACAGCAGAATTTTTGCCAAAAACATTTTTTCAAGTATATGCCAATAAGCTATTACGCTTTTTTGCACTGCCAGCTTATTTGTTTTATGTCATCTTTACGCCAGTCTCTCGTTTTGTAATTTGGATTTCAGATTTTATGCTCAAAACGTTTTTTAAAACGGCAGGAGATACGGAGCAAATTGCCTTTAGTAAAGTAGAATTAGGAAACTATATTATAGAACAAATGGAATCTGCTGCAGATGAAGAAGAAATTGATGCAGAGATACAGATTTTTCAAAATGCACTGGAATTTAGCGATGTGAGAGCTCGAGAGATAATGGTGCCACGTACTGCCATTGTAGCTGTTGAAATCCATGAAGATGTAGAAACACTCAAGCAATTATTCATCAAAACAGGACGTACTAAAATCATTATTTATAAAAACAATATTGATGAAATAATCGGTTACGTACATTCATTTGATATGTTTAAAAAACCCAAGTCAATACGTACCATGCTTATGCCGGTAGAGTTTGTGCCAGAAAGTATGATGATTAATGATATTTTAAACCTTTTAACAAAGAAGAAGCGTAGTGTAGCCATTGTATTAGATGAATATGGTGGAACTGCGGGACTCATTACTATAGAAGATATTATAGAAGAGCTTTTTGGAGAGATAGAAGATGAACATGATGTACAAGAACATTATGAAATGCAAATAGATACAAATACATATCATTTTTCAGCGCGTTTGGAGGTTGATTATTTAAATGAAAAATACAATCTAGACTTGCAAGAAGATGATTCGTATGAAACCTTGGGAGGTTATATTGTGAATCATACAGAAGAAATTCCGAATCAAGGAGAAGAAATTGCTATTGATGATAATAAATTCACGATACTAGAGGCTTCTGATAGTAAGATTGATACTGTAGCAATAAAAATGGTGCCAAAGGATGAATAATGATAAAAAAAAATGAATAACCATTAAGATTTTTGTATAAAAAATTGTATTTTTGCAAACTAATTTTATAAATTAAGTAATAAAATATGGCAATATTAGCAAACATTAGAAAGCGTAAATTTGTTTTGATAGCAATTATAGCATTAGCACTTTTTGCTTTTGTGGTTGGAGGTTCAAAGATTTTTCAAAAAAATGGAAAAGTAGAGCGTTCAATAGGAGAAATTAATGGTCAAAAAATTGATTATAATGCATTTCAAGACAAAGTAGCGCAGTTTACCAAAGGCGGAAGAAGCTCTCAAATGAAAGCTTCAAAGCAAGTTTGGGATGCAGAAGTAAAAAAAACGTTATTAAATCAACAATTTGATGAATTGGGAATAACAATTGGTTCAGAGCAATTGTGGAATTTGTTAACTTCTAATCCTGCAGTTCAAAATCAAGCGCAATTTAAAGATGAAGCTGGTGCTTTCTCTCCAGTTTTAGTAAAAGAATTTTTAGAAGATTTAGCTTCAAGTAATACTCCTCAAGCTAAAAAACAGTTAAAAGCTTGGACAGATTTTGAAACTTCATTGGCAGAATCAGAAAAAGAAACGATTTATAATAACTTAGTTAAAGCAGGAGTTGTTACCAGCGAAAAAGAAGCAGAATTCAATTATTTAAAAGATAATGAATTGGTAACTTTTAAATATGTACGTGCTCAATACAATACTGTTTCTGATGATAAAGTTAAAGTAACCGATGCAGAAATAAAATCATATATAAATGCACACGCAGACGAATATAAAGCTGATCCAAGTCGTGATTTAGAATATGTTAAAGTAGATGAAAAAGCATCGTTGGATGATGAGAATGCATTGCGTGCGGATCTTAAAAAAGCAGTTAATGGTGTGTACAATACGATTACAAAAGGTACAGATGCAGGTTTAAAAGATGCAAAAAATCTTGCTGTTTTTGTAAACGAACAATCAGACATTCCTTATAATTCAGCTTATACTTTAGCAAGTAAATTGCCAGCAGTACTTAAAGATACATTGCCGAAACTGCCTATTGGTGCTATCTATGGGCCTTATAAAGATGGAGAATATTTCAAAATATCGAAAATAGAAGCCGTAAAGACTTTGCCAGATTCTGCAAAAGCAGCACACATATTGATTTCATATCAAGGGGCAACACGTGGTAATCCTAATAGAACTAAAGAGGTTGCTAAAAAAATGGCAGATAGTATATTAGCTCTTGTTAAAGCTGACAAAACAAAATTAGGTAAATTGGCTAAAGATTTATCTGATGACAAAGGTAGCGCGGCAAAAGACGGTGATTTAGGTAAATTTGCTTATAATGCAATGGTACCTTCTTTTAGAGACTTTGTTTTTGAAGGGAAAAAAGGGCAAGTTGGTATAGCTGAATCTCAATTTGGTTTCCATATTATACGTATTGATGATTTGATTGGAGCATCTAATGCGTATAAGTTAGCAACTGTTGCTAAAAAGAATTTACCTTCTAAAGCTACGAGTAAAGCATTGTTTACTAAAGCTGCAAAAATAGAAATAGAAGCAGCAAAACCAGCCGCTAAATTTGCGGATATTGCAAAGAAAAATGGACTAGAGGTTAAACCGATAAACAATCTAAAAGCTTTAGATGAAACATTGCCAGAATTGGGTAATCGCCGCGAAATAGTACGTTGGTTATATGATACAGACAGAAAAATAGGAGATGTAGCTAAGTTTAATGTTTCTAAAGGTCAAGTAATTGTACGTGCTACGGCAATCCGAACAAGTAAGGTTAAACCTGTTAAAGATGTGAAAGCTGCAGTGTCTAAAATACTGATGAACGAGAAAAAAGCTAAAATTTTATTACCAAAAATGAAAGGTTCAGATTTAGTAGCAATAGGAAAAGCAAACAATGTAAATGTGACGCAAGCAAATGCTGTTTCGCGTGCATCTGCTACTATTCCTGCTGCAGGAAAAGAACCAAAAGTAGTAGGAAAAGCTTTTTCACTTAAGGTAGATGAACAATCAGAGCCTATAATAGGTAATTCAGGTGTTTTTGTACTGAAATTGATAAAGAAAGATGCAGCTCCAAAACTGACAACTTTCAAAAATCAAGCAACACAAAAAACAAAAACATTACGCCAACGTGCCGCAACAGATGCTTTCAAAGCAGTAAAAGATGCAGCAAAAATAGAAGATAATAGAAAATCAATATTCTAATTGCAAATATAATAATATTTAAAAGGCAGCTTTCTAGCTGCCTTTTTTTGATAGAACGCATTAGATTTAGTATATTTGTGAGCTATTAAATAGATTAGCACAATATGGAAATTCAATTACACGATAAGGTATTTACACCATTTATATCTCAAGATGTTATCGCTGGCGAGGTAAAAAGACTAGCAACAGCCTTAAAAAAAGATTTAAAAGATGAAGTGCCTTTATTTATAGGAATACTTAACGGTTCTTTTCTTTTTGCGGCAGATTTTATCCGTAATTATAAAGGAGATTGCGAAGTCTCTTTTGTCAAATTTTCTTCGTATGAAGGGACTGCTTCAACAGGAGAAGTAAAACAACTCTTAGGAATCAATGAAGATTTAACTGGCAGAACAGTTGTTATTCTTGAAGATATTGTTGATACAGGAAATACCCTTGAAGAAATATATCAGGTATTTGAAGATAAAGGTGTTAAAGCATTAAAGATAGTAACCCTTTTTTACAAGCCCTCAGTTTTTAAAAAAGATTTAAAAATAGATTATATTGGATTTGAAATTCCAAACACATTTATCGTGGGCTATGGTCTCGATTATGATGGTTATGGAAGGAATATTCCAAGTATTTACCAACTAAAATTACCCAATCAAATGAAAAATATAGTTTTATTCGGTCCTCCAGGAGCAGGAAAAGGAACACAAGCCAAGTTGTTGAAAGATAAATTTAATCTTGTTCATATTTCTACTGGAGATGTTTTCAGATTTAATATAAAAAATGATACAGCATTAGGTCGTTTGGCAAAAACTTTTATGGACAAAGGCGATTTGGTTTCAGATGAAGTTACTATCAAAATGCTTAAGGCAGAAGTAGCGAAATATCCAGATGCGAAAGGTTTTATATTTGATGGTTTTCCACGAACAGAAGATCAAGCGTATGCGTTAGATTTATTTTTAGCTGAAAAAGGAATGACAATTAATGCGATGATTGCTCTTGAAGCAGATGAAGATACACTAGTTTCTCGTATTTTAGAACGTGGTAAAACCAGTGGTCGTGTAGATGATCAAGATGAATCAAAGATTCGAAACAGATTTAATGAATATGAAACCAAAACAGCTCCTTTGAATAGTTATTATGCCAATCAAGGCAAATATATTGGTGTTAATGGTATTGGTGATATTGCTGAAATAACAGAACGATTAAGTGCTGAAATAGAAAAACTATAAGTGCTCATAGTATAAAATAAGTAGTAATGACTGAAGGGAATTTTGTAGATTATGTAAAGATTTTTGTATCCTCTGGTAAAGGAGGGAAGGGGTCGGTACATCTACATCGAGAAAAATACATTACCAAAGGAGGTCCTGATGGTGGTGATGGTGGTCGTGGAGGTCATGTGATTTTAAGAGCTAACCCAAATTTTTGGACACTCTTTCATCTCAAATACAAAAAACACAATAAAGCAGAACACGGTGGTGATGGGAGTAAATCACGTAGTACAGGAAAAGATGGTGCAGATGTTTATATTGATGTGCCCTTAGGTACAGTAGTTCGTGATATCGAAACCGAAGAAATAGTTTTAGAGATTACCGAAGAAGGACAAGAAGTGATTTTGGCAGAAGGAGGAAAAGGTGGCCGTGGAAACTGGCATTTTAAAACATCAACCAATCAAACGCCACGTTATGCACAGCCCGGAATTGATGGGCAAGAAAGCTGGTATATTCTAGAGCTTAAATTATTAGCCGATGTAGGCTTAGTCGGTTTTCCTAATGCTGGAAAATCAACATTGCTCTCTGTTATTACAGCTGCAAAACCTAAAATAGCAGATTATGAGTTTACAACGCTTAAGCCGAATTTAGGTATTGTTTCTTATCGTGATTCACGTTCTTTTGTAATGGCAGATATCCCTGGGATTATAGAAGGAGCAGCAGAAGGAAAAGGTATTGGGCATCGTTTTTTGCGTCATATAGAGCGTAATTCTGTATTGCTTTTTATGGTTCCTGCTGATGCCGATGATATTAGAGAGTCTTACGAAATATTACTCAATGAACTACGGAAATATAATCCCGAAATGCTTGATAAAAATCGTTTGTTAGCTATCTCAAAATCTGATATGCTCGATGATGAACTGCAAGAAGAAATAACGATAGATTTACCCGAAGATTTACCTTATGTTTTTATTTCATCACTAGCCCAAATTGGCTTAGATGAACTTAAAGATAAACTGTGGAAAATGCTGAATTAGTTCATAACTCATAACTCAAATATGTCTTTCCAGTGCTTGTATTATGAGGTTAGAATCTATTAGTGCAATACTTAATACGCCAAGTAATAATGAGAATTTTAGACTTAAATGTATTAATTTGTACTGTTTAGCTGTATTTGCTTTTAATATTAAGTAACTAAAGAATGGTAGCGCGCCAATTATTAAATAAAAGTAGTATCGCATTGCGCCGATTTCTGGAAGTTTTATGATAAAGTAAATAGGAATTAAACTCAGTAGTAATAAAACGATAATGCTATATTTAGCAATGCGTTCACCATAAATAATAGGAACAGTTTTTTGATTTGTAGCCAAATCACCTTTTATATTTTCTAAATCTTTTAATAGCTCGCGTACTATTAATATCGTAAATAAAAAGCAGGCTTGAAGTATGATTAGCTTATTAAGGTTTTTATAATACAGTAAAACTGCAAAAAACGGAATAATAGCAAGTGTGCTTGAAACAATATTGCCTACAAAAAGTATTCTTTTGAGTTTGTGTGAATAAAACCAAATCCAAAAAATATAACTTGCAAAAAAGACTGCAGCACGCCAAGAAACAAACCAAGCAATACTTACAGCAATAAAATTAAATAAAAAATAAATCTTCAATTTAGTTTCTTGACTTATAGTACTGTCTAATAGTTGTTTTTCGGGTCTGTTGATACGGTCTTTTTGGACATCATAAAAATTATTGATAATATATCCAGCGGCAATACTAAAGATAGAAGCTAGGACGAGAAAAAATAAATTATGGTCTAATAAGACTGTTTTTAATCGCATTTGTGGTGATAAGACATAAATGGCAGCAAGATAGATGGCAAGTATAAGAAAAACGATATTATAAAACCGAACAACCGAAAATAGTCCAATGATTTTTAGTCCTATTTTCGGTTGTTTACTCATATTTTAAATATTGAAATCACTAGATTTTTTTCATCTGTTGTTTCATCATCTTTATTTGGTCAGCAAGCATATTGTGTTTGTCCAATTTTTTAGCTTCAGTTAATAATGCTGTAGCTTCACGTTTTCTACGTTTTTGCATCGCAATACCAGCAAGGCTCAATTTTGTCATTGCCATATCATTGTCCATATTTAAACCTAATTTGACTGCTTTTTTAAAGTATTTTTCAGCTTGCGTTAAGTTTTTTTGCGAATGAGTAATTCCATAAAGATAATTATAATACCCTTCTTGTTTAGGAAGTAAGGCGCTAGCAGGATTTTTTATTTTATCGAGCCATTTTTCTGTTCCTGCCATATCTTGTTTGCGTAATCGAAGAAAGGCAAGGAGCAAGATTTCGTTTCTGTAATAGAAGAAGAGTACTATCGCTGATAAGAAGATGTACATGATGCCATTGCCAATATGACCTAAAGTAAATTGGTATATCGCGAAGCCAAAGATAGCAATGGACAGGATGAGTTTTATTATTTTATTAAACATTATATTGATTTGTTTTATGATTTTACGCAAAATTACTAAACTATTCCTAAATATACTGTATTTTTGTGCAAAACCTTTAGTTCAAATGCAAGTAGTTTTATGCTTTTAAAAAAACTATTAAAATATTTTAAAAAATAGATTTGCTAACTAAAAAAGTTTTGTATATTTGCCCTCGCTTTTGAGCGTAATAAAGCAATAAGATTATTACTAAAAATATAAGAAGATGAGTAAAAGAACATTCCAACCGTCTAAAAGAAAGAGAAAGAACAAACACGGATTTAGAGAGCGCATGGCTTCTGTAAGCGGTAGAAAAGTTTTAGCACGTAGACGTGCTAAAGGTAGAAAAAAAGTTTCTGTGTCTTCTGAAACAAGACACAAATACTAGTATAAACTAGTTTAAAAAATATAAAGCTCACGGTATCGTGAGCTTTTTTTGTTGTGAAAAACTAAGCGGAAGTCATTTTTTTTTCTCATTGAAATCTTTTGATTTATCTTTAAATCGTGAGGTTTTTCTGCATATTTTTTTCTCAATTTTACAAAATCCTTCTACTAATTAGTAAAGCAGTAGCTTTTAATATTTTTTAAAGCTACCTGCTATAAACATTTTAATTTTTAGGTTTTGAGT
>JALSVQ010000141.1 GCA_027073495.1 Flavobacteriaceae bacterium | reverse complement strand
ATGAAACAAACGCTATAAAAATAATATTATATCATCAGAATAAATCTAATTTTATTGAACTCATAGATATTGCCTTACAAATTCACGCAGAATTATTGAAACAAAAAGCATTAAGTGCTACTAAAAAAGTTGAAACTTCAATTTGGGAAGTACCTTCTGAAAGAATTTATAATGAGCATTATAAAGAAAAGCAAAATATTGAAAAACACGCATTAGTTCCATTTTACGAACAACACAATGCAAGTAATCCAGAAGTTAAATTTGCTGAATTTTTAGAACTTAATAAAAATCATATTGAATGGTGGTACAAAAATGGAGATAAGAACAAAGAAGATTTTGCAGTAACTTACTATGATATTGAAAATATTTTGAAAGGTTTTTATGTTGATTTTGTAATTAAATTAAAAAATAATAAAATTTGTCTTTTTGACACAAAAACAAAAGGCTCTGATAAAAATTTCATTAATAAACATAATTCATTAATTGATTATCTTGCTAAAAACTCAAAAAATGGTAAAGAATTAATTGGTGGTGTAATAATTCCAGATGAGCGTGGGACAGATATAATATGGAAATATAGCGACAAAAAAATAAAATCAGCAATAGATATTAATGGTTGGAAATCGTTTGAACCAAGTATGCTATAAGGCGCACTACCCCTAACAAAGTGTAAACGTAATTGCGGTTTTTGTGTTAAATTTAAAGTTTGTATCTTTGAACAAAGTTTAGTGAAAAATTGAAAGGTAAGTGCTTTGAAATCCGCAACTACGTTTACACAAACCGTTAGGCACCATAATCTAAAACGAAAAAAAATGATACTTCTAATAAATATTTTAAAGTAATGTTTAATCAACTTTTAAAACTTTATCGTTCACACTCAAAAAAAACACCTCTTGAAGATTTTACAACAGAAATACTCGTTGGCTTACTTAATATTGAAAAAGAAATTAAAAATAGTTTTATAAGTGATTTTTTAGAATTACCAAGTGCAGAATATCAATTAAGAACTCAAGTCAAATACGAATTGAAAAATGATACAAACTGCATCGTTGATTTTGTAATAGAAAATGACGATTTAATATGTTTCATTGAAAATAAAGTAAATTCAAAAGAAGGAGAACGACAACTTGAAAGATACGGTAAAGTCTTAGATAGTTATTCTAAAAACACAAAATTGCTTTATTGCACTAAATATTATGATAATAAAGAGTACAGCAAACATAATTTCACACAAATAAGATGGTTTGAAGTTGCGAAATTTTTAAATACATTTAATAATAATAGTTTCGCAATTGAATTTATTAAATTTTTAACAACACATAAAATGGCACAGAAATTAACCTTTAGCGCACAAGATTTTTTAACTTTAGAAAATTTACAAAATATTTTATTAATAACCAATGAGCATCTTGACAGAGTAAAACCTGTTTTTCAAGAAACTTTTAAAAGTAACAAAAAAATTAGCGATGTTAGGAGTGCTTCACAAGTTATAAATCATAATAGACTAATTTTTATGTTTAGTGATATAATATCAGAAAATGGTTGGTCTGAAATTAAATATGGTTTTCAATTAGATAACCCATCAATATATGTTGGTATTTGGATTGATAAAACAAATAATGATTATGAAAATTTCATTAAAGCAATCGAACCATTTAAAGATCAATTTCTTGTTAATAAAATGGATATTGGAATTTCAATTGAATTAAAAAAAGGGATTTCCACTTACTTGAATGATGAACAATCTGACACCTATATTGCAGATTGGTTTAAAAATGCTTTCAACACATTTGAAAAACTTATAAAAGAAACACCTGAATTAAACTGGAAAATAAACGTTGCCTAACAATCAGTATAAGCAATAATGGCTAATTGCTTAACTCGAAGTTGGTTTTGTATCTCGAAGTCCGCAAAATTTTTTAAATTTTGCTTTAATATTTTTGAATAGAAAAATTCAAAAAATTGTGCTACTTTTACAACTCGAAGTAAGAGCATTTTAAACCATTACTGCTCATACTGTAACGTTCTACAAGCTCAGGAATAAAAATTGCTAACAAAAACTATAAAATTAACTAAACATGCAATAGTTGGAATTTAATAATTATGAATAAAGATGAACTTTTTTTAAACTTAAAATCGAACCCAAGTGAGGATTTTGAATCAGATATATTAGAATTTAAACACTATTCTTCTGAAAAATCAATGCATAATTCTAAAGAACTGACTGAAGAAATTTCAGCATTTGCAAATACTAATGGTGGAAATATTATCATTGGAATTAAAGATAGTTGTAATATTTTGAATAAAAATTGGATTGAACAATTGGATGGTTTTGATAAAATTGATATAAATTTAGCACGAGAAAGATTATCTGGCAAATTAAATCCGAGATATAAAATAGAACTAAATGAATTTAACTTTGAGGGGAAAAATTACTTGATTATTTATGTTCCAAAATCAAAAAACACTTTAGTATCTACTTCAGGTGGAAAAATATGTGTAAGAGTTGGAAGGTCAAGCATGCCGGCAGCACCACATGAAGTTGAAAACCTTGTTAAATCATTGCACAGCTATGACTGGAGTGATGAAGATGTTGAGATAAAATTTGAGGATGGTCTTGATTTGGTTTCTTTAAAAGCTGCCAAAGCAGGTTTTTCAATAAAAAGAGAAATACCTATTAAGGATATATCTGATATGTCATTTTTAGAATCTATAGGAGCGACAAAAAATGGAATTCTTAATAAAGGAGGTTTGTTATTTTTGGGGAAACCATCTGTAATAAGAAAATATCTTGGAAACTATGAATATCGATTTTCATGGAAAACTAAATCAGGAGGATTATTAGAAAATGAAGTATGGAGTGATAATGTGTGGAATACTTTGAAAAAGACAAAATTACTTTTTGAAAAACATAATAATCAATGGAATTATAAGTTTGAAGATAATGAATACACATTATTTACACTTGATAAAATAGCTTTTCACGAAGGTTACTTAAATGCTATTGTACATAGAGATTATGATGAAGATGGGATGTTATCAGTTAATTATTTCAAAAATAAATTAGTGATTTCAAATCCAGGAAAATTCTATGGTGGCGTTAATAGTAACAATATAAGTTACCATGAGCCAAGACATCGAAATAAAGTTTTAGCAAAAATTCTTATGGAATATCAACTTGTAGACCGTGCAGGTATGGGTATAACAAGAATGAGTGTAAATTCATTAAAATTTGGAAGAAAACTTCCTTTATTTATCGAAAAAACCGAAGGTATTGAAGTAACAATGCAGTCAGAATATTTTAGAGCAGGAATCTTTTTAATTACTCAAAAATATGTACCAAATTGTGGTATTGTTGAATTATTAATTTTGAATAGTATCTATGAAACTGGCTTTATAAAAATTTCGGAGTTAGAAAATCTATTAAGTAAGCTCGTAACTAATCCTTGGGAAGAAATTATTAATAGTGTAGAAGAGGAACCATTCAAAAATTATGTAGAATTAAAAGGAAGTAATTTAGGTGTTTTTGTTTGCCCAAAAAGAAAATACAATTATTACTTTGAAGTCACAAATCCGTTTAAAACAGGTTCAAATAGTGATAAACATATTAAACTTTTTAAATTTTTAAAAAAACACAAAGAAGCTAATAATGAGGTGTTAATGAATCATTTGGGTTATAAATCAGCAGGTGCTACTTCAACTCTCTTAAAAAAAGCTACATATACATTAAATAAAGGTAAAAGTAGGAACAGTAAGTGGTACTTAAAAGAAAGCACATAACAAAGTGTATAAATTATTGGACAATAAGTGATTAAATCAAAGTTAGTGCTTTTTAATAAAGATAGAGATAAATTGAAAATGAAGTTTTTAAATGCCAAACACTTCATACACAAACCTTTGGGCAGAATAAAAAATCACGTATCAAAATCGAATATTACCGTATCATATCGTATCATAATAATATTTTCTATATATTTGCATTATGGAAAATAAAGTATTCAATTTTACAATAAATTTAGATTGGAATTTACTAAAAATCGTTAGTAAAATAGACCGATTTGACGCTTCGTGGACATCAATAGAGAAAAAAGAAAAACAAAGTCTTAAGCAATTGAAAAACATTGCCACAGTTCGAAGTGTTGGTGCATCAACAAGAATTGAAGGTTCTAAAATGAGCAATGAAGAAGTAAAAGTATTACTTGATAAAATAGATATTACAAAAATTGAAGATAGAGATGCTCAAGAAGTAATAGGATATTTTGAAGTTTTAGACTTAATATCTAAAAATCATTCTGAAATTGACATTACAGAAAACAATTTAAAAAACTTGCACAATATACTATTAAAACATAGTGATAAAGACCAATGGCATAAAGGAAATTATAAACAACATTCAAATGCTGTAGAAGCAAATTTACCAGATGGAACTAAACAAATTATTTTCCAAACAACGAATGCAGGCTATGAAACGGAAGATGCTATGAGAAAATTAATTGAATGGTACAAAAATGATAATGAAACTCATCCATTAGTGAAATCGGCTGTATTTTCTTACGAATTTGTAAGCATTCATCCTTTTCAAGATGGAAATGGAAGATTAAGTAGGCTAATTGCAACACTTTTATTATTAAAAAACGGATATAATTGGATACAATATGTTAGTTTAGAACACGAAATTGAAAGTAGAAAAAATGAATATTACATTGAACTAAGAAAATGTCAAGCAGAAAGACCAAATGAAGATGTAACAAGTTGGATAAATTTCTTTTTTAATGCGTTAGTGAATATTCAGAAACAATTAATGAAAAAATTAGAAACTAAAGGAATAAAAACAAAACTTTCACCAAGAGAAAAATCAATCCTTATTTTTATTGAGAATAATGCAGGTACAAAATCAGGAAATATCGCTAAAAAACTGAACATTCCAAATCCAACAGTTAAAAGAATATTAACCAAATTAGTAAATGAAAATTTAATAGAGAAATATGGAATTGGGGCAGGAACTAATTATGCTATACAGTAGCTCTGCCCAACAAAAAATATACGTAATTGCGGTTTTGTCTCTTAACCAAAAATTTGTACCTTTGAACAAACTGTAGTGAAAGACCTAAAGTAAGTGCTAAAAAGTTCGCAACTACGCTTACATAAATCGTTTGCAGTAATTTGGACGAGCCGCCCCGAATTCAATAACTTAACGCAACAAATCTAAAATATTTAGATTTGTCATATGAAGTGAAAAAAGTATAAAAGATTATCCTTTGAAGAGCGCGTAATTATTCAAACTTTGTTAGTACATCTGAAAAGTGTTTTAAAATAAAAAGTTTTTTATCAAAAATATTGGCATTATTATCAATTTACTATTGATGTAATAAAAAACTACCTCGTAAACAACATTTCTCTATATTTAGCCAAAGGCCAGATTTCATCATCAACCATCATTTCGAGCATATCGCAGTGACTACGTATATCATCTAAATAAGGTTTTACCGTATCACAATAAGCTACGGCGCGCTTGGTAGGATCTTGCTTTTTATTGGCTTTTTTTCGAGCTTCAAGCATTGCTTTCGATTTTGATTTAACAGCTGTTATTTCATCTGAAATAGCTTTAATGAGCGCTAACTGTTCTTTTGCTATCGTTTTATAATCTGCTCCAAAGAGCTCCTTAAGTCCTATGGCATTTTGTATCAATTCACTTTGATAACGTACCGCAACAGGCACAATATGATTGCGTGCTAAATCACCCAAAACGCGCCCTTCTATCTGAATACGCATCATATACTCTTCGATTTCTATCTCATAACGCGCGCGACTCTCTACTTCGGTCATTATATCCATAGATTCAAACAAGGCTATGGCTTCTTTACTTATTTTTGCTTGCAAAGCAATTGGTGTGGTTTTATTATTTGACAAACCCCGTTTTTTGGCTTCTTTTTCCCAAGCCTCACCATAACCATTTCCTTCAAACAAAATACGTTCTGAAGCTTTAATATATTCTCGCAATATATTGAAAACAGCTTCATCTTTCTTCAAATTATCTTTTGCTATAAGCGCATCTACATCTTTTTTAAACTCAAATAATTGTTTAGCAACCACGGTATTAAGCACTGTCATTGGGTTGGCACAATTAGCTTGCGAGCCTACCGCTCTAAACTCAAATTTATTTCCTGTAAAAGCAAATGGCGAGGTTCTATTTCTATCGGTATTATCTAATAATACATCGGGTATTTTTCCAACCACATTAAGCTTTAAATCTGTTTTTTCTTCGGGAGAAAGTTTCCCTTTACTTACATTTTTCAGCGCTTCCAATACTTTGGTCAACTGCGAGCCTATAAAAACCGAAATAATAGCTGGAGGCGCTTCATTAGCTCCTAAGCGATGGTCATTTCCTGCACTTGCTATGGCAGAACGTAGCAATGCTTCATTATCATTTACAGCTTTAATCGTATTGATAAAAAATGTTAAAAACTGCAAATTCTGCATTGGCGTGCCTCCTGGACTCAATAAATTAACACCTGTATTGGTAGCTAAGCTCCAGTTATTATGTTTTCCCGAACCATTGATTCCTTTAAATGGCTTTTCATGCAATAACAGTTTAAAATGATGGCGTCTTGCTATTTTTTCCATTACATCCATCAAGAGCGAATTATGATCAACAGCTAAGTTAGTTTCTTCAAAAACAGGTGCCAATTCAAACTGATTGGGTGCAACTTCATTATGACGTGTTTTAACAGGAATACCAAGATACATGCACTCCGTTTCTAATTCTCGCATATAAGACAATACACGATCGGATATAGAACCAAAATAATGATCATCAAGCTGCTGTCCTTTAGCTGGTGCGTGACCAAGTAAGGTGCGTCCTGTAAGTAAAATATCTGGTCGTGATTTTGCAAAAGCATCATCTATCAAAAAATACTCTTGCTCCCATCCTAGTGTTGAGATAACTTTTGAAACATTTTTATCAAAATAGTTACACACTGCTGTTGCTGCAGTATCTACTTGCTGCAATGCTTTAAGCAATGGTGTTTTATAGTCTAAAGATTCTCCTGTATAGGCTACAAAAATAGTTGGAATACATAAGGTAGTACCATAAATAAAAGCAGGAGAAGTAGGATCCCAAGCCGTATAACCACGCGCCTCAAAGGTATTGCGAATACCGCCATTAGGAAAGCTTGAAGCATCGGGTTCTTGCTGTACTAATTGCGCGCCTGCAAATTTCTCCAATGCAGCACCATTTGCTATTGGTTCAAAAAAAGCATCGTGTTTTTCTGCCGTAGTACCTGTCAAAGGTTGAAACCAGTGCGTATAATGCGTTGCTCCTTTTGAAAGCGCCCAGTCTTTCATAGCACTTGCTACTTGATCTGCAACCGTTCTGTCTATTTTTTTTCCATAGGTAATGGCATCTTGAACACTTTTGAATGCTGCTTTGGTCATCATCTGCTGCATTGCAGTATAATTGAATACATTTTTTCCAAAATTTTCGGAATGCTTCCCTTTTTCTTTAAATTTTATCGGCTTACGATTGAATGTCTCTTTTAATGCTTGAAATCTAATATTTGCCATTTTTAAATTATATTTTTATAATAAAATATTTTACCCTATTTTTTTAAGGGGTAAATGTATAATTAATTATTATAATACACAAATAACCCTATTTTTTTAGGGGTAAGTTAAAAATCAATTAAATAATTATTTATATAAGTAAATTATTTATATTTGTTCATATAAAAATATAATTTCTAACACAATAATACTATCCATGAAAATAATAATAACAATACTAACATGTCTTTTTACGACCATCATTTTTTCTCAGAAAAACAATGACATATATATATTGATTAATAATCAATCCAAAATAGACACCATAGTTGCAAAAAATGATACTTTGAAAATTGAAATTTTCAGCTTAAAGCTTAATTCTAACTATCTAAAATATAATTTTTATAAAGATAGTGCTGGTAATTTACAAAAGAAAATAACTGTGAAGAGTCAAAAATCAAAAGTAGTTAAGTTAGAGTATATAAATAATCATAAAAAAAACCTCCCTTTTTTAATTTCTGAGCACTCAAAACTAAATATGATAACATTTGATGAAATGCTAAAAAATAAAGATTTTATAAAATTATTAAGTTTAATTCGATCCTATAAGAATATCTTCATTATTAACAAAGATAATAAATGTGATGATTATTATATCGTAAAAAAAGTAACTTTAAAAGTTCAAGTAAACCTATAAATAGTAATTGGATAATGTGGTAGTTCAAAAAATATTTTTATGAATAAATCTTTCTTTATAAGAATTATGATATAAACAATCCTTAAAAATTTACACAAATTGCAGTTTTGTCGTTTAACCAAAAGGGGCTGCGTCTTAAAACAAACAGTAGTGAAAGACCAAATAAACGCCGTGAAATTAACTGCCCAAACATTCAACTAAAACAACAACCTTATATTTGAATAAAACACATTGAAAACGTCAAAATAAGTGTGATTACCTCCGTTTCTTATTATAATTTTTATCACCTCTTGTCTTTGGTTTTTTATACTTTTTGGCTATCTCTCTACGGTACGAACCGCCTTGGTTGGTTTTTGAATTCTTTTCACTTTTCTCATGGAATGCAGCACCACGAGTTGCTGTAATTTTAGCTTTATGCGGATTGTTAATTTCGACAATTTTTGGTCTCTCCTCTGGAGTCAATTGGTCAGAATAAGGCACCACGTCTGGAAAATCTAATTCTGGAATGGCATAATCCATCAAAGTTTCTATAGCTGCTTTGTATTTTTCTTCGGCTGGCGTTGTAAAAAGTATGGTTTTCCCTTCGTGTTTTGCACGTCCTGTACGCCCAATACGGTGCATATAGTTCTCTGGAAAAGTAGGTGTATCAAAATTAATAACATGCGAAATTTCATCTAAATCCAAACCACGAGCCATTACATCTGTAGCAACCAAGACACGGTTCTCTCCTGCTTCAAATTGGCGAATAGAACGGATACGATAGTTCTGTGTTTTATTAGAATGAATAACACAAAGTTCATCATTATAGCGTTCTTCCAAAGCATTAAATAATCTATCTGCACTTTTTTTATTGGAAACAAAAACCAGCACTTTGTGAAATGTTTCTTTGTCTTCTAGCAAATGACTCAACAAATTTACTTTTGAATAAAAATTAGGAACACTATAAAAAGTCTGTGCTATATTGTCCAAAGGTGTACCACTTACTGCTATCGACACTGTTTTTGGTGATTTGAAATAATCATTAATAAGCAGTGCTACATCTTCTGTCATAGTAGCAGAAAACATAATATTTTGTCTACGTTCATGCAAAATTTCAAAAATATTCAAGAGCTGAAAACGAAAGCCTAAATCAAGCATTACATCAACTTCATCTATGACTAATTTTTTAATCTCTTTGACACGCAAAGCATTACTCAATGCTAAATCATACAAGCGACCTGGTGTAGCTACTATAATATCTGTACCTGCTGCAATGGCTTTTTTCTGCGTATTGATATTTGTACCTCCGTAAACACCCAAAACGCGTACATTTATATATTTAGCTAGCTTTTCTATTTCTGCTACTACTTGCAGCACCAGCTCACGAGTTGGTACTAAAACCATAATACGTGGTGTCAATTGCTTTGAAAATTTCAGATCTTTGAGCAAAGGCATCATATAGGCAAAGGTCTTTCCTGTTCCTGTTTGTGCTATTCCTACCATATCAGTACCAGATTGTATCACAGGAAATGCCTGCTCTTGAATAGGTGTAGGTTGCGTAAAGCCTAAGTCTGCTATAGCATTAAAAAGTTGCTTAGAAAGCTTTATATCTTCAAAGGTTTTCATTGGGTATTATTTTATGGCAAAGATAGTTTATTAACCTGAATTATTCACCGTGAATATTTACAATAAAAAAACGCGCACCGAGATAAACTCGATACGCGCCAAACCTAATAGTATAAATATCTTATTAGTTAAAGTTAACATTACCAGGGATAATTCCTGTAGCGACAGTACTACGAGCTGTTGTGTTGGTTAAATCTATAATATGAAGTGTTCCTTCACTCGCGTAATCTCCTGCATCTGTAGCATACAGTTTTCTATTGTGAACGCCCATATTATAGTATGTTCCTTCAAAAATAAAATACGAAGGAAGCATTGTAGCTCCTGTATTAATTTTGTACACACCTCCGTTTAAGGCATAGTACATCTCACCTACTGGTTTATCCAAAGTCAAATGCGATGGATGGCTTCCCATAGGAAAATCAAAATGACTTACTACACTATTATCAGCACTATTAATTTTGTACAAGCTTCCAATAGTCTCAGAACCTGTCCAAGATGGTTTTCCGCCACAAAGCACCCAAATCATATCATTATCTGCTGCCACAATACTATTAGGGACATCTGCTACAGCTATTGTAGAAGCTACCGCATCATTTTCTAATACAGAAACAATATTATTTTGCCCATAAGCACCTTGATGTGCTACATAAACAGCATTACCAGCTACTACCATTTTTTCTGGTCCTAAAGCCACTGGAATTGTACTTGATACTGTATTAGTATTCAAATCAACAACGGCAATATAATCATCTGTTTCGTCAAAAGAATTTCCCCAACAAGAAATGTATCCTTTTGTTTCGTTTAACGCTACAAAATAACGCGGATTTTCCAAACCTGAAGCTATTTCAGCTTGTTTCTCCATAGTATAACGGTTTGCAATAACTACCTTATGCGCGTTGTTTACAACAATATAAACATTATCTCCTGCAAAAGCAATGGATTGAACAATGTTTCCAAGTTCTTCGCCTCCATTTACGTTTTTATAGACATTTTGTTCTACAACTTGCTCATCATAAGATACAAAAGTTAATGTGCCTGAACCAGACATAAAAGGTCCTTCGTTGCATACAAATAATCCATCTTCGTAGGCTCCAAGAGATACGATTGGGTCTTCAGCATTGTTACACGAAGTAAATATACTTGCTACTGCAAATAAAATTGCAAAAAAATTAATTGTTTGTTTCATTTTTCTTTTTATTTAATGGTTTAAAAATTGAATTATAGATTAGTTTTATTTTAAAATTACGTCCTGGCATCGGTCGGTCTGCATATGCCATATAATGCATGTCAAAAGCATTATTCACAGCCAATGAAAGTGTAATGTCTTTATGTATTTTGTAGTTAAAATTGAAATCGGTAAGTA
Organism: Flavobacteriaceae bacterium; assembly: GCA_027073495.1. Taxonomy (GTDB): domain Bacteria; phylum Bacteroidota; class Bacteroidia; order Flavobacteriales; family Flavobacteriaceae; genus JALSVQ01. The sequence goes on along the minus strand of JALSVQ010000141.1, from coordinate 30,597 downwards.
GATAACCTTTTAACTTTTGCGTATTTGAAGTCGTAATAAAAACACTACTTGTGTAGCTATTATTCATCGCTATATTGAATTTGTCTAAAGTAAATCGAGTCAAAAAACGGACTTGATGCTTTGGCACATAAGTTATTTGCTTGTCCAAATCTAAATTTGTAGCTTTAATATAATTATAATTTGCTTTCAAATACAGCTTGTTAATAGATTTAGAAATAGAAAACTCAAAGCCATAATTTGCTGCACGATTAATATTGACTGGAGACCAAAGCATTCCTGATTGCGGACGCCATTTGATTAAATCTTTACTTTGAATATAAAAAAGTGTTGCTTTGAAAAATGTATTATTACCTTTATAATTTATGCTTGTTTCATAACTAGTACTGTATTCTGGCTTTAGATTCGGATTTCCTCCTGGGTTCCAATACAAATCGTTAAAAGTTGGCAATCTATAATTCTTTTTTGCACGAAGTGAAACTGTCATTTTATCAGACATTATATTGGTATAATAAACATCAAAAGTAAACGGCACAGCATACACCGAAGAAAAGCCTTGAGCTAACTTTATTTTTACCGTATTTTTAGTATTAAATTTTTGCTGATACTTCGCCTTTATTTGTGTCAAATTGGTTTGATGTGCTACGATATTATCGCCATTAGCTTTAGTGAAATCTGTAGTAAATTCCATTGCTACACTTCGCTTTTTATCCAATTCAAATTTGGGTTGATAACTTATAATTTGTTGGTTTGCTTTATGCTTAGAATAATTATCAAATCGTTTATCAAATTGGTAATTACTATTTTCACGACGCAATGAATACAAGAATTGATGACTGTATTTGTTATGTTCAAATTTCCATTTGGCAAGTCCTAGCGTATTCTCAAGTTCAAGATAGGCATTATTAGAACTCGATAGTGTGCGTGCCGTATTTCGTTGTGTTTTAGTTGCTAAAAGCTGTAAACTAAACTCGTGATTTTTAGAGAATTTATAGGCTAAAGTTCCACCTAGATTTTGGGTATCAAAATCGGCATTATCATTGATAATAGTCGTATTATAATACGGATAATTATTCACGGCTTGTTCTTTAGAATAATTAAACGAAGTATATATTTTCTTTGTATTATATTTTACACGAAGCAAACCTTCATAACTTTGATAAGATGCCATACTTGTCAAAGCTTGAACAGCAATTGCAGGTGTTCCAAATTCAATAGTTTCATCAAGACGAACAACACCTCCAATAGCTTCTCCTGAACCAATAGAAAAAATATCTGCATTAGCCAGATGCAAAGTACTAAAGTCGGTTTGCCCATTGAGTAACGAATTAATAGGCACGCCATTCCACAAAACAGCAGTGTGTGAAGCAGCAGTGCCTCGATAAGCTATCGTTGACAAGTTGCCACTACCGTAACTTTTAAAGAAAATAGCAGTTTCAGCATTAAATTGTTCTGCAAGATTTAGTGATTTCGGCACATAAGGCATTACGCCTGTTATTTTACATACAAAAACTTTAACATTAGGCAAATGAATACTATCTACCTTTGGCGTAGCATTATCTGCTTGTGCCCAAAGTCTTGGTACAAAGCTAAACAAAATAAGATATATAATCAATCGTTTCATAATAGCAAAAGCCCTTTCCTCCGAAGGTTTTTTGAAATGTATTTAAACTCTGGCAGGTCTCCTGACTCGTCTGCTACTAGTGCCTTCTCATATAAATATACAATGGCTGTAGTACTAGCAGTGTTTCAAACTTACAGTTGCGGGGACAGTTCTTGATTTTCACAAGATTCCCTTTTCATTTGTTTTTACACAAAACCAAAATCTTTGCAAAGATACATTTTATTCAGTAATGAAAAAAGAGAAATATTTTAATTAGTCAGTAATAGACCTAAGACCGCTTCGCTTTTAGACTATATGCTAGACTTGATTGTAACTAATTATTATTTATCAACACTATTATTATTTAAATAGAGAAAGATCTAACGGAATGTAAAGCGATTTTAGATAAACATTATTAAAAAAAATATGTACTTTTGTTAGCTCAAAATTTAATAAACAATGGATTTAATAAGTACGGCATCAGGCTTTTCAAAATGGTCTAAAGATGAAAAAATACAATGGTTAGTCAGTAACCACTTAAATAACGATTCGGCTAGCACAGCTACACTATCGCAATATTGGTATGAAGATAAAGCTTTGCAAAAACTTCATGATGAGTTTACTGAAAACACCATTAGTAATTTTGTACTTCCTTATAGTGTTGCACCAAACTTCATTATAAATGGTAAAAAATACACCATACCAATGGTCATCGAAGAAAGTTCTGTAGTGGCAGCTGCTTCTTTGGTTGCTAAATTTTGGTCTAATAAAGGCGGTTTTAAAACTACTATAATTGATACCGAAAAAATAGGACAAGTCCACTTTATGTATCAAGGCGACAAATCAGCTTTAATAACACACTTCGAAACCATTAAACCGAGACTCTTTGATGCCGTAGATGACATCACTACAAATATGCGTAAACGAGGTGGCGGTATTCGTGAAATTGAACTCCGCGATAAAACTAATGATTTAGCAAACTATTATCAACTGCATGTGACCTTTGAAACCATAGATTCTATGGGAGCTAATTTTATTAATTCTTGTCTAGAAGCTATAGCTAATGCCTTTAAAAAAGAAGACATTCATGTTGTGATGAGCATTTTATCCAACTACGTTCCAAACTGTACTGTACGTGCAGAAGTAAGTTGTAAGGTCAGTGAACTTTACGAAAAAGATGCGGAACATTATGCTTTAAAATTCAAACAAGCCTTAGAAATTGCCAATGCAGAAGTGCATCGTGCAGTAACACACAATAAAGGAATAATGAACGGTATTGATGCTGTAGTGCTTGCCACAGGAAATGATTTTAGAGCTGTTGAAGCAGGCGCTCATGCATATGCTTCGCGTACTGGTCGTTATCAAAGTTTGACTAATTGTGAAATAAAAGATGGCCTATTTAAATTTTGGATTGAATTACCGCTTGCCTTAGGTACTGTTGGAGGTTTAACCAAAATACATCCTATGGCTAAATTCTCTTTAGATTTATTAGGAAGACCATCAGCTCGCGAATTGATGCAAATAGTTGCTACCGCTGGTCTTGCACAAAATTTCGCTGCTTTACGTGCATTAACCACTACGGGGATTCAACATGGACATATGAAAATGCACTTAAAAAATATATTGACACAACTCCAAGCAGATGATGCGCAAAAAGAGCAACTCATAGCTTATTTCAAAGATAAAACCGTTTCTCATGCAGCAGTTGCTACCGCTTTTGAAGCCTTAAAAAATAATAGTTTATAAATCGTATAAAGACATATCACAGTAACGGAAAACTACTATTAAGTGGCGAATATGTAGTGCTTGATGGTGCGCTTGCACTTGCGCTTCCAGCAAAATTCGGTCAAAATCTAAGCTTCGAAGCGAGTGATGATAATATGCTTGTTTGGAAAAGTTATACTGTTTCTCAAACTTGCTGGTTTAGCGCTACATTTGACTCAAAAACCATAAAAATACTTGATACTTCTTCGCAAGAAATAGCAAAGACACTTCAAGCTTTACTTCTAAAAACAAAAGCATTAAACCCTGAATTAGTTTTAAGTGGCAAGGTAGAAACAGCTTTAGCGTTCACTAGAAACTGGGGGCTTGGTACTTCTTCTACCCTAATAAATAATATTGCTCAATGGGCTAAAATAGATGCTTATCAATTGCTAAAAACTTTTGGAGGTAGTGGTTATGATATTGCTTGTGCGCAAGAAAACAAACCTTTATTCTATCAATTAGAAGGTCAAAAACCAATAGTGTCAAGTGCCAAATTTAATCCCTTATTTAAAGAAGAACTCTATTTTGTTTTTTTAAATAAAAAACAAAATAGCAAATCAGGCATAAAACACTATCGACAAGCTAAAAAAGATATAATTGCTATTTCAGCTATTAGTACAATTAGTCGTGAATTGGTACAAACTAATAAACTTCAAGACTTTGAATACCTTCTCAAAAATCATGAAAACATTATTGATAAAATAATACACGAATCTCCTATTCAACAAAAATTATTCAAAGATTATTTTGGACAAACAAAAAGCTTAGGAGCTTGGGGTGGCGACTTTATTTTGGCTACTGGCAATGAAGATAGTCCAGCGTATTTTAAATCTAAAGGTTTTGAAACTTGCATTAAATATGGTGATTTGGTATTTTAAATTCTAACGATTACGAGTCCATTTATTATATTGACCAAGCTAAATGATAATTCATAAAAAAACCATCAGTATTGATGGTTTTTTTATGAATTATAGTTTATTATTTCTATTAGAAATTGACATATGGACAATCACAGTGATAGCGCTCTGGTTTACAATTAAAATTAAAACCAAGTGTTATTTGGTGATAGCCTCCATCTTTAAAAACAACATCATCTAATTGATGCGTATATGTGTATGAGAACATCATTTTTTTGTAGTTAAAACCTACAACTGGTGTAACATAACTGTTATTTTGTATTGTACCTTGTTCAAAACTTCTTCTGTAAGAAACCACTGCCCAAATTCTTGTATCATCAAGTTTTTTAGTAAATTTCATATTAAAATCTCCAACTTTTTCTGCTGTATGCTCTTTTAATTGAAAAGTTATAGAAGGTTCTACTTGAAAGCTGTAATCGGTTCCAAAATTATAGCCTAAAGTAAATATATAGTTCCGCAAGTTTGGCGATTCATTTTCTCGTGTATATAAATCTCTGTAGGTTAGCAATGCATTTTTAACGGTTGCATGTGCATAAAAATCCCAATAATGATAAGACATTCCAAAGTCTGCATTTACATATGATTTACTTTGTATAATACCTGCAATAATTGGATCAAAATCCAAAGGGTCAAAACTAGTTTCATCCAATTGACTCTGGATATAAGAGAAACGCAAACCAAAAGATAGCTTGCTTAATGTAGCTGGACTTCTTGAAAAATCCAAATGGTATGCAAAAGTACCTTGTACTCCTTTTTGAGAATGATATCCATTTCTATCATTAATAAGTGTCATTCCTGCACCTGCTCGCTCTCCAATAGGCACATTTACACTCAAGGTTTGTAGCATAGGAGAATTTTCAACTCCTTGCCATTGTTGTCTTGCTGTAAGACGCACCTTACTACAAGACCCTATTCCTGCCATAGAGGGATGTAATAAAAAAATATTATCTGATAAATAGTCTTGATAAACAGGTAATCCTTCTTGTGCTTTTGCCAAAAAAGATGTCAATATTAGGAATAAAAATAAGTTTTTCAATTTCATGCTTTTTTTGTATTAATCTAACTATTTAATAGGCTCTGTCTTTTTTTTAATTAAAAACCCAAATATATAAATTTTAAGTTAAATAAAGAATTTTTCATATAAAATAATGAAAAAATAAATTACATACTTACATGTACAACGTATATTAAAATTAATTATTGTCATTATTATTATAGTTTATTTGATCATTTTTCTTAATTTCATCAATTAATAGTAGCTTCCAAGCAATCAAAATTTTGTATCTTTGAACAAAGCTGTATAAATCATACAGTATTAACTATTTATAAAAACTTAAACAAGATAAAGCAATGAAATTTGACCCTAAAATAATATCTTTTTTAAGACCCGAACTTCGTGAGAAAATTTTTGAAAAATCAACCATAATGGTATTTTCAAAGGGTGATGAGATTTTGCGAGAAGAACAATTTGTCAAAGTGCTTCCGATTGTTCTTGAAGGACTTGTAAAGGTTTATTCTCGGTTTAATGATAAAGAACTCTTACTATACTATATAGAGCCATCACAAAGTTGTGTAATGTCTTTTTATGCTGCTTTAAAAAACACACCTAGCAAAGTGTTTGCTTCTGTAGAAGAAGATTCTAAAATTTTACTCATTCCTGTCAACTACATCACAAAATGGATAAAAGAATATCCTGATTTTAATGAATTATTTTACAATCAATTCAATCTACGGTATTTGGAACTTTTAGACACTATTGGCCATATTTTAATAGACAAAATGGACAAGCGGTTATACGAACATTTGAAAAAAAAATCACATTTATATGCTAATCAGACTATAAAAATGAGTCATAGTCAAATAGCCAATGAGCTAGGTACTGCTCGCGAAGTCATCACTAGAGTGTTAAAGAAACTCGAAACGGAAGGAAAAATAGTTCAAAATATGGGGAAAATAAAAATAATTGACTAAGGTTGTGACCATAGTCACTGCACATTAAAAAAGCTACTCTTATCTTTGCCTCGCAATGAAGCATTAAATCATAAACATTAAATTAATTTATTATGAAAAAAAACGTAGGGAAAATCGACAGAATTATTAGGCTTGTAGTATTAGCAGTAGTAGCAATTCTTTATTTTAAAGGAATCATTACAGGAACAGTAGGTATGGTACTTCTTGCTGTTGGAGTTGTTTTAGGACTAACGGCATCAATTAGCTTTTGCCCATTATACACTATATTCGGAATTAATTCTTCAAAAAAAGAATAAGTAAAATCCTAATTAACAAAGTTTAAAAAACCCGTAAAATATATGTTTTACGGGTTTTTTATATAAATATTATTATACTTCTTTTATTATTTATCTAGAACATTTTCTTTCAAGCCTAAAACAAACCATGTATTTGCGCATCAATTTGATTGATGACATAGCCTAAATCTTCAGGATTATCAACGATATTTAATTTATCAATATCAATAATAAGGAGCTTGCCTTTATTATATTTTGCAATCCATGCTTCGTAGCGCTCATTCAATCGACTTAGATAATCAATACTTATTGAGTTTTCATATTCACGACCTCTACTATGTATATGATCTACCAATGTTGGAATAGAAGCTCTTAAATAAATCAATAAATCTGGAGGCGTAACAAGGCGCTCCATAAGTTCAAATAATGAACTGTAATTATCAAAATCACGATTAGACATCAAACCCATAGCATGGAGATTGGGTGCAAAAATATTAGCATCTTCATAGATTGTTCTGTCTTGAATAATTTCCTTTGCATTTTCACGTATTTCCAATATTTGGCGGAAACGGCTATTCAAAAAATACACTTGTAGATTGAAAGACCAACGCTCCATTGCATCATAAAAATCATCTAAATAAGGGTTTTCTTCTACAGATTCATAATGCGGTTCCCAACCATAATGCTTGGCTAGCAAGCGCGTTAATGTAGTTTTTCCAGCGCCAATGTTTCCTGCTATTGCTACGTGCATAATATTGTGTTGTTATTATTAATTTATTAAAAATTCTAAAGCCCAAAGATAGAAAAATTATGAATTAATATTTATGAATTATGAATTAAGTTATCATTAGTGTACAATAAAAACCATCATAATTAAAAAAGCTATTCAGCATAAAAAAACGTGACTTCACAGAAAATGGAATGATTTTAGTCAGACAACAAGAATCAGTTATGAGAATTTTTTATTTTAAAAAAGTTTTAAAAATCAAACTTATACTTCACTCCTGCCATTACTTGTATGCCTTGGGTTGGGTAATTTTGCCATCTTGCATAGCTTGTTCCCAGCAGATTGTTTCCTTTGAGATATACGCCTAAGCGGTCATTAAAATTATAGTTCAAACGTGCATTAACATCTGTAAATGCTTTTAGTTTATGAATATTATCAGTACTAGAAATCACATCATAGCTATAGTCTGAACGACTACCGGTATAAAAAATATCAAAACCACTAGACCATTTATCGCTAATTTGGTAATCTGCCAATAGTGCCATATCTATTTTTGGTAAATTCCAAGCTTCATCAAAGTTTTTAAGCGAATATGTATATGAATGAACCGTAGCTTTAAGTTTAAATGCTTTGGAGAATTTAAAATTTAACGTAGCAGCCAATTTAAGCGTACTTACATCATCATAAAGAACCTCGAAAGCATTACCGTTCTGATAATTTTTGGGAGCAAGTGGCAAAATAGCAGTTACCATATTATTATGAAAAAATGCTTTATCATATTCTTGCTGGTATGACCCTGAAATATCATAACTTACATTGCCATTGAGCTTTCCTTTTAGCCCAAAAACGCCTTCATACTGTTTGTTCGTTTGTAATATTGTCAGATTTGGAATCAAAAATGGGTTTTCGGCTACAAAAGCACGATAACTATTTTGTTTTAATGCGCCATCCAAAGTTCCATAAGCAATTACTTTTTCTCCAGAAAGACGATATGATGCTTCTATTTTTGGATACAAATAGAACTTTCCTGTACTTGCTACAGTATTCATAGCGTATAATGCCTGCGCGCCAAGATGCAAGGTCAAATTATCACGAAGCACCACAAAACTCGGTGTAAAACCTAAATTGGTAAAGCCGTATTTTGTAGCTGTCGGTTGGGTATCAAATTTTCCGTTTAAATAGTCAACAGCTATTATAGTAGTAATCAATTCTCCTGCAATAGGAAACTCAAATTCGGGTTTTAAGAACAACTGACTTTCACTGCTTTTTTCACTATCCACAAAATATTGAAAACCTAATTTTCCGCCTTTGAACACGCCATCATCAAAAGTAGCTCCTCCACCTAATGAAATGGTATTGTAGCTATGTTTTGGGTCTATTGCATCCAACATCGTTTGCGGATAGCTACTCGGCACACCATACCAATTGTATTGATCATTAGCAAAACCACCACCAAAATAGTAGCCCATATGTCTGTTTTGTTTTTTGTAAACAAGTTCTAAAGCATTTTCCATAAAGGCATCTTTGAGCAAAGCATCTTTTACACCTCCTTGCGAAGAATGATGATGCACATTGGCGCCAAAACTGGTATTACGATCTATTTTATTATTGTACCAAAAATCAAGCAAAGCACTCATGTAATTACCTAGACCTAATGACACGTAGTTATCATACAAACGTTCTCTTTTTTGTTTTACCACATTGGCAGCTTTTCCTTTATCTGGCGTAAAAGTAGAAGCTACAGGTACCGAGAAAATACCAAAAGAAACACTATCTTTTTTGATATTTATTTGGCTGTCTATGTCTGGTGTTTCTTTAACTTTATAAGCATCTGATATCGTCGGCGTATAGGCTTTTACTACATTGACCACTTCGCTTCCTATAGTTTCGTCTTCATCTTGAGCAAAGGTATAGTTTGCTACTAGTAAGATAAATAGTATATTGATATATTTTTTCATTTTCTTTCTGATTTTATCTTTTTCTTGCATTAATTTCCTACTGAAGCATTACGCTTAGCCTCTTGCTTATTGATTTTGTCTAATTCTGATTGTGCTTCTTCAACAACATCAGGATATTTCTTGAAATTTTTGATTACATTTTTCAAAATATATGTGGCTTGAAACACATCGTCTTTAGCATAAAAATCTTTAGCCATAACGACCAATCCTTTTGCGCCCCAATATTTATATCCACTATAGTTTTTGGCAAGTTTTTGTACTGCAGTAATAGAAGCATCATATTGTGCATCTTGATATTTGAAAAAAGCATCATAATAATGTGATTCCGCAGCCAATTCTCCTGTTGCGGTATTGCGTAATTCAGCGTAAGCTGTTTTTGCTTTTGCAAGATCATTGGTTTTAATAGCACTACGTGCAATGATCACTTTTGCATCCGATTCGACATTATTATCTATTTTTTCATTTTGCAAAACGTGCTCAGCATAGCTTACTGCTTTAGCATATTTTTCTTGTTTATAATACCCTTTCATTAAATTGGACTGGGCAAATGTACTGTTTTGCTGAAATTCAGCAACTTGTTCCAAACGCTCTAATATAGGAATGGCAGCATTCCAATCTTTTTGTTCGAGATGATACTGTGCTAAACGAGCAAGTGAAGCTTCGGTAAATTGATTTTTAGCTTGATTTATCACATAATTATAATGTGTAGCTGCTTTGTTTTTTTTATTCAAATTATAATACGAATCTGCTAGATAATAATGTGCTTTTAGTGCATAAGCTCCTTTGCTGTAAGCTTTAATATATTTGTTAAAACCTAAAACAGCAGCTGCGTAATCCGCTTCTTGATATTTTTGTTCGGCACTTTCGTAGTTCGCATCTTCGAGTTCATTGTCAGAAACTGCAACATAATCTAAGCTACGCGCCCAGCTAGCATATTCGTCTACTTTTCCTAAATCTACATAGATACGTTTTACATTAGCAACGGCTTCTTTGGCCTCTGTAGTGTTAGGAAATTGTCTTGCTATTTTTTTAAACTCAGTTAATGCTTGTTCATTATTATCATTATTATAATAAATCAAGCCTTTTTTCAATAAAGCCTTTGGAACATAAGAGCTTGTACTATATTTTGAAACTAGACGCTCATAAGTAGTTAGTGCCTTACTCGTTTTATTAGCTTTTACATAAGCATTACCAAGTTCAAACAGTGCATCATCTTGGAGTTTAGAATGCGTATAAGTTGTCAAAAAACGATTTAACTCACTTATCTTTTTGTTGTTTTTTCCTACAAAAGCATAGGTAATGGCTTTTTGAAACTGTGCATAGTCCGCATCACGCCCATTAAGCGCTAGTGCTTTATCATACGTTTTTAATGCGTTAGTAAAATCACTTTGTATAAATTGGGTATCTGCAAGACGTAAATAGCTATCATTAAGATGAACTTTGTCGTCTGTATAATTATTTATTGCTTTTTTAAAATATGCTTTAGCTTTATCATATTTTTTTTGTTTGAAATAACTGTATGCCAGATTGTAATTTACATTCTTATATTCTGTTGTATTCGCACTTTCTGGCTGATTGGCAAATGTTTCAAAAGCGGAGCTTGCTCCAACAAAATTGTGTAATCTATAAAGCGCCTCGCCTTTCCAGTAAGTAGCTTTGGCTTCAAATTGTTTATCTAAAGGATATTTTAATGATTGATCAAAAAAGCCTGCTGCATCATTATATTTACCATCATTAAAAAGCTCGATTCCTCTAAAAAAAGCTACTTTTTGATAAATATTTTTATGATTTGGGTTATTACTGTTTTCTAATGCTGTCAGTGCTTCTTTGTAGTTTTTGGAAGTAATATAAGCATTAATTAAGAGTTCTTTTAGTTCTTCTTTATGCTTTGATTTTGGATATTTTTTTTGATAATCTATCAGTACTTGCGGCACACTTTTGTAGGCATTTCCAATATCATAACTCAATTTGGCATAATTATAAGCAGCATCTTCTTGAATGGTTGAATCGTAATCCATCTGCGAAGCATTTTTAAACGCATTAAGCGCCTCTTGCTTTTTATTTAATTTGATATAACTCTCCGCCAAATGGTAATATGCGTTTTGTGCAACGGCATTGTCAGCATTTATTATTTTATTGAAATTGGCAATAGCATTGGTATAATCTTGCTGTTTGAAATAAGCATATCCCAGTTGATAATAATCGGTATTACTCCATTTATTTCGTTTTCCTTTATAATTTTTTAAAAAAGGAATGGCTTCATTGTATTTTTCAAGATTGAAATAACTCTCACCTATTATTTTTGATAATTCCGATTTTTGCTTGGCATCAGCTTGATCTATCAGTTTTTTTGCTTGTGTGATTGCTTGCTCAAATTTACCTGATTTAAAACTCATATCTGCTTGATAATATGGCAAGTTTTTTTTGTAATTTTCATTATTAGTCAATTGATCAAAATAGTTAGATGCTTCTTGAATATCATCTTTTTGATACGCCATATAACCAATATAATATTTGGCTTGTGCACCAAACTCCTTATCTGCAGTTAATTGTTCAAATATTGGTTTTGCTTCGTTATATTTTTTACTTTTAAATAAAGTATATGCTTTATTAAAACGAAAACGCGAACGGTCTTTTCCACCTAATTGTTTTTCATCTATTCTATCAAACCATTTAAGCGCATAACTGTATTTACCGTTTTCGAAATAATAGTCTGCTACGTCTTGAAAAGCACTATTGCGCAAGGTACTTGTAGGATATTTATCGACAAAATCCTGCATCAATTTATCGGCATTTTTATTACCTAATTTTACTGCGGCGTAAGCAATATAATACGTTGCTGTTGCTTTAGTTTCTTCATCAGTTGCTTTGTCTTTAGCTACTTGAAAAAGATGCTGTGAAGCAATGTATTGATGATCATTAAACAATGCTAAAGCCTCATTAAATTCCTTTAAAGGATGCGTATAAATAGCTGTTTTTTGCGCAAAAGCGATACTATTCAAAGTAATGAAAAGTAGTACTGCAATAATTTTTTTATAACTCATAGTTTTATTTTATAAAGCTGATATGCTAATAACGGAATAATTTTATAAAATAATATAAAAATACACAATAAATTATTAAAAGCAGCACTAGTTTCCGATATGAAATTGTAGCCCGTTTGCTGTAAGACAATAGGCAAAAGGTTTGAAACCAATAAAAAAGTATCGTTTAAAAACAGCATCTTTAGATACTTATCTTTTTTAGATAAAAAAAAGTGATATTTAAATCACAATTTCTTGCGCAATAAAAAAAAGGATAGTATCTTTGCAATCCAATATCGCGGGATAGAGCAGTAGGTAGCTCGTCGGGCTCATAACCCGAAGGTCACTGGTTCGAGTCCAGTTCCCGCTACTAAAAAAAGTTTCATAGAAATATGAAGCTTTTTTTGTTTATAAAATTCACTACATTTGCACCAATGATAGCTAAAACAACCATAGACAAAGTATATGAAACGGTACGACTTGAAGAAGTCATTGGCGAGTTCGTAAACTTAAAAAAGTCTGGAGCCAATTTCAAAGGCTTGAGTCCTTTTTCTGAAGAACGTACGCCTTCGTTTATGGTATCACCTGTCAAACAAATTTGGAAAGATTTCTCTAGTGGAAAAGGTGGGAATGTTGTTGCTTTTTTAATGGAACACGAGCATTTCTCTTACCCCGAAGCTATTCGCTGGCTTGCCAAAAAGTACAATATTGAGATCGAAGAAACTGAACAAACAGATGAAGAAAAATTAAAAACCACTGAACGTGAGAGTCTTTATGCGGCAAGTGATTTTGCACAAGACTTCTTTCACAAAACGCTCCTCGAAACCGAAGAAGGCAAAGCCATTGGCTTATCATACTTCAAAGAGCGTGGCTTTAGCATGGAAACCATTAAACGTTTCAAACTAGGATATTCTCCAGATAGCTGGACTGCTTTTACAGATGAAGCATTGCGCCAACAGTACAAACTTGATTTTTTAGAAAAAACAGGATTGACCATAGTCAAAGAAACCAAAAAATTTGACCGATTCAAAGGGCGTGTAATGTTTCCGATACACAGTATGAGCGGGCGCGTACTCGGTTTTGGTGGGCGCATTCTCAAAATTGATAAAAAAGCAGCCAAATATCTCAATTCTCCTGAAAGCGATATTTATCATAAAAGTAAAGTGCTTTATGGTATTTACTACGCCAAACAAAGCATTGCCAAAGAAGATAACTGCTATTTGGTTGAAGGCTATACGGATGTTATTTCTATGCATCAAGCAGGAATAAAAAATGTGGTTTCCTCTAGTGGTACAGCACTTACTTCAGATCAAATTCGTTTAATAAAACGATTGACCAATACCATAACTGTTTTATTTGATGGTGATGCTGCAGGACTTAGAGCATCCATTCGTGGTATCGATTTGATATTGGAACAAGGTATGAATGTGCGTGTGCTTACGTTTCCTGATGGAGATGATCCAGATTCATTTGCTAAAACACACAATACTGAAGAAATAACAGATTATATCCAAGCTAATGCTCGAGATTTCATCTCATTCAAAGCAAATTTACTTATGGATGAAGCGAGCAATGACCCTATAAAAAAAGGGGCTTTAGTTCGTGATATGATTGGGAGTATTGCCAAAATACCCAATGCAATACAGCAAGAGATTTACCTCAAAGAGTGTGCTCGAATTATGAATGTTTCGGAACATGTGTTATTTAATGAATTGGCACAAATTCTTACCAAAAACAAAAAGGATTTCCAGAAACAAGCGAAGATAGAACAACCTTTAGCTGTTGTTAATAAAGAGATTGTACTTGAAAAAGTAGATCGCCAAAAAACACTAGAATATCAAATAATTGCTTTATTACTACTATATGGTAATGAAAAATATGAATTTGAAGATACTATCATTGATGATGAAGGCGAAGTCCGAACTTTTATGATTGAGCAAACCGTAGCCAAACAAGTTTTCTTACACCTTCAAGCAGACGAAATAGCTTTTTCAAATACCCTTTTTAAAGAAGTATATGATGAAATAATGGCAATGGTCAATCAAAATGAAACACTAGAGATCAGCCATTTTGTTAATCATAGCAATACAAAGGTTTCTGAACTCACCACGCACATCTTAATGAATGAAGAAAAATATATTAAACACGATTGGCAACGGAAACAAATTCACACCAAAGAGAAAAAAGACACCATTGACCAAATGACTGTTGATACCATTTATAATTTACGTTTAAAATTAATTGATAATCTTATCGACTCCATTAAAAACGAATACAAAGAGCAAGAAATGGAAAATCATATTCGGGATGAAATAATGGATTATACAGGTTTACGAAAAGATGTCGCAAGCAAACTTAATCGTGTTGTTTAATTAAAAATCTTAGGTTATTTTTTTTATTTTAATAATTAGCATTACCTTTGCAACCTAATATTTAGGAGAGGAGAAATTTGAACTGATTGCTACCTCATTAAAAAAAGCTAAAACAGAATACTACCTATTTACTATTCTACTTTAGCGCCTAATTAATTATTTTTTATTAATACTAAAAGCGTTTTATATAATGTCATATTTATTTACATCAGAATCAGTATCTGAAGGACACCCAGACAAAGTAGCCGATCAAATTTCGGATGCTTTATTAGATAATTTTTTAGCCTTTGACAAAGACTCCAAAGTAGCCTGTGAAACTCTTGTAACTACAGGACAAGTCATTCTTGCAGGAGAAGTCAAAACAACAACTTATGTTGATGTGCAAAAAATAGCACGTGAGGTCATCAACAAAATTGGCTATACTAAAAGCGAATATAAATTTTCAGGAGAATCTTGTGGTGTACTATCTACCATTCACGAGCAATCGCAAGACATCAATCAAGGTGTTGATAGATTGGATGAAGAGCAAGGTGCAGGAGACCAAGGAATGATGTTTGGTTATGCAAGCAAAGAAACTAATAATTATATGCCTTTGGCTTTAGACTTATCACATCGTATTTTAAAAACACTTGCAGCTTTTAGAAAAGATGGTACCATAGCATATCTGCGTCCCGATGCCAAGAGTCAAGTGACCATAGAATATTCTGATGATAACATACCGCAGCGTATTGACACCATAGTTGTATCTACACAACACGATGATTTTGATCAAGATGCTATTATGCTCAAAAAAATAGCTGATGATATCAAAAACATTGTAATTCCTGCTGTAATTAATGATTTGCCAGAAGCCATTCAAAAACTTTTTACACCAGAAATTACTTATCATATCAATCCTACAGGCAAGTTTGTAATTGGTGGTCCGCACGGAGATACAGGGCTAACAGGTAGAAAAATAATAGTAGATACTTATGGCGGTAAAGGTGCGCACGGCGGTGGTGCGTTTTCAGGAAAAGATCCAAGTAAGGTTGACCGTTCTGCAGCTTATGCTGCACGTCATATTGCTAAAAATCTAGTTGCTGCTGGTGTGGCAAACGAAATTTTAGTTCAACTATCTTATGCTATTGGAGTAGCAGAACCAACTTCTATTTTTGTAGACACTTATGGCACAGCTCAAGTGCCTTTTTCAGATGGTGTTATTGCCGAAAAAGTAGCTGCTATTTTTGATTTAAAGCCAGCAGCTATAGAAAAACGTCTAAAACTTCGTAGCCCTATATACAGTGAAACCGCTGCATATGGTCATATGGGAAGAACACCTCAAACTGTGAAAAAATCATTTTCAAGGTTTGACTACACACAGAAGAAAGAAATCACAGAACAATTTGAAGTAGAATTGTTCACTTGGGAAAAATTAGATTATGTAGATGCTATAAAAAAAGTATTTTTACTAGCATAAAAACTAGCAATACAATCATTAATGCCGAGAAATTATTATCAATAACAATAAATTTCTTGGCTTTAAAGAATAACAACTATAAATTTATATTTAAACGAAAATTTTAAAATTTCAACATACTTATTTTTAGCACTGGACTTTTTTTTTATTCAAATAGCTTTAATAAAAAAATTAATATCTAATTAAACCATTCAAATTAAGAAGTTATTATAATTAATTAGTCATAATAGGATATAATCAATTAAATAATAGTACATTTGCGCCTTGAAAAAATTATCTTTAAGAACAAGATATAACACATCAAATAATGAGAAAAATCAAAAACATTGCTATTATAGCACACGTTGACCACGGTAAAACAACATTGGTTGACAAAATAATGCACCACTGTAGTCTTTTTAGAGACAATCAGAAAACAGGTGAATTAATCTTAGATAACAACGATTTAGAGCGCGAACGTGGTATTACCATTCTTTCTAAAAATGTATCTGTTATCTACAAAGATGTAAAAATAAACATCATTGACACGCCTGGTCACGCCGATTTTGGTGGTGAAGTAGAACGTGTCTTAAATATGGCAGATGGCGTATTACTTTTGGTAGATGCCTTTGAAGGACCTATGCCTCAAACACGATTTGTACTTCAAAAAGCATTAGACTTAGGTCTTAAGCCAATGGTGGTCGTGAATAAAGTAGATAAACCAAACTGTACGCCAGAAGAAGTACATGAAGCTGTTTTTGATTTAATGTTCAATCTAGGAGCTGAAGAATGGCAATTGGATTTCCCAACAGTTTATGGTTCTGCCAAAAACAATTGGATGAGTGATGATTGGCAAAATGAAACTGAAAATATAGAACCTTTATTAGATATGGCTTTGGAGCACACTCCAGACTTTAAGGTTGAAGAAGGAAATACGCAAATGTTAATTACTTCTTTAGACTATTCTAACTTTACAGGACGTATAGCTATTGGACGATTAAAACGAGGAACACTAAAATCAAATCAACAAATTGCTTTAGTAAAACGTGATGGAACAATAACCAAATCAAAAATCAAAGAAATCAATATCTTTGAAGGAATGGGAAGACTTAAAGTTGATGAAGTACAAGCAGGAGATATTTGTGCTTTAATTGGTTTGGAAGGATTTGAAATTGGAGATACTATCGCTGATTCAGAAAATCCAGAAGCCTTAAAAAGTATTGCTATAGATGAACCTACAATGAGTATGTTATTCACTATTAACGACTCGCCATTCTTTGGTAAAGACGGAAAATATGTAACTTCAAGACACATTAGAGAACGTCTAGACAAAGAACTTGAAAAAAACTTAGCACTACGTGTAGAATCGACTTCTGATGCCAATAAATTTATGGTCTTTGGTCGTGGTATTCTTCACTTATCAGTACTGATAGAAACGATGCGTCGTGAAGGTTATGAATTACAAATTGGGCAACCTCAAGTAATCATAAAAGAAATAGATGGTAAGAAACATGAACCAATAGAAGAATTAACTATTGACCTACCAGAATCAACATCTGGAAAAGCAGTAGAATTTGTAACGATGCGTAAAGGTGAAATGCTTAGTATGGTTCCAAAAGGAGACCGTATGGTTATGGAATTTATCATTCCATCACGTGGTATTATCGGCTTAAGAAACCAATTACTTACTGCCACTGCTGGAGAAGCTATTATGTCTCACCGTTTTAAAGAATTTCAGCCTTACAAAGGTCAGATTCCTGGAAGACAAAATGGTTCAATGATTTCTATGGAAAAAGGAGTTTCAATACCTTACTCTATGGATAAACTACAAGACAGAGGAAAATTCTTTATTTTCCCTGGAGAAGACATTTACACCGGTCAAGTTATTGGTGAAAATTCAAGAGCTGGAGATTTGGTTGTTAATGTTACTAAAGCAAAAAAACAATCTAATGTGCGTTCTTCTGGAGCTGATGACAAAGTAAAATTGGCACCTCCAATCAAATTCTCATTAGAAGAGGCCTTAGAATATATTCAAAAAGATGAATATGTAGAGGTAACACCGAATTCATTACGTCTTCGTAAAGTTTATCTTGATGAAAATGAACGAAAAAGAAAAGGAAAATTATAATTTTCTTTTAATTAATACTGAATATAAAAGCAACATTTCTCAATGTTGCTTTTTTTTATTTGTAATTTTAATAAATAAGGAACAAACCGAGAGACCTTATATTTTTACAGAGTAACTCTTGAGGTTTCTCAAAACAACAATACAATTATGTAAGTTTATGCCTTACAATAAATCCAGTATATATTGTGGTGCTTTAATAGGACGTCCTGATGTCATATTCACAAATACCAAAGTCGTCTCTCCTGTAGCTATCAATTTATCCTCCTGATTGTGAATTTCATATTCAAAAGAAATACGCACAGTAGGCGTTTCTTTTAACCGTGTGGTTATAGTTAACACATCATCATATTTGGCTGGACTTACAAAACGAGTTGCCAAAGAATAAACTGGCAGCATCACACCATTAGCTTCCATCTCTTTATATGATATTCCTCTTTCGCGTAACCATTCCAAACGCCCCATTTCAAAAAAAGAAGCATAATTTCCATGATGTACATAGCTCATTTGGTCAGTTTCATTGTATCGTACACGTGTAGTTGTTTTATTTTCAAACATTTAATTGATATACTTTAATATTTAACTTTAATAATTGCCATAATATGCAAAAAACTTATTTAAAAAACAATAGCAATTTCATTTTTTTGTAATCAAAATTGTTCACATCTTTGCAGTAGAAATATTATAGTTGGTAACTATTGTATTTTTAGCAAAGCAAAACTAGTAAAAAACCAAATTAAACAAACAAAGCAACATGAATCAAACTGCTGAAAACATATGGAATAACTGTCTCTTATTTATAAAAGACAACATCTCTGAACAAGCGTTTAAAACTTGGTTTGAGCCCATTAAAGCAGTTAAACTGAATCACAAAGCATTAAGTGTTCAGGTTCCAAGTAAATTTTTCTTTGAATGGCTTGAAGAACATTATCTTCCTGTTCTTAAAGTTGCTTTGAAAAGAGAACTTGGTGATAATGCAAAATTGGTTTATGTTATCAAAATGGAAAATACCTATAGTAACAAAAAACCGTTTACTGTAAACATTCCGAGTTCAAATACCAATATTAATAAAGCGCAAAATGTAAATGCGCCTTTAAATATTAATAAAAGAGAGCTAAAAAATCCTTTTGTGATTCCTGGTATTCAAAAAGTAAAAATAGAATCGCAACTCAACCCGGCTTATACTTTTGAAAATTTTATAGAAGGTGATTCTAACAGATTACCACGTCAAGCAGGTCAAGCTGTAGCTAATAAACCTGGAGGAACTTCTTTCAATCCATTATTTATATATGGCGGTGTAGGGCTTGGAAAATCACATTTGCTCCATGCTATTGGTGTTGATGTCAAAGAAAAATATCCTGAAAAAACAGTACTCTATATTTCTATAGAAAAATTTATTCAGCAATTTATTGAAGCAGTAAAGAGCAATTCTAGAAATGATTTTATCCATTTCTATCAAATGATAGATGTTTTATTAGTTGACGATGTACAGTTCCTATCTGGAAAACCAGGAACTCAAGACGTATTCTTCCATATTTTTAATCATTTACATCAAAATGGAAAGCAAGTAGTGCTTACATCTGATAAAGCACCTGTTGATATGCAAGAAATGGAACAACGTTTACTTTCTCGCTTTAAATGGGGACTTTCTGCCGAAATACAAGCACCAGATTACAACACACGAGTAGCTATACTTAACAACAAACTATATCGTGATGGTGTAATAATGCCCGAAGAAGTCATAGCATACGTTGCAAAAAACATCACTACAAATGTACGCGATTTAGAAGGTGCTTTAATTTCGCTTATAGCACAGTCTTCATACAATAGAAAAGAAATTAATATTGAACTTGCAAAAAGTGTAGTTGACAAACTTGTTAAGAATAGCAAACGTGAAATCTCTATTGATCACATTCAAAAAATAGTATCTGACTATTTTAATATGAGTGTAGAAACACTACAGTCAAAAACACGAAAAAGACATATTGTCCAAGCAAGACAACTTGCTATGTTTTTTGCTAAAAAATTAACCAAGTCTTCATTAGCGAGTATTGGTTCTCAAATTGGAAAACGTGACCACGCTACCGTTTTACACGCTTGCAAAACGGTTAATAATCTTGCAGATACCGATCGAGATTTCAAAAAATATGTTTTGGATTTAACCAAAAAATTATCTTCATAATAACATTATGAACAAAGGGCAACTTTTTCTTATCCCTACAACCTTAGGTGACAATGCGCCGCTAGAAGTACTTCCTATTTCTGTAAAAAAAACGATTGAAAATATCACACATTACATTGTAGAGAATGAAAAAACTGCGCGTCGTTTTATTAAAAAAATAACACCTAGTAAAGCCCAAAATTCGCTTGTGCTTTATCCTCTAAATAAATTTACCAAAGATAATGAGATGCAACATTATCTCGATGCTATAGATCAAGGAGAAAACATTGGTTTAATATCAGAAGCTGGATTGCCTGCCATAGCAGATCCGGGAGCTGTGATTGTAAAACTAGCTCATGAAAAAAATATAAAAGTCACACCACTTGTTGGTCCTTCTTCCATATTTATGGCATTAATGGCTTCTGGGATGAATGGACAAAATTTTGCATTTAATGGCTACCTACCAATTGAGAGTACGGAACGAAAAAAAGCTATAAAATTCTATGAAAAACTTTCTTTTGATCGCAATCAAACACAATTATTCATAGAAACTCCTTATCGCAATGAAAAGCTATTTAACGAGTTAAAAAGTAGTTTACAAGGCAACACAAGATTATGTATTGCTATAGACATTAGCTTAGAAACAGAATGGATAAAAACATACACTATCAGTACTTGGAAAAAAATAACTGTTGCACTGCACAAACGCCCTGCAATATTTATTATTCAAAAAGACTAAAAAACTTTATAAGTGAGGAGATTTTTGGGCTACTAACCAAGAAGTATCATAACCTCCAAAACGCTTCATATAGTGTGTAATACTTGATCCATAAGCATCTCTAGCTTCCGATCTCCCAAAAGAACGTAAGAATTTTTTAACTCCCCTTGCTCCTGCTAGATGTGCAGCTGCTAATATGCCAGATTCGGTTATTAATACACCGTTCATTCGCTTCCCTACAGAATGTTGAATATCCTTTCGTAATGTCCATTTATTGTAAGCACAATTAAGTATAAAAACACGCTCTTGTAATGCTGAATTACGAAGAAAATCAGCGGTATTAGACAAGCCATAAAAACGCAAAGCTGATGAACCAAACTGATATTTTCCTAAATAACCCAATGTATTAACCATATAATACTTTCCTTGAGACTCTTTAAAGCCCAATGCTTCTTTAAAACCAACAAAAGATTTACCTAAAGTTAATTGAAAGGCTTCTTCTTGAGAAGGCACAGTACAAATTCCTCTTGATTCAGACTCAACATTTACATCTAAAGAAGCTAGCGTTCTCATAAATGCAGTATTGATTACCAAAGTAATTATAGGTATTACTATTATGTATGCCGTTTTTTTCATTTAATTCAATATTAATGTCATTTCTTATATAGAAATTATCATATTTTTAATTGAGCGTGCAAACATAAGACCATTTTTTAAATAAAAAAGGTTTTTTTTGAATATTTTAACAAAATAAGGTGTGCTTATTTTCAGTTAATTAGAAATACAATACTTTAAACTGAAAATTATTATGCTTATCATACTGTAATGTTGGTGCCCATTGCATCGTAGAAGCTCCTAAAGACCCCATATAATAAGCACTAGAGAAATGCCCCATTTTATCCATCTGTAGCCAAGCATTATTATCATTGATAAAATGAAATTTACTTCGTGGGTAGCCACTATACCACAATTTATTAAGCCCAACGAGTGTAACTGAAGCAACTGCAGCTTCAGTACAAACTACAGTTCTAAAACGTTTAGTATCAACTGAATTAATAGTATCTTGTACTTGTATTTGTGCAGCTACAAGCGCTGTGAAACAAAAACAGAAAACAAGAATCCAAAGTTTCATTTAGCGTCTAATTCCTAACTTATTGATATAATCGTGATATTTTTGTGCATAACGGTTATGCTGTGCCAATGTTTTTGAAAATTCGTGATAACCTAACCGTTTTACACTGGCTACAAAAAACATATAACTATGATTTTCAGCGTTCAACACGGCATCTATTGAAGAAATGTCAGGCATGTTAATTGGTCCTGGTGGTAAACCTACATTTTTATATGTATTGTATGGAGAGTCAATTAACTTATCTTTATTTAAGACTCTTCGTATAATCGTGTCTTTTCCTATTTTTTGAATCAGTGCATATTTGATAGTAGGGTCTGCTTCTAACGGCCAACCTTTTTTGAGCCTATTGAGATACACTCCTGCTACACGTGGGCGTTCATCAGCTTTAACAGTTTCCGCATTTACTATTGCTGCTAATGTTATTACTTGCTCTGGAGATAAATTTAGTTTTCTTGCTTTATCCAAACGTTTTTTATTCCAAAATTTACGATAATTTCGAAGCATTTTTGCTCTAAATTTTTCTGGAGACACCGTCCAATACATAGCATAACTATTCGGCAAATACATGCTAATGGCTGTATGTTTATTAAATCCGTTTTCAGCTAAAAAAGAAGCATCTGTAAATGTGTTATAAAGTGCCGTTTCATCAGATTCAAGCTGTGTAGCAATACGTTTTGCTAATGCTTTAAGTGTAGCTTGATTGTTGAATGTAACTTTTACAGGCTTTTGTAAACCTGCGCGAAACATATTGACTAATGCATTATTACTCATTCCTGGTTTTATAGTATAATATCCACCTCGAGGATGAATCAGTTTTTTTTGTCCAGCTAATAAGTCAAAAGATTTCATGTCTTTCAGATATGGTTTTAAACTATCTTCCAATACTTCTAAGGATTGTTTAGCAGGAAAATAAAGCGATACCGTTTGATTAATACGTACATTACTTTTAAATATTTTAATGTAAGAATATCCTCCTATGGCTAAAATTGCTAGAAAAACTAAAGCACTAATTTTTTTCATTTATTATAAATTAAATTCAAACTTTAAACAAATCATTTGTTTAAACTCTTTAAGATAAGGATTCCATTTTGGAATAGTTTTATATTGCTTAAACCCTAAAGACTGAAACAAAAGTAAACTATTTTGATTAGTTGCCAAAACATCTGCAAAAAGGGTTTGTATCATTCCTGTATTAAAAACCCATTGTTGTAGCAAATCAATAGCATTTTTGGCATAACCTTGTCTACGAAATTGCTTATCATAAATAATAATTCCCAAGCCTACTGATTGATCCGTTTTATTATAACCGTATAAATCTAAAAAACCAATTGGCATATCTTTTGGCGTACAAATGACCAAACGATATTGCTTGGAAACAGCCAAAGATAGCTTAGCTTGCTCAATATAGCCTAATAATTCTTGTTTCGTATAAGGACCATAACTATCGCTCAAATGAAAGTACTTCGAATCATTTTCTACTTGAAAGAGAAAATCAATATCCTCGGTTGCTATGCTACGAAGCGTAAGATTTTTATTTTTGATATAGATCATAAAACAAAGATACATTTTTAACAGAATTTTAGCAGTTAAAGTAACGTTAAAAGCATTATTAGCGGTCATAAATGTATTAATTTTGAATTATAAAACTAACCAGTTATAGCATTCAGTTTAATTAAAAACCCATTACAATGAAACGAATTTTAGAACTATTTGCCGTTGCTATATTAGGAGGTTTGGTCGTTTTTGGACTCCAAAAATACAGCACCAATAGTAATGCTTTAGAAAAAAACAGTACTGTAAACATTCAAGAAACAGCAAAAAATGACAGCAAAAGTAATTCTATTTTTGTAAACAACAATGTAGCCAGCAAAGAGCGGAATGCTGTTGGATTAGATTTTAAAGATGCTGCCGCATCAATTATTCCTGCTGTTGTTCACGTACGCAATACGCGCTATGTACAGCAATACAATCCGTATGACATCTATTTTGGAAGACAGCAGTCTAGCAAAATGCTCAAACAAGAAGGTACAGGTTCTGGAGTTATTATTTCTCCTGACGGTTATATTATTACAAATAATCATGTAATAAAAGGTGCTAATGAACTTGAAATAACCCTTAGTGACAAAAAAACGTATAAAGCACAAATCATAGGAAAAGATATCGAAACAGATATTGCTTTATTAAAAATTGACGCTACAGACTTACCGAGTGTAAGCCTTGCTAATTCAGACAATATTCAAATTGGCGAATGGGTGCTTGCAGTAGGAAATCCTTTTAACCTCAATACTACAGTCACTGCAGGAATAGTTAGTGCAAAAAGTAGAGACCTTGAAGGAAGTAAAAATATCGACTCATTCATTCAAACGGACGCTGTGGTAAACCCTGGTAATAGTGGAGGTGCGTTGGTCAATACTCGCGGTGAATTGGTAGGAATAAACACGATGATATATTCTGGTAACGGCTCATACATTGGATATTCATTTGCCATACCATCAAATATCGTAAAGAAAACAGTTGAAGACCTCTTAGAATACGGTCATGTTCAGCGTGCTATACTTGGTGTAAAAGGCGTAGGACTTGATGCTTCTATAGCTAAACAATTAAACATTTCGCAAACGGAAGGCTTTTTGATTACAGAAGTAACACCCAATCAAGCAGCTGATTTAGCAAATTTGCAAAAAAATGATATAATTATTGCGATTAATACTATAAAAATTAATACATTTGCAGCTTTGTTAGGTTATTTGAAATCCAAGAAGCCCAATGATGAAGTAACAATTTCGTATCTGCGTAATGGCAAAAGCTTAGAGACAACGGTTACGTTATCAGAAAATGATGAAACTTACATCCCAAGTCTAGGTATTACTATCAAGAACTTAAGTAAGTACAAAAAGGAACAGGGCGTAAAGATAACAAGTATTAACAATAGTGTTCTTAAACAAAGTGGTATTACAACAGCATTTGTCTTAACAGCAATAAATGGACAAAACATCTATTCGATAGAAGATGTAGCAACATTGATAAAGAATAGAAAAACAAATGAATACCTCAAAATAACATTAAAAAATCCTGAAGGTGAATTCGTAAATTTCATCTACAGATAACAATATTCATGTTCAAACTATTTGTTTGATTTAGAGCCTCAGAAATTAATTTTTTTGAGGCTCTTTTGTTTTAAATAATTTGGCTATATAAATCATTTCTATTAACAATTGGTATCAATAAAAATTTGTACTTTTGCCATTCAATAAGACATTAAATGAGTACAAATACTACCATAAAAAAGCCAAAATGGATTCGTGTAAAACTCCCTACAGGAAAAAAATACACTGAGCTCCGTAGCATAGTTGACAAATACAATCTCAATACCATCTGTACCAGTGGTAGTTGCCCTAATATGGGAGAATGCTGGGGAGAAGGAACAGCTACCTTTATGATACTAGGGAATATCTGTACACGCTCTTGTGGTTTTTGCGGCGTAAAAACAGGTCGTCCTGAAACTGTAGATTGGGAAGAACCCGAAAAAGTAGCACGTTCTATAAAACTAATGCATATAAAACATGCAGTAATCACCTCTGTAGACCGTGATGACCTCAAAGATGGTGGTTCTATCATTTGGAGTGAAACCATACAGGCCATACGCAGAGCAAACCCAAATACAACATTAGAAACTCTGATTCCTGATTTTCAAGGAAACAAAACAAACATAGATCGCTTGGTAGCTGCTGCTCCAGAAATTATTTCTCACAATCTCGAAACAGTAAGACGTTTGACACGTGAAGTAAGAATACAAGCCAAATATGACCGTAGCCTTGAAGTCCTTAAATACATCAAAGAAAGTGGACAAAAAAGAACAAAATCAGGTATTATGCTTGGTCTTGGTGAAACTGAAGAAGAAGTAATACAAACACTTCATGACCTCAAAGCTGCCAAAGTTGATATTGTAACCATTGGACAATACTTACAACCAAGTAAAAAGCATTTACCAGTAAAGCATTTTGTAACACCTGAGCAGTTCAAAAAATACGAACAAATAGGATTGGAATTAGGTTTTAGACATGTAGAAAGTGGCGCATTAGTACGTTCTTCATATCGTGCACATAAACATTTGAAATAATTTTTATCCCACAACATATTATAAAAAAACCGATAACATAAATAATGCTATCGGTTTTTTATTGAATAATAATCAAAAACTATTTTTGACTAGAAACAAAATTTATTTGCTTCTAATAATTCTTTTGCAATTATTTTACGTAATTGTACAGGATTAGGCATATTGGTATATTTAGTAAAGCGTTTCAAGCCCATCAACATCATACGTTGTTCATCGCTAGAAGCAAAATACATAATAGCCTCTTTGCCATATTTTTCTATTTTTTGAACAGCATTAAACAAGTTCAATGAAGCCATAGCATAACGACTTTCTTTGGCTACTTTCTTCGCTTTAAGAATAGCAGATTCTGCCATGTAAATTTCAATCATTACATTAGCAGCAAGTGTAACAAGCTGTTGCTCTTTGCCTAAATCCATACCAAAAGTCTGTACTGCTTTACCCGATAGCATTAAAAATGCATCTTTAAGTTTTTTAATCATAGCTAATTCTTCACTCATTGGTTCTGAAAAATCAGGTTTATCAAAAGAAGGCATTGCCATCAAACTTTTTCCTACTTCGGTTGCAGGTCCTAACAAGTCAATCTTTCCTTTCATTGCTTTTTTAAGTAACATACTTATAGTCAACAAACGATTTATCTCATTAGTTCCTTCGTAAATACGTGTTATACGTGCATCACGCCAAGCAGATTCCACAGGCATTTCGGTAGAAAATCCCATACCTCCAAATATTTGAATTCCCTCATCAGTTACAAACTGTGCACTTTCTGATGCATATACTTTCAAAATTGCTGCTTCAATAGCATATTCACTAAAAGCTTTAAGCTCTGCTTCGTGCTCTTCCATTCCTTTATTATCAACAAGATAAGTTATGTAATTTTCTACATCTTTAGCTGCACGGTAACTACCCGCATCACTTACAAAAGTACTTGTTGCCATTTCTGCAAGTTTATATTGTATCGCTCCAAATTGTCCTATTGGTGTTTTAAACTGCTTGCGTTCATTAGCATAAATTATACTCTCTGTAATCACACGTTTTCCTGCATCTAAACAAGCTGCTGCCAACTTAATACGTCCTACGTTCAGTGCATTCAATGCTATTTTAAAACCTTCATCACGTTCTGATAGAATGTTTTCTACAGGCACTTTGGTATCATTAAAGAATACTTGACGTGTTGATGATGATTTAATACCTAATTTACCTTCTTCTTCACCTAATGTGATTCCATTAGGATTATTTTTATCATATTCTACAATAAAAGCAGTGATATTTTTATCATCACCGATACGTGCAAAAACTGTAAAAATTTCAGCAAAACCAGCATTTGATATCCACATCTTAGCACCATTGATAAGATAATGCTTGCCATCATCACTCAAAGTAGCAGTAGTTTTACCTGAATTAGCATCTGATCCTGATCCAGGTTCTGTCAAACAATATGCTCCAAATTTATTACCTGAGACTAAGTCTGGTAAATATTTCATGCGTTGTTCTTCTGTACCATAAAGAAATATTGGCATAACACCAATACCTGTATGCGCTCCAAATGCCGTTCCCAAAGAACCTGTTGCTCCAGAGATAATATCT
Organism: Flavobacteriaceae bacterium; assembly: GCA_027073495.1. Lineage (GTDB taxonomy): Bacteria > Bacteroidota > Bacteroidia > Flavobacteriales > Flavobacteriaceae > JALSVQ01. The sequence goes on along the minus strand of JALSVQ010000141.1, from coordinate 2,718 downwards.
GTAACCAACATTGTTGAAACAAATCCCATTTCCATACCACCATATTTAGCAGGTATTGAAACGCCTAATAAGCCCATCTCTCCTGCTTTACGCATTAATTCTTCGGTTAATGCATAATCTTTCTGTTCAAAACGGTCTTTCAATGGCCAAACTTCACGGTCTATAAATTCTGTTACTGCCTCACGCATCATTAACTGCTCTTCGGTAAATTCTTCCGAAATAAAAATTTCTTTTACTTCTTTTACTAAAAATTCTCCTCCTTTTATTGTTTCCATAATATTTTATCTAAATAATATTTTAATCTAATAATTCATATACGCCAGCAGCACCTTGACCAGTACCAACACACATAGTCACTACACCATATTTACCTCCACGGCGTTTCAGTTCGTTCAATACTTGTACAGTCAGCTTAGAACCTGTACATCCAAGTGGATGCCCTAAGGCAATAGCTCCTCCGTTTACATTTACTTTTTCTTTATCTAAACCTAACTCTTTAATTACAGCAAGTGATTGCGACGCGAAGGCTTCGTTCAATTCAAATAAATCAATATCTGCAATAGTTAATCCTGCTTTTTCTAATGCTTTCGGAATGGCTTTAACAGGACCTATTCCCATAATACGTGGCTCTACTCCTACTGCAGCATAAGAAAGCATTTTTGCCATTGGTTTTACACCAAGTTCTTTTACCATTTCTTCACTCATAACTAATACAAATGAAGCACCATCACTCATTTGTGATGAATTTCCTGCCGTTACAGATCCTCCATTAGCAAAAACGGGACGTAAACGTGCTAAAGCTTCTATAGATGAACCACGACGAGGTCCTTCATCAGTATCGACTACATATTCTTTTGTTTTGCGTTTACCATCTTTATCAATATAAATTTGTTCTACTGTAATTGGTACAATATCATCTTTGAAAGTACCATTATCAATGGCCGCCAAAGCTCGTCTATGCGACTCTAATGCAAAAGCATCTTGGTCTTCACGTGAGACATTAAATTGATTGGCTACTGCTTCTGCAGTAAGTCCCATTCCCCAATAATAATCTTCGTGCCCTTGAACTGCTACATTGTAATTTGGTGTTGGACGATAACCTCCCATAGGAATATAACTCATACTCTCTACACCTCCTGCAATGATACAATCTGCCATACCACTTTGTATTTTAGCTACTGCTGTAGCTATAGTTTCCAATCCTGAGGCACAATATCTATTGACTGTAACACCTGGTACACTATCTGTATCTAATCCCATAAGTGCAATTAATCGACCAATATTAAGTCCTTGTTCTGCCTCTGGCATAGCATTACCCACAATCACATCATCGATGCGTTCTTTGTCTAATTCGGGCACTTTGCTCATTAAATATTTAATGGTTTCTGCCGCTAATTCGTCTGGTTTTTTAAAACGGAATGTTCCTTTTGGAGCTTTTCCTACTGCTGTTCTAAAACCTTTTACTATATATGCTGTTTTCATATCGCTACTTTTTTGATATTAGATTAAAAGACCCTAGACCTTAGACTAATATCACTTTGATTTATATTTTATCTTTAAATGATGATATCATTTTTTGAATATCATTAATGTTTTTTTCTAACTGATTAAATTTTTCCTTTGTTATATAATTTAGCCCTTTAGCTAAAATTATTTGTGTTTCCCATTCATAAGCTGAACCTAGAGCTGTCTCTAAAAATATTTTGAAATGTTTTTTAGAACTTTTACTACTTCCTTCTGCTATATTTGATGGTATAGAAACTGAACATCGGTTCAATTGACTTACTAACCCAAACTTTTCTTCTGCAGGAAAATTTTTAGTTACATTATACGTTTCAAAAACGAGCTCTAAACTTTGTTTCCAAATCAATAGTTTTTTAAAATTATGTTTTTCAACTTGTGTCATACGTCTAGTGTCTAGAAGTCCATAGGTCTAATTTCTAAGTGGTTTCCCTGTTTTTAAAGTATGTTGGATACGTTCCAATGTTTTTGGCTCGGTAAACAAACTCAAAATGGCTTCACGTTCTAATTCTAGTAAATACGATTCAGAAACCAATTGTGGTTCAGAAATATCACCTCCTGCCATAATATAAGCCAGCTTATTTGCTACTTTCTTATCGTGTTCTGAAGCGTATCTTCCTTTTTCAAGACTGTCTGTACCAACAAGGAACATTCCTAGTGCTTGTTGCCCCATAACTTGTACTTTTTGAGGTACAGGTTGTATGTAACCATCTTCAAGCATTTGCAAGGCATAGCGTTTTGCTGTTGCTATCTGACGAAGTTCATTAACTACAACTACATCTTTTCCTTTTTGATAAAAACCTAGATCATAAGCTTCGTAAGCAGAAGTACTCACTTTTGCCATTGCTATATTGATAAAAGCATCACGTAAACGATTGAGTTTAACATCATCTTTAACCCATAAATCTGCAACACGTTTGGTCATTTCTTTAGTTCCTGCTCCTCCTGGAATAATTCCTACTCCAAATTCTACAAGTCCTGTATATGTTTCTGCAGCAGCTACTACTTTATCTACGTGCATACTCATCTCTAATGCGCCTCCAAAGGTCATACCTCTTGGGGTAATCAAAGTTGGCACCGAAGAATAGCGTAAACGCATTACGGTATCTTGGAAGTGTTTTACGGCATAAGCCAATTCGTCATATTCTTGTTCTACAGCAAGCATAAATGCCATTGCTAGATTTGCTCCAACGGAGA